>JAKAWN010000639.1 GCA_021827245.1 Acidobacteriota bacterium | reverse complement strand
AAGTCTCCGGTAGAGTCGAAGTGCATACTCCGTGTTGCCCATCGTGCTGGCGGGTTCGCGCAGAGACCGGTTGCTGACGTTCGCCAGCGGATCAAAGAAAAAGAAACGTTGAGGGCTCGGCAGGGTGTCTGCCGTGAAGAACGGAATCACCACCAGCTCGGCATTCAGCGCGGGCGTGCTCACGTCGAGCTTGGCAGCATCAACACCTAACTTCAAGTACTCCACGGGTCGTCCAGAAAAGAATGCGCTCCAGTCCTTTGGAAAGACATCGTTGATAAAGAGCAAATCGCCCAGTCCCCAGGTCACGATCTGGCGGCCCAAGCGCAAATCGAACCGACCCCGCGAGCAGTCAAGGTAAGCTTCCCGCACCAGACCACTGGGCTTGTTGGCGATGGCGTCGTGAAAAAGATCTCCTTTGAATTGGAAAGAGAGACAGCCCTTGGCAGTCTCATTGGAAATCTCAAGCCGCAACCGCTCGTCAGCCCAGAGGAAGGGACCACCTTCTTTGCCGTCGGCACCTTCTGTGCGGACCGTGTTGTTATCAAGAAGAAATCCATGAACCCGGAAAGGGAGCTTGTGGTTGCCTTGACTTTGCGTTGACTGGGCGAACAGGGGTCCGGCTCCCAATAGGAGAGAAATCATCACGAAGCTGGCACGAAGGCGCATGGCACGGTGCGAAGGATCTGAGGCGTTTCGCCGATCCGAGGGGGACTCTCAACGGATCCAGCGGGCCGGAGGGTTGCGAAGGTAGCGCTCGGTAAAAAGGCTCTCGTCGAGGCCGACGTTGTAGTGCACCTCGAGGAAAGTGACCTCAGTGCGGTGACCATTCTGCGCGTTCCTCATCGTACGCCGGAGGGTCGTCCACTGGCCCTCCACCTGCTTAACCTCGTCCGCGGAAAACACCTTGTAAAGCTCATTGCGTTTGTCGTAGTACTCCTCGCGCCACAGGACAAAGTTCTCCTTGTCAATCCAGGAGAGCCGGTAACTGAAGTCAACGCTCCGCTCGTCCTTCGGCGCGCTGTGGATGACGAACACCGGCCTGTTGTTTAGCGCGTCCTCACGCGCCAGCGTGTGCGTATCCTCGCCTACTTCCCGCCCGGAGATGTCTTCGTAACTGAAGTCGGAGCCGACGAAGCTGGAGCGCCTGTCGTTGGCGGCGATGCGCCGCACCATGTTCAACGCAGGAAGGAAAAGCCAACGCTCCGCGTCGCGCGGCGGGTGCTTCCACACCAGGAAGGTCATGCCGCGTACATCGGCGGGGCTGTGAAAGTAAATGAAATACCGCTGCTGGCCACCCTCCGGGAGATTCTTCCGCAGCATCGTCATTTCTCGAAGGCGTTCACTCCCTTCCTTGGTGACGAGGCGCATCCGCACCCTAGCCAACATGTCGTTGCCGGGGTAGAACAGGACCTGGTGGGCCCGAGCAACCACTTCGCCGGCGGGCAATGCTTGGCCGCGCAAAACCCCAGTGGGGATTAACTCCAAGGAAGCCATGAGACTCAGAAGTATGTATTTGTTCCGCAAACGCCTAAACATGGGGCGCCTCCGGTCTCACCAGCCACGCGGCTGTGAGCGAGACGAGCGCCGGCAGCAGGATGAGGGTCGCCGCGGCAGAAAGCAGCATGATCGCAATCATGAATGCGCCCACGGTAATATAGGGCGTCAGTTGGGCGAATAGCATCACCGAGAAGCCTGAGGCAAACAGCAGGGCGTTGCGGAGTATGCCCCGGCCGGGGCGCGCCACCGTCCACTCCAGCGCGCCAAGAACGTCCCCCACCTCCCGATACCGCTGCTGGAAGCGGCTCACGAAATGAATGGCGAAGTCCACGGCCAGGCCGAGCGAAAGCGTCGAGAGGACCGAGATGGGCATGTCGAAATCTTTGCCCGCCAAGCCCACCACTCCGTAGATAAGCAGGATGGTGAACAGCAAAGGGATGAAGCTCACGATTCCCCACCTCACGGATCGATAGTCCAGCGCGAGGAGAAAGAGCACCAGAACTGTCGAGGCGATGAACCCCGAAAGCATCCCCACCAGCACTTCGTGGTTCCAGACCATGTTGAAGTAGGCGATTCCGGCAGGCCTGACCTCGACGCCCGGCACGGGGTGACCCGCGACATACTTCAGTGCGTCACTCAAGAGAGCGCGGGTCTTAACGGCATCCCACGACTTTAGTTGCACGATCACGTTCGCCTTCTGATAGGGATAGTCCACAACATTGTTCAAGTCGCGTGGCTGGATGCCCATCTGCAGGAGCAACAGGTACTGCGCGATGACATCTTTGGAATCGGGAACCGAGTCGTAGCGCGGATCGTCACCATGCAGAACCCGATTCACCCGCTTTAGATAGTTCGCAACGGAAAGCGTCTTGCCGACCAGCGGCTTGCTCTCCAGGTAGGCCTGCAAGTCCAGCAGGCCCCGGAGGACCTTCGGACCCTTTATGGCCTCGGTTTGGGAGCTGTTTGCGACCAGATATAGCGTGGCCGTCCCGCCGAGGTTCTCGTTCATCACGCGATCGGCCGTTCGCACGGCGCTATCTCGCTTGAACCAGCTAATCATGTTGTTGTTGATGCGAATACGCGCCACACCCACGACCGAGATGGCGACTAGCAGAGCTGCTACCCACATGACCGCCTTCCGCCAGCGCAGGCTGAATTGTCCAACTCGCCCGAGCCAGGTCTCCCCAGCCGCTCGCGGCAGTTGCTCAGGAACCAGGCGGGCCAGCTTTTCCTCCCCGATCAGGGCCATGATTGCCGGTACGCATGTAAAACTCATGAGGAGAATCACGAGGGTTCCCAGAGCTACAAGGAAGCCAAAAATTCGCACCGGTATGATCGGACCAATGCCGAGAGAAGCGAAACCTGCGGCCGCAGTCAGATCGGAGTAAAGTACGGGGAGGCCGACTACGCCCATCGTAGCCAGAATGGACTCCTTCTTTCTACCCACCTCCCGGAACCGAAAGTAGAACTCATTGAAGATGTGCACCGTGTCGGTGCTGATCGCCATCAGGAAGACCGGGCTCATGGAGGCCATGATGTGGATGGGTATCCCCAATCCGACGAAAAGCCCCATGCTCCAGACGATGCTCACCATCGCGACCGCCATATTGGCGAAGACCAGGACCCAATTCCGGAACATAAGAAACAGTACGACGAGCATCACGGCCCCGGCT
>JAKAWN010000638.1 GCA_021827245.1 Acidobacteriota bacterium | reverse complement strand
AGACAAGCGCACGTTCTGGGCTTATTTCTTTCAGGCGCTCGCAGGCGCAGAGGCAGGCCTGGACCCGGACGCGAATGTTCGCCATACCGAGCCCAAACTCGCGAAGGAGGAAGACGTGGGGGCGACGAAAGTACGCTCGGAAGGATTGTTGCAGCTTACCTATGCCGACCAGCAGCGATATGGCTGTCCGTTCGACCAGGAAGCGGATAGAAAGCTGCCGCCCGACGATCCGGCCAGGACGATTCTTCAGCCGAAAAACAACCTCGTCTGCGGAGTCATGATTCTGGAGAATCAGATCATCCATCTGCACCGGCCATTGCTGTGGCATGGCTCCTATTGGTCCACATTGCGCCCTGGAACGTTCAGCTATGGAGTGTTCGCCAAACAGATGACCAATCCCCCGGTTGCTTGTGCTTTGCGCGCGGCATATCGAAATCGCCATGCGTCCGCGCAGCAGAATTGAGGCCCCGCCTGCCCTGCGGCCGTACGCTTTTTCGCCGCGAATCGAGCTGGCGACCTTGGCCCATTCGACCGCAATCAATACCGCCGCCTAGTACTACTGTGTTATAAGTGATCACGCAGGCAACACGGACATCTTGGCAGGGAGCGGGCGAGGTGGGTTGCAATCTGGCGTCGCAGTGTGGCGATGGATTGAGGATTATGCCGTTCTGTTCTTACGGGTAGCGCCGCGGGGCGTGTAGTCGGATTGCATTGGGTGTATTTGAATTTGGATGTTTCCTGCTTCGACTGGCCGCGACCTGGCTGAGGGGGAAAAAAGGGACCGCTCCAGAACCAGGAAGCCATAAGCTGCAATCGATAACGTTGCATGATGATGAAACCCGCGCCAGTTCCGGCCTTCAAAATGCCCCAAGCCGAGTTCTTGCTTCAGTTCCTCGTAGTCGCGCTCGATGCGCCAGCGCAGTTTGGCGATGGCAACCAATTTGCGCAGAGAGATTGACGCGTTTAGATTCGACAGCCAGTATTTCGTTGGCTCCTTCTCTTCTGCCGGCCACTCAATCAACAGCCATTGCTCAGGATGCGGCTCTTTGCGCCAATAGTCGCGATGGGCTACGCGAACACGAATGGCGGCAAACCGTGAACGCATCATGCCGCGTGTTCCCTCGCGCCAGCTCACCTTGTGCAAGTCGGTAGCGCTCAGGCACAAAGCAAGTTGTTTGGCGGTAAGCGGCTGATGCTGTTCATCCCTCTGCAGTAGCCGCGGCGGACGGCCCATCTTGCCCTTGGGCCGGGGCGGCAGCGGCACGAGACCCGGAGGCCAAAGCGTCGTCGAGGACTGGATGCCAACAGCGTAGGAAAGCTCCAGCGAAACGAGCCCATCTCGAAAGCCGTTGTCGTTCCCGTAGGCGGCATCAGCCAGCACCACGCCACGCGGAACATCTTCGTTGACCAGCGAACGGATCTGCCCAAGCGCAATATCCGGCTTGGTCTGGAAACTGATCTCTTTGGGTACGCCAGCTTCCTTGCACCGCTCCTTGTCGTTTGCCCACACCTCGGGAAGATAGAGACGGTACGCCGCGGGAATACTTGCCTCTTCGGTGGCAAGCGATACACTCACCGCCACTCGGCAGTTGTCCTGCTTGCCCAACTGCCCGCAGTACTGACGGGTGACTCCAACCGAATGAGTACCCTTCTTGGGGAATCCCGTGTCATCCACAATCCAGGCCGCCAGTGCATGTTTCCGCGTCATGACGGGAAGCACTTGGCTGCGAACTCGCTTCAGAAGCGCGTCATCGCTCCAGGCTGCATCGGCAACGATGTGATGCAACGACTGATGCATCTGGCGCACGTTGTCGGGAGCCAGACGTGCCGCCATCGGCTCTACGCTCTTGCGCTCGATCGGCAGCATGAGTCCCTTCGTGTAGTTCTCGATAGGAACCACCCGATCAGCATGTCCGGCGGCTTCTGTCAGTCCATCCAAATAGACCTGGAGACGCTCCCCTTGACGCGAGAAATCCAGTTGGCGAGGGCTCATTCCATCAACGTACTACCCAACAATTTGCACCGCTAGACTAACCGAAGTGGAGGTATCTCCTTTATAACACAGTAGTACTAAGCCTCGATCATGAAGTCTTTGCAGGTTGCTACCAGCCCCTGCTGCCACCTGGATCTTCCCGACGTTATCTCTACGAATCTTTTCTCAGATGCTTCATCCCCTACCACGGCTGTCCCTCGAAGTGCATTTACCTGTTTCTTCCTTCGAGTCATCGGCCTTCCCTAAATAAACAGTAGGTCGGCTTCCAGCGTTGACTCCATGTATACGACTTCCCATGGCGAACGATTTCGTGGCTGCAGATATTTCTTGATGTTGAGGCCTCTGAGTTTGCTTGCCTCCCAGGTCGTTCCTACCGCAGCGTTACCGCAGGGCAGCTGAGACTTTTACATCCGGGCAGAACGCGCTTCGTTACCTCAGCGCGCACCGGATATGCTAACCGTCCGAACCAGGTAATTGACGGTGCAAGGACTTCCTCCTCGCTAGATTCGCAGCCTGGTCGGCCGCTCCGTACACTTGCGTTCGCCTTCTTGATCCACACCTGACAAAGTCATCGCGTTGCCTTTTCCCTCAACGCTCACCACAATGGCTCTTGACCAATGCAGCTTGAGGCGGTTTGAAACCAGCTCCTGCAAGCCGGTCCCGAGGGGCCTGCCCTCATCTTCAATGAAGCATTGCGACCGCCTGAATTACGGTGGTCGCTTTCGTAGCACACAGCACGCTCATAGTTTTTCGGCGGGTTCAAGGTGCGCACATCTCGGAAGTGGTTGCTAAGAGGTCAACGTACTTTACTCAACGTAGGAATGAATATGTAAGTTTTACCGTAAAGGTCTTCTGTGACGGCAGGCTTGGATTTCCTGCCTCGATACTATTGAATTGACTGCCCTGGTTGTAGATCACGTAGAGGAAGCTGTCCGGCTTATATTCATACTGGAACCGTAGATTCGTGCTCCACGGGTATTGCTGGACTGAATTCAGCTGTACCAGACCCGACATCGTAATAAAGCGGTTAAACGAGTAGCCTCCCTGATAGGAAGCAACAAAAACGTTATATAGGCCCGTAGGGAGCTTGAAGCGGTTCCAGGTCTCGGAGTCGTCGGTGAAAATGTGCGCAGTCGGATGCCAGATGCCGTGTGCCCGCGCTTCATTCAATGAGCCGTTG
>JAKAWN010000092.1 GCA_021827245.1 Acidobacteriota bacterium | reverse complement strand
ATGAAGCCGGTCAAAAGTTGGTCCGCCCTTTCGCCATAGTGACGGAATGAAATGCTATCTCATTGCCAATGCGATACCTCACTCGCCCGAGCGCGGAAGTCAGGCTAGATCGCACACATACCAGAAACCGGTATGTGTGCACCACCCGTCGGAACGTCAACAACCATCCTCCCAATTCGCTCAGCTTGTTCGATTGCTCCCATGATTGGAGCTGGTTATACTGATGGTATGAAAACAGCAGTTTCCATCCCTAATGAGGTTTTCGAGCGAGCAGAGCGTCTGGCCCGCCGTACGAAGAAGTCACGCAGCCAACTGTTCAGTGACGCGCTTAGGGAGTTTCTTGCGCGGCATGCGCCGGACGAAGTCACAGAGGCAATGAACCGGGTCTGCGCCGAGTTGGGAGACACCAGGGATTCGTTTGTTTCCTCCGCCGCCCGCCGCATCCTGAGGCGAAGCGAGTGGTAATCTCACAGGGCGAGATCTGGTGGGCGGACTTGCCTGCCCCGGAGGGCTCCGGTCCGGGGTTTCGAAGGCCGGTGATCGTGGTGCAGGGTGACGCACTCAATCGGAGCCGAATCGCCACGGTCGTCTGCGTGCCGCTGACGAGTAATCTCAAGTGGGCTTTAGCGCCGGGTAATGTGCACCTCTCAAAGCGCCTTACAGGGTTGGCAAAAGACTCCGTCGCCAACGTGTCGCTGATCGTCAGCATTGACAAGGACTGCCTCACCCAGCGCGTGGGCAAGCTTCCGCCTTCCAAGCTGGCACTGGTGCTTTCGGGGATCGACATTGTTCTTGGCAGGTAGCCTGGAGTTGGCAGGCATGGTTAAATCGCACGTGGATATAACTGTGGGTTCCTCAAGATCAAGAGCGCACGACACAAACTCGGCCCCGTCGCGAACCGCTTTCTGCCAAGATTTCTTCTCTGTGCCCTCTGTGGGTTGAAAAGGCTTAACGCAGCGGACGCAGAGTCGGCGGGTGGCTCACGCATCGTGGTTTTTCGAGGTGTGCGGTCAAGCGGCAAGGCAGTGGCAGCGAACCTGCCGAAGCATGGCAGAACGTAGCTCACACCCGCGCACGTGGCAGAATTCGCTCTATGCGCATCACCGGCGACCCGTGCCCTCTGCGCTTGCTGTTACAGCTACCCATTGGGCTCTGCGTCGAGAAGATTTTGAATTGCTTGCGCGAAGACGCTCTCACCGGTCAACCCGACGTATTCGCCGTAGATCCGCCCATCGCGGCCGATCAGGACGCTTGTGGGAGTACCGTAAATGCCCCCATACAGATTCCCCACCCTGTCACTTGCCAGAACCACGGGATAATTCAATTGGAACTCCTGATAGAACCTCCGGACGGCGCTGGCGCTGTCTTCTGAAATTTCGTCCATCCCGATGACACGAAGGCCCTGGGACCCATATCTTGACTGTAAATCTACCAATCCCGGGATCTCCATCCGGCACGGACCGCACCAGGTTGCCCAGAAGTTCAGCAACACGACCTTGCCCCGAAGGTCTTTCAAGTTGATGGTGTCGCCACTGAGCGAGGTCAGTGTGAAGTCAGGCGCCATGGGGTGTACGCTGGTTCGCCCTGTCGCGGGGGCATTCCAGTGCAGGGTGGCGAGGTAGAGGCATGCCGAAACGACAACGACCAGCACGATACCCAAAATGATCTTTTTAACCCACATAAAATGCTTCCAATCAGAGAATATCAAACCTGCGTTCCCGCCGGCTCATCTCCGGCTTTTGTCGCGTCCGTGGATGGCGTGCCGGGGACGGCCCTCGCCCGGTTCCACCGTCCAGGTGAAGGTGGCGACCGCGGCGTCGCCGTAGGGCTGAGCCTGCGCCTTGACAATGCCGTATCATTTAATTGATCCAGTGATCAGGATCATCGTCCTTCCCACGTCTCCGCATGTAGACTTCGAACTTGCGCCGCAACCGAGCCCTCCGCCACTCGTCGTATTGAAGCTGCATGCGCCCCGAAATCCCGCTTCCTCGCAGGTATAGAAATGCGACTAGCATGCCGCCAAGATGGGCAAGGTGTGAGATGTCGGATCCAGGCCCGCTGATCTCACTGAAGAATTCGATGGCGCCGATAATCAGCACAAACCATTTCGCTTTGATGGGAACAATGAACCAGAGAAAGATCGGCCGGTTGGGAAAGATCAGCCCGAAGGCCAGCAAAAGCCCGTAAAGGGCGCCGGAGCATCCGATTGTAATCGAGAAAGGCGACCCCCAAAGCGTGCTTAGCACCACGTCAAACACGCCCGCGCCGATTCCGCAGAGGAAATAGAACTTGAGAAACTCCGATTCGCCCCACAACTGTTCCAGATCCGGCCCGAACATCCAAAGGGCGAACATGTTGAACAGGATGTGGAAAAACCCACCGTGCAGGAAGAGATACGTCACAAGCTGCCAGAGGTAAAGGTGGTGAACCACCGCGTAAGGCTGCAAACCCAGGTAAACAAAGGGCGCCTGCCATCCAAACAACCTGAGCGGCAGATACGTCACCACAAAGGCCGCCGTCGTGACAATAATCAGCGCCTTCACCACTCGTGTGAACGGAGGGAAAAACGACATGTACGATTGACTATAACGAGGCATTAATTGAAGCCTACCATAAGAACCTGTCGAGCAGGAGGGCCGGGGCTTGATCCGTTGCTTTACGTCTCCGGCGTCACGTCTCGTCCCTTGTTTTGACGGGACTCTTCGATTTTGCCATGAAGTAAAGCAGAATAGCGAGGCCGGTGAAGATGATCAGGGCAGCCATGTTGCTCTGCGCGAAATGGGGGAACCAGCGCATGCCCAGGGCAAATGCTTTTTCTTTCTGGAATCCGACCACGGCGGCGAGCGCCAGGCCGCCCAACGACCCGCCCGCTATCAGGCCTGAGCTGAAAAGCGCGCCGCTGCCGGTTTCAGATTCCGCTTCCTTCGCGCGGCTGGTTTTCTCCACCAGCCACTTGACGACGCCGCCCGCAAAGATCGGCGCCGTGGTCGAGAGCGGCAGGTACAGTCCCACCGCAAAGGCCAGCGAGTGGATGCCACACAACTCCAGAACAATCACCGTGAAGGCGCCGAACAACACCAGGGTCCACGGCAGCTTGCGGGTCAGGATGCCGTTGATCACCACGCTCATCAGGGTAGCTTGCGGCGCCGGATAATCCGTCGAGCCGATTCCCATCACCTGCTGGTAGTCGATCTCTTTGGTCGCAGGGTCGTAAAAGTACCGGCCGTTGGGAATCCTGGCCGACCCGATCACGCTCAGGACCTCATACGTATGGCCTTCATACGTGGTGGATCCCTGCGGTTTCATCGATGAGGTGATGGCAACATCTGAGAAATGTGCCGGCTTCACATGAGTCGCGCTGCTGTTCAGCAGTTGCATCGTGAGCCCGACCACAAAAACGGAGGTCATCACGCCAATGGCATAACCGAGTTCCTGCTTGCTGGGCGTTCCTCCCACCAGAAATCCGGTTTTCAGGTCCTGGGTTGTGGCCCCTGCGCTGGCCCCGCCGATAGCGACCACCGCACCAATGCTCAGCGCGATGGCGGAATACATGCCGCCCGTCCAACCGACCAGGAGAAAAATCAGGCAGGTGCCCATGAGTGTCGCGATGGTCATTCCGGAAACCGGGTTCGAGGAACTTCCGATCAGGCCCACAATCCTTGCCGACACCGTCGCGAAGAAAAAGCCAAAAAGCACCATCAGCAGCGCTGAGACCAGATTGCCGCTGGCTTTGGGATTGATGTGGAATGCCAGCAGCGCCCAAAGGAATCCCACCACGAGCACCGAGCCCCCCGCGATGACAGGCAGAGGAAGATCGCGACCGGTTCGTTCCACCGCACCCACCAGCTTGCTGTTCTTGAGCTGGCTGAATGTCGATTTGAAAGAGCTGATGATGGTCGGGAGCGTTCTTATCAGCATGATGATTCCCGCCATGGTCACCGCGCCCGCGCCGATATAGCGGATGTAGCTGCTCCAGATGTCCGTCGGGGTCATCTGCCCGATGAGGATGTTGCCGGGATAGATAATCCCCGGCAGTTGGGAGCCGAAGAATTTGATGATCGGAATCAGGACAAGCCACGAAAGAACGCCTCCGGCAACCATCGTCCCCGCAACTCGCGTCCCGATGATGTAACCCACGCCCAGGTATTCCGGCGTGATCTCTCCCGCAACCGTCGCGCCCGGATACCAGGCCGGCCGCCACTCCGGGATTGCCCTCCAGAAAAAAAGCCCCCCCTGCTCGCCCATCAGGAATTTGTAGACAATGCCGATCGCTGCTCCGCCGAAAACCTTGCCGGCCTGGATGCCTCCCTTTTCGCCGGTCACCAGAACATCCGCGCAGGCCTTGCCTTCAGGAAAGATTAGGTTTCCGTGCTCCTTCACCACCAGAGCGTTGCGAAGCGGAACAACAAAGAGGACGCCGAGCAGGCCGCCGGCCAGCGCCAGCGGAAAAATCCGCCAGTAATCGAGCGTGTAGCCAAGGAAAATCAATGCCGGCAGCGTGAAGACGGTCCCGGCCGCAATCGATTCGCCCGCCGAGCCTACCGTCTGGACGATGTTGTTCTCAAGGATGGTCGACTTTCCCAGCCATTTGAAAATCGTGATTGAAATGACCGCGACGGGAATCGAGGCGCTGACGGTCAGCCCGGCGCGCAACGCAAGATAAACGGAGACTGCGCCAAAGATGATGCCCAGAAATGCGCCCAACACAATGGCGCGTGGAGTGAATTCCGGCAGGACGACGTCCGCCGGGACGTAGGGCTTGTAGGAGGCCGCAGCATTCACCTGCGTCTGGGATGGTGGTTCAGATGCCATGTTTCACTTTCACAAGGATTCGGAATGAATGCGCCTGAGGCTGGTTCGAGCGTCCTGGATGCTATCCGCCCAGTTTGGCGCGAACCATCTGGTTCACCCGCTTGCCGTCGGCATTCTTGCCCGCCAGTTTGGACATGGCGGCTTTCATAACCTTGCCCAGGTCCTGCGGCCCGGCGGCGCCAGTCTCTTCGATGGCCGCGGCCACGGCGGCGCCGATTTCTTCCTCGCTCGCTTCAGCCGGCAGGTATCCCTGGAGGATTTCTATTTCCGCTTCTTCTTTGGTGGCCAGATCTTCCCGCCGGCCCTTGCGAAACTGCTCCACCGAATCGCGCCGCTGCTTCACAAGGCTGCGGAGCACGGCAACGGCCTGATCGTCGCTGAGCGGCTTGCCAAGCTCGACCTGTTTGAGCTTGAGGGCGGTTTTCGTCATCCGCAGCACAGACAGGCGAAGTTCTTCCCGCGCCTTCATGGCCGCCACCAGATCTTTTTCCACTTGTTCCACAATCGTCATGCGCTGAAACCCTTCTTAATGAACTCTCGGCGAATATACCACATTCGCGCGCCTTTGCGCCCGCTTTGGAAGGATCTGCGACGATGGACCCTGCCGCCGCCTCACCCGATTGCAATCCCCGCCCGCGCCCGATATTCTTCTGATAGACCCATAATGTCGATTTGAGGTGCTATGAATAGTGCACATCTTCCTGTGGGATTGCTTCTGGTTGGCATCACGGTCGGATTTCTTGCTTTAAGGTACTTCAGCAAAGCAAAGTCGCGCTCGTTCCGCTCCTGGGGCTGGATCGGCCTGGGGATGCTCATTCTTTTCGAGCTTCTGCTCGCGTTCCGTGTCGGATGGGTTTCAATCTATTTCACCCCGTTGTGCTGGACGGCCTATCTGCTGCTCATTGACGCGGCTGTTTTCAGTTTGAAAGGTTCGTCCCGCCTTTCCGATTCGCCGCGCGAGTTCTTTCTCCTGGCTCTGGCTTCCATCCCGCTCTGGCTGATCTTTGAGGCCTACAACCTGCGGATGCAGAACTGGGCTTACGTTGGCCTGCCGGCCAATTTCTTCCTGCGCCACCTCGGCTACGCGTGGTCGTTCGCCACCATCTGGCCGGCGATCTTTGAGACGGCGGATTTTCTCCGGGCGCTGGGCTTCTTCAGCAAACCCATCCCTCCCCACGCGCCCTTCACCCGGACAGGCCGAACCCTGATGATCTTCATCGGCGTCGTATTTCTCACCGTGCCTGTCCTCGTCCCTGTGAGCATCGGGCAATACTTGTTCGCGCCGGTTTGGGTGGGATTCGCGTTGCTGCTTGACCCGCTCAATTACGTCTTGGGAGGCCGGTCGCTTTTGCGCGACTGGGAAAAGGGCGATTCCTCAACTTTCTGGAGCTTTATGGCCTCCGGGCTGGTTTGCGGCGTCTTCTGGGAGTTCTGGAACTACTGGGCCACGGCCCGGTGGCTTTACATCTTCCCCATCTTGCAGGGATGGAAAATCTTTGAGATGCCCCTGCCCGGCTTCTTCGGGTTTCCCGCCTTTGCCGTAGAATGCTTCGTCATGTTTGAATCCGTAAAAGTTCTTAGCCGGGCGATCACAGGACAAGGCAGGCAGGTTCCGGAACCCTGTCCTTCCACCGCCCGCTCGGAATAGGAATGATGGGTTCGTAGCCGCGGTCAACGCCTTTCTGACCGTGGGCCTTTTCCTGAATGACCCACGACTGGATCCAATCACGATCTAACCGTGGGGATAATCAGCAATCTGGATTGCCGGAGCATCGAGCCATGAAGCACGCACTCGGGCATTTCAACGGAACTCGGATTCTGCTGATCGTCTTCCTGGCCCTCTTGGTCGCAAGACCCGCCCGCGCCGAAGAGCAGCCGCAAGAATCAGAGGCCGGCCAACTGAAACTGGCGCAGCAAGGACTCGACTTGCTGATGAACGGCGAACCCGATGCCGCCATCAAGGTATTCCAGCAGATCAAGACTGATGACCCCGAGTCACCGCTCGGTTACCTGCTTGAGGCAGACGCCTTGTGGTGGAAGATTTTCTATGCCACTGGCGATCTCGTCAATCCCGATGTTTTCGTCGTCCCCGGCAACTCCTCGACGCCTTACGACTCGCAATTCAACAAACTTCTCGATCAGGCAATTTCTAAGGCGCGCGCAAACAGAAGGGCCAATCGGGATATCGCAAGGAGCTATCTCTACGAAGGGATGGCTTATGGCCTCCGCGCAAGGCTCCTGGCGATGCGCGAAAGTGATCTCGCAACTGCCAGGGCGGCCAAGAAGATGCGCTCGCTTCTGCTCACAGCCCTGGAACACGACCGCAATCTCCGTGACGCCTACGCCGGGCTTGGCCTCTATGACTATTTCGTAGATACCCTGCCGACTATCGTCAAGCTGCTCCGGTGGATCATCGGCTTGCCGGGCGGAAGCCGGGAGCGAGGCCTCCAGGAAATCGAGTATGCCGCGAAATACGGCGAATTAACACACGGAGAAGCATTGTTTTATCTGGCAAAGGACTATTCCCGCAGCAGCGAAAATCAGTTTGCCAAGTCGCTGGAGTTTTTCCAGCAGTTGCGCAGCCAGTACCCTCGCAACGGATTGTGGACGCTTCTCGTGGGAAGCGTCGAAATCCGCATGGGCCATGGCCAGGAAGGCGAAGCCCTTTATCGCGAAGCCCTCAACCAGTCGCGTGGCAAGGAAACGGAAGCCGGCAAAGCCCTCTACAAGGCCGCACTGAAGGCCCTGCAGCGCCGCCATCCCACTGAGCATTTCGAGTGATTGCGCAGTTGCTCTGCTCCGTGCCCTCTGTGGCCGGAAGAAGCCTGACACGGAGGGGACGGAGAGGCTCTGTGGTCTCTGTGTTCAACCTTGCGGGCACAAGAGGCCCCGGAGATCAATACGGAGTTTGACCTTTTTCCCCAGGATCATTCACGAATGGAGGGCGGCTGGTGCCGGAATGGCACGAAGCTACGTTATTGCTTCAGTTGCGAATCGAGGGAAGCAGATTGTTCGTGGGCGTGGTAGGAACTCCGCACCAGAGGCCCGGACTCGACGTGACGGAGGCCGCGGCGCAGCCCTTCTTTGCGAAGCATTGCAAACTCTTCCGGAGTGTAGAAGCGCGCCACCGGCAACTGCTTGCCCGAAGGCCGCAGGTATTGTCCGATCGTCACGATATCCACGCCCACGCCGGCCAGATCACCGAGCACGCCGAAAAGCTCTTCCATAGTTTCGCCCAGGCCGACCATCAGCCCGGATTTCGTCGGAGTGGCACGATCGATTTCCCGCGAGCGTTCCAGAAGCCGCAGCGACCGCTCGTAACGTGATCCGCGCCGCGCCACAGAATAGAGCCTCGGAACCGTTTCGATATTGTGGTTGAGGATGTCGGGCCGGGCATCAAGCACAGTTTTGAGCGCGTCGTCCGAGCCGCGAAAATCGGGGATCAGGACTTCCACTTTGCAGCCTTCAATTTGCTGGTGCAGGGCTTCAATGGTTTGCGCAAAGATGGTTGAGCCGCCATCTTTCAAGTCGTCGCGGTCCACCGACGTCACCACTATATACTTGAGCCCCATACCTTCGGCAGCCTGCGCCACGCGCTCCGGCTCTGCCCAATCCACCTGCCCGGCCGGTCGTCCCTTCGGCACCGCGCAAAATCCGCAGCGGCGCGTGCAAAGCTCGCCCAGAATCATAAAGGTTGCCGTCCGGTGCTGCCAGCACTCGGCGATATTCGGGCATCGCGCGCTTTCGCAGACGGTGTGGAGTTCCAGTCCGCGCATCAGGCCCTTCAGCTCAAAGTAGTTGTCGCCGGAAGGAATGCGCACCTTTAGCCACTCGGGCCGTCGTGCGGAACGCGAATTTGAACCGATTTGTATCAGTTCCGCCATCAATTAACTTTCATTCTAGCTTGAACGGCAGGCGCGGACAACCGGGAAAGGTTACATGATCTACCGTCCTCAGAGGACGCTGAGAAAAAGCCTGCCTGCACCTCACTTGACTTCCAGCAGCGCCCCGGCGCCGGGTGCAAGCCAATTCATCTCCCCCGCGAAAGACATAAGCTGGCCGGTATAAGGAGAGATCAGCACAAGGTGTTCGTTCTCATTTTTCAGCTCAATCTCGTAACGCATGGAATATTTGAGGGACTTATTCACGATCATCAGGAACGGGTGGCCGTTCGCGCCGCGAAACTCGCCGATCAGGTACTCGGCCGGAACGGGAGGGTCCTGATAAGTGGCTGCCACAACTGTCTTGACCAGGCTGCTCTGCGAGATTGGCTCCGTGCCCTCCGGGAGCGGCGCGGAGTGGTAGACGCCCGTGCTGTGCAATTTGACGAGCCAGGGAGCCAGTTCCAGAATCTGGTAATTCAGCCGCCGCAGCTTGTACCACGTGGACGTCCGGTGCCCGAACTGGTCCACCGGCGCCAGCCTGAAGTTGCCGGCCATCGGCGCATAGTAGGTGAAATACTCTATACCACGCCCGCCATAAGCCATGGTGCTGTATGCCTGAAGGCGCAGCGTGGCGCTGCTCGGCCTCATGTAACTGAAATGGGTGTTCGCCAGGATGACGTTCCAGAACGGGATGTCGGCCTTCTGCGAAACGCGCCGGACAATTCCCAAGTTGGTATAGAAACGGCCCAGCATCTCGCCGTTGAAAAGCGAATAGTTGTCGTAACTCAGCAGCGAGGGATGAGCCTTGTCCATGAACTTTTTCAAATAGGCTTCGTAGGTCGGCGCTCCCAGGCGTGAAGCGGGCGAGTAATTCGGCAGGAGGTTGACGTAGGTTAACGCGCCGGGCATCGCGTGCCGCAGCATCGCCGACACTTCCCCGAGGCCAGGCATCATTTGAGCTTCCGGCTCGTCGTAAAGAAAAAACCCCAGGGCCGCAGGACGATTCTTGACCTCTTCTATGAGGGCCTCGATCTTCTCTTGAAGTTTTTTCTTACCCGGCATCTGGTTCCACTCGTACCCGTTCGCGCGCGGATCGGTCACAAAACAGGCCATCTTTGCTGCGTTCACCCGGTCGAGTTGGTCCGGCGTGCAGAATCCTGAAAGGTTCAGCCCCGCCTGCCTCATTAAATCAAGCTGGCGGGCATCAGACGGCGACTTGTCCCATGCCATCAGCGCAAACTCTCGCGGAGAGATTTGTGGCGGCGGTGCGAAATTCTGCGCTCTGACTCGAACTGCCGCACCTATCAGCAGGAACATGCTGAGCAAAATGACAAGACCCATCCTCACGAACACCCCCAACGGCACGAGACATGACTAAGCAAAGTCTGTATTATACCTACTCTTGCGGTTTGAATTTGCACACCCGTACCTCGGGCCTTTATGGCTGCGGTTCTTGAGTTCGGTCCCCCAATTTGGAGGTTGAAATCTATATTAGAGGCGCGGATCGGAGGTCATCATGGCGTGGATCAAAACGGTTGAGCCCGAGGAGGCGGAAGGCATACTGAAGCAGGAATATTCCAGAGCCGTCGAGCGCGCTGGAAGAGTCTTCAACATCCTGAAGGTTCAGAGCCTGAACCCGGAAACCCTCCACGCCTCGATGGACCTCTATCTCGCCACCATGCACGCTCCTTCAGGACTTTCCCGGGCCGAGCGCGAATTGCTGGCCGTCGTTGTCTCCTGGGCCAACAACTGTTTCTATTGAGTCGAAGCTCACGGAGAGGATCTCCGTGTAGAAAGCGGCGATGCGAAGCTGGCCGAGCATGTGAAGCACAACTATCTTCAGGCAAGACTCCCCCCACGCAGCAAAGCCCTGGCGAGATTCGCCGATCTCGTCACGCGAACACCTCGCGCCGTCCGCAAGCAGGACGTCGATACCTTGCGCAAGCACGGCCTCGGCGACCGCGACCTCCTGGACGCCGTCGAGGTCATCGCCTATTTCAATTACATCAACCGCGTCGCCGACGCCCTCGGCATCGATCCCGAATCCGAAATGCGCGCAGCGTTCCAACGCAGGCGAGAGTAAAGCGATTGGACCGCATTCTGTAAGCTCCAACGTATCTTGCGAAACCGGGCAGTTTGGGGCACTACGACACACAGGAAGAGGCCTGTATGATTTTCCACGTCACGCTCGAACAGGCAGAGGATGGCTGGGTTGTAGCCGAGTGTCCGGCGCTGCCTGGCTGCGTTTCCCAGGGAAAAGGCGAAAAGGAAGCCCTCGAAAACATCAAGGAAGTCATTACCGCCTGGCTGTGGGCCGAGGACCAGAAAGCCGCCTCAAAGCTCAGGGAAAAGCCGGGACGCCAGCAGATCGTCGTCGCGGTTTAGACTGCCGGTGTCCTGACCGGTAGGTTTTTCATTTGTATTTTGTTTAACAACTTTCGAGTACGTCTGTGATACCATCGTCCGCTGTTGTTTCGCCTTCTATTCGCCATGACATCGACAACAACAATTAGCGGACCTGACGACAGACTCCCAAAGATGAAGGTTGGCGGCTGGGCCGAAGACAAGTATCGAATGGTTGCTCTTTACGATGAACTGTTCTCCAGCGGCATGAGGAAGAAGTGGGAGACTCGCGTTTACATCGATCTCTATTCGGGACCTGGCTACGTGCAGGTCAGAGGTACTAATCGAATATTAAAGGCCTCTCCCATGCTCGCTCTTGGGGTTCCGGACCAGTTCGACAAGTACATTTTCTGCGAAAAAGACAAAGAGTATCTGGAAGCTCTGCAAACTCGGGTAAACAGATACTTTCCTGATGCGAATGTCTCGTACATTCCTGGGGATTGCAATGCGGAGGTGGAGAAAATCTGCGCCGAGATTCCTGCTGCCTCAAGGGATCGCAGGGTTCTGTCGTTCTGTTTCGTGGACCCTTTCGACATATCGGTAAAGTTCTCTACCATCAGGCGGCTTTCCGCATTTTTTATTGATTTCTTGGTCCTTCTTGCTCTGGACATGGACGCGATTCGCAACTTGACGCACTACCTGAATCCTGCCAATCTCAAGGTTGAAGAGTTTCTCGGGGTATCGGACTGGCGACTACGATGGGGGGCAGCAGAACGTAACGGAGTCGATTTCCGCAAGTTTCTGGCACTGCAATATGCTGAGCAGATGAAATTGTTGGGGTACAAAGACACGCCCCTTTCATTAATGAAGCTTGTGCGCTCGGATGACAGGAACCGACCCCTTTATCGTCTTGCGCTGTTTTCAAGGCATGATCTTGCGTATAAATTTTGGGACCAGGTCTTGCGGTACAGCACGGATCAGACGACCTTAGATTTCCAAGGTTAAAGAGGCACCAATGGCGCAAATCTCACGCATCGAGTGGACGGAAGCAACATGGAATCCAATTCGGGGTTGCACGAAAATCAGCCCCGGATGCAAGCACTGCTATGCCGAAACTTTTGCGGAGCGCTTTCGCGGAGTTACTGGTCACCCCTACGAGCAGGGATTCGACTTACGGTTAGTCCCTGAAAAGCTTGGTGAGCCACTGCGTTGGCGTACGCCGAAGATGATCTTTGTTAACTCAATGAGTGATCTCTTCCATGAACGCGTTCCGGATGACTACATTCTTGGAGTTGCAAAGGTCATGGTGACTGCCAAGTGGCATACGTTCCAGGTCCTGACTAAGCGATCCTATCGTATTCGCAAACTTCTCGGCAATAAGCTTCGGTTTGCAGCAAACTATGCCCACATTTGGTGGGGCGTAAGCGTCGAGAACCGAAAGCACGGCCTTCCCCGAATCGACGATCTGCGGTCCTCGCCAGCGTCGGTTCGATTTCTCTCAATTGAACCTCTGATTGAAGAGTTGGGGAGCCTGAAACTTGAGGGCATTGGTTGGGTCATTGTGGGCGGCGAAAGTGGTCCCGGAGCGAGACCCATGAGGAGAGAATGGGTTCTTTCAATCAGGGATCAGTGCCAAGTTGCGGGGGTGCCCTTCTTCTTCAAACAGTGGGGTGGTGTCCATAAGTCGGCGGCGGGTCGAAAGCTGGAGGGAAAGACCTATGACGAGTTTCCCCGCCGGATCCCTCATCCCGTCCCTAACGCCGCGGAGTGTCTCGCGCTCGCAGAAACGATCGAAGCACCGTTTAGCTCCGGCGGGATGAGTCGCATCTCTTTGGGAGACACTCCGTACCACCAGCGCGTCGCCTATTGATGCATCAATTGTTGGAAAAGCATGGATTGCGGCTAGCTTCCAAAAGGCTGCAGGAGTTTCGGACGAGGTCCGAAACTCCCGACCATGCACCTTAGTCCTCAAAGTGCCCGCTGACGCCGTGGAATCCGCGGAACGCCTGTTTCAAGCCCCAGCGGATGACGCGCGAGCTGTTATAGCAGTGCGACAGGATGTAGTTGCATGTGGAGAGGCAGGTGGTGGAGCAGGTTTTCTTCATCTCGTCGAGCTGTTTCACGTCGAACTTGTGGTCGCCCACCGTGCCCCAGTCATACGTGGCCGAATACATGGGGAAGCAGGGAGCCAGCGTACCTTCAGGACGGATGATCAGGTTGTTCTGTCCCGCGCGGCACGGCCAGGGCTTGACCGTTCCGCCCATCAGCTTCTTCATGTCGATCATGTGCTGTTGCGGGTTAGCCATCTTGTAACCATTGCGGCTCTTCTCAACCAGGTAATCGAGCAGCGCCTCGACCTTGGGATAATCCTCAGGAGTGAGATAAGTGGTGTTGTTGTCGAGGTGCTTGAAGTGGCTCTGTTCCAGCATGGGAGCTTCGTTCAGGTGGTAATCGGTGGCGATGCCGTTGTCGTGAGCGATCTCGGTCAATACCTTCACATCGTCCTGATTGATGTGGGTAATGTTGATATTCATCATCACCGTGTAGCCGTAATGCCGTTGCCGCTTCACCAGGTAATCAAAGTACGGACGGATGCGGTTCAGCGCCTTGGGCAGCCCCGGCTTTTCCTCCACGCAATCGATCGCCAGGTTGAAAATCCCGACTCCAGCATCGCCAAGGCGGTCGATCACCTCCGGGCGCATCAGCCGGCCATTGGTCGGCACGTAAACGTAAAAGCCTTTCTTGGCAGCGTAATAAACCACCTTGTGCACAAATCCCGGCCGCAGCAGCGGCTCGCCGCCCATCAGGGCCAGGACGCGGCAATCGATCCCATGCAGCCAGTCGATCGACTTGCGTGCAACCTCCTCGGTCATGCCCTTCACGTTGTTGTTGTAGGACCAGCAATAGTGGCAGTCGACGTTACATTTGAATTCGGTAAAAAGGTAAGAAATGATCGGCCGCAGTTTCGAGGGATGAAAACGGGACTTCACAAACGGCAGCGCCCAGCACATGAATGCTCGCTTGGTGTTAATGTTCTGGTACTGCCTCTCGGTGTAATCCACGCCCTCAGGAAGCGGATTCTGCGGGTAGACGGGCTCCGGCAACGTCAATCCCGGCGAAGAGGATTCAGGTTTCAGCGATGGCGGCGCCACCTCTCCTGTTTTCGGCTTCATCAACAGATCGTGCAACCCAACATCCACGCGAACCGGCATGGAATTGCTGGGGGTGCGCTCTAACTTTTCGACTTCTGCCATCGAATCTCCTTTCGTCACCTTGACTATGAATTCATTGGAAGGCGCTATTCGCAGCGCACCTGCGAACCGCCTGAACGAAGCTGCTATTTTAGGCTACCCAACGGGGCTTCCAAGCCGGTAAATATCAAGCACTAAATCATACCCAAATATGCGCCAAAAATCCAGCTCACCGCCCAGTCGGGGCGCGCGACATAGAAGTGGGGCATAGGGAGGTTTCTTTTTTGTGGCCTTTATCTGTACGTATTATATACTGACAGATAGAGGAGGTGGCTATGCCCCAAACCCTTCCCGCCCTCGAAGGCGAAAGGACCCGGTTGCTGGAGGATATCTCCAAGCTCCGTGATTTTCGAAGCGGCTCCATCACCAGCGTGGTGAGGCGCTGCGGCAAGCCGAACTGCCACTGCGCCCGGCCCCAAGACGCTGGCCACGGCCCCGATTTCCGGCTCACTTATAAGGTCGACGGCAGGACCCGCACGGAGTCGTTACCGACCCCGGCGGCTCGCCACAAAGCCGAGAGAGGTGGCGGAGTTTCGCAAGTTCCAACAGCTCAGCCGCGCCTTGGTGGCAACCAACGCCGCGATTTGCGGCTTGCGACCGGTGGAGGACGAGGCCCAGACCGAGCAGGAAAAAAAACGGCGGAAGCGATCCGGCAGGAGATCGCCCGCGAGGTAGATCAGCTCTTGCCGATTATTTTCCAGCAGCGGCGCAAGACCGGGCGCCTGGATTTGGAAGCCACCGAGATGGCCCTGCGCTCCGCTTTGCATCGGGCCGGGGCTGCGGCCCTGACCGAACCGCTGCAATTCCCCGCGCCCGCCGCCGACCAACGCACGATTCCTTGCGCGTGCGGCGAGCAAGCGCACTACCGCGAACGGCGCGCCAAGCCCGTGCTCACCGCCGTGGGGCCGGTGGAAGTCTGGCGCGCCTATTACCTGTGTCCGCACTGCCCTGCGGGGCAGTTTCCGGCCGATCGCGGCCTGGACATCGAAGACACGGAGTTTTCTCCGGGGGTGCGGCGCATGCAAGCGATGGTGGGTCAAGAGGCGCCTTTTCAGCGCGGTCGGGAACAGATGAAGGTTTTGGCGGGGTTAGAAGTGACCGCCAAATCCGTGGAGCGAACCGCCGAAGCCGTCGGTCGAGACATCGAACAGCACGAGCAGAGAGAAAGGCAGGAGGCTTGGCAGTTGAACCTGCCCGCCGTCGCCGGGGAGCCGATTCCCATCGTGTATGTGCAGATGGACGGGACGGGCGTGCCCGTGGTGAAAAAGGAGACCGTCAGCCGGTCCGGCAAAATCGCCGGTCAACCCGCCCATACGCGAGAAGTCAAGTTGGGGTGTGTGTTCACTCAGACCACGTGGGATCAAGAGGGCTACCCGATCCGCGATGCGGATTCCACCTCCTACACCGGCGCCATCGAAACCGCCGAGGAGTTCGGAAAGCGCCTTTACCTGGAAGCTTGGAAGCGCGGTTGGAACCGCGCCCAAAAGCAAGTCGTGATGGGCGACGGGGCCGAGCGGATCTGGAATCTGGCCGCTGAGCACTTTTCCGGGGCTATTCAGATTGTCGATCTCTACCACGCGAGCCAGCACCTCTGGGAGGTGGCGCGCACCCTCTACCCGAACGAGGCCGGAAAGCAAAAAGACTGGATGAAAATCCATCAGAACCGCCTGCTGGATAAGGGGAAAATCGAAAGGCTGGTCGGCGTGCTCCGCGCCTTTCGACCCAGCAACTCCGAGATCGCCGAGAGACTCCGCACCGAGGCGGACTATTTCGAGCGGAACACGGAGCGCATGCGCTACGCCAAGTTTCGCCGCCAACACCTGTTTGTCGTGTCCGTGGCAGCGAGAAAGAGCAGCAGTTTTGGCAATTTGATGAGCAGCAGCCCCATCCGCGGGGAGGCGGTAAAAACTCTATATGAGTTTCTAAATTGTTTTGCTATTCTCACCTTTCTTGATTTTTTCCTGAGCGCCGATGGCTGCTCGACTCCTGTTCCTGGGGGAAATTGTCAACACCCTTGGCCATGCCAGCTTCGCCAGGCTTGACCTACTGAGATTACCTGGCCAATTCGGTAGAAAGTCACCGAGGCGTGAATCTTGCGACGAAGGATGGTGATCCTTTCCCTCTTCTGATCCGGTTCCTACTGAAGGCGCGGGGGGCTAATTCCTTGGCGTGATAAAACCGTAAGGCTATACAACTCGCGTCTGTGAGACTGCCGATCGAACGTGACAGCCAAAGGCAATTTGTATTCAGCTTCCCCCAAAAACGACTTCTGCTGACCACTAGACTGCCAAAACTGCTGCTCTTTCTCGCTGCCACGGACAGTTTGTCGGCTCAGGCGTCATCGAAGCCGGTTGCAAAACGGTCATCGCTTCCCGTTTCAAACGTTCGGGAATGTTCTGGACCCTGCTGGGCGCCAACGCCATCCTCGCTCTACGCTGCTGTTACCGCAACGGTCGCTTTGAGGAGTACTGGGAGGGCCGCCGGGCGGCTTAACCTTCACTTCTATGTCGCGCACCCTTGGATAGGCGTGGATGAACACGCTCAACCGCTGATTGCGGGATTCGCAAGGTGGTGTATCGACGCTTATTCCGTGACCCATGATCCCCAATCACCAGCACCCCCGGCTCACGTTCAAAGAGTTTTCGAACGACATCAGGGCTCAAATTCCACAGGTCAGCAACTTCAGCCACTGCGAAATGGTGCTCTTGGAAGCGCGCCCGGTGTGCCAGGCCCATACTATCTGAACCAGTGCTATTGCCAGCCACGAAAACCCTGCCCAATACAAAGTGTAAGGTCGAGCCCTAATCGTGGCGCGTCTACTTATCAAACTTCCCACCGGCGAGAAGCTGGGAGGTTTGGCTCTTCTCTACAAGCCGATCCGCAGCGCTCCAGCAACCCATGCTTCATTTACGTCTTTGTGGCCGTCGTATGCTTCAGGCGGTAAAAAGGCAACTATCTTCCCGCGAAGCCTAGCTTCTCGTGCGAGTTCACGCCAACTCCTCTGTCCGGTCGCATCGGCATCCAATGCAAATGCGACCTCCCGGACTTTCCGCACCCACTCCCAACACCAGCCAGTCACGCCGAATACAGCAAGGGTACGAGGTACGCCAACGCAGTATCGCTGTCGCCGTAATTAGCACAGGTTCTAGCATTGGGAATTTGGGCCTATCGCCGAGGCTGGGCTCGCAGAGTTGAGCAAGCACTCCGAGAGCTACGTCGGCGGTGAAAGGAGTTAGCCTCCCGATAAACTGCCGTTGTTTGTCTAAGATGGTCAACGCCTCATCCGGCTTTAGCAATGCGGTCGGATATAGAAGGATTCGTCCGCCCCGATTGCCGGGGTGGACATAAAATAGGCGACCGCTCTCGCTCTGCTGCCAGCCATCCATCAATAGCCCGGCACGTGCACCACCTTTGAAAATAGCCAAAGGGCCGGCAAAGATTACTGGGTTGTTGGGAAACCTACCGACTCCCCCTGGGAAGGCGTTAGCAACGGTTGATGATTTGGGTGATTTGGATTCTGCTTCGGGCTTTGGGGCAGCAACCGGACCTTGTGCGCTCGTGGCCCGCGAAGATTGTTCGTCGCCCGCTCGCCGCCGTTGGCCAATCTCTTCGATCGAATCCTGCTGGGACCCGACACTACCCGGTGGTTGGACTGTTGAACCTGGCAATACGCCTTGGGGGATGTTCGCGTTTTGGTGAGCGCTGGTTGGAGGCATCCGCAGAACATCGCGGGCCAATACAAGAAGCCCGAACGACCCTTAATGAGCGTCCGGTCAAAAAAAAAGCGACCGGAAAACGCTCGAAAAGCGTTGTCCAGTCGCGGCGTGCAGCCTGTAAACTCAAGGCTCCGATCGGAAGATCCCCACCTCTCGTTT
>JAKAWN010000637.1 GCA_021827245.1 Acidobacteriota bacterium | reverse complement strand
AAGATACCATTTGTAGGCTATGAAACGGGAGCGGGGTCCTTGAAGAATAAGGCTGCAAGACCGTTTTGGCCAGCAAAAACAAAAGAAAGAATTCTTTTTTTAAAAACGAACCGGGGAAAGTATTGAAAAAAAAGGATGGGACTCCAAAAACGAACCGGAAACGAACCGGAAACGAAGCTACCGAAGTTGTTGAAAATAAAGGAAAGGCCTGAAAAACGAACCGGAAACGAACCGGAAAACGAAGCTGGCCAAGTTGTTGAAAACAAAAGACCGCAAAAAACAAACCGGAAAAAACAACCGCAAGAACGAAACAAAAACTATCCCGCCTCTTTCCTGCCGGAAAGGCCCTTCATGAGTCCAAGTCTCAGGCCGGCCATCCTGCCCTCAGGCTCCGGCGGCTTGCTGGCTGCCTGGAGCCGCCGCCACCGGCTTTTTGCGGCGCACGATGGCCACGTAAATTGCTCCGAAGAGCGCACCGATGGTCATTGTGTAAGCAATCCACATTACGAGCTGCGGAGCGATGGCAAGCTCCAGGTACTTTGGCCAGAAAGCGAGCTGTGCGGTATCGGGCGGCACCGCGTTCTAGTGAGTGCCCCAACTGCCCCGCATGGCAAAAAACATCACAATGGCCACCGGGACGCGTGCCGTGTAGGCATAGGCGATCAGAGTCGTGGCGAGCGCGCGCCAGGGAACGAACTGCAAGGCGCCGGCAGCGACCATCAGCACCAGCCCCAGCGCCAGACGGCCAGGAAAAGAGACGACGGGCGCGAAGCCGATGATGGCGCCTGCCGCAAGGAGTGCAAACCCGAGAATCGCGTAGCCGATCGTCTTGCCGGGACTCGACGGGATGTGACCCTTGTCCCACAGCTTGAAGGCGAAGTACGGGCCAAAGATGAAGGGCAACCAGGTGATGCCGACAATCGCGGCGCCACCGCCTTCAGCCCGGCTGAACAGGATGCTCGACCAGTGCAACATCTCGCCGGTGAGCCTCAGGAAAGTGACGGCCAGCGTGATAATTGCCGGAATCAGAATCAGCCGCGGGATGGAAAGCTTCGACGGGGAAGATGTGTCGGCCATGGAAGGTCTCCTCTCGTTAATGGTCAGGATCAGAGACGTGCACGGATCAGTATCGGACTTGGATCGGCCCAGACAATCTACAACGGGATTCTACCCCGCTTCGCCGCGTGTTGCCAGCGGAATTTCGCCTGGGTCCTCAATTGCAATCTCTGCGGCCCCATTCTTAAAAATGGGTTATTGTGGTGCCACTGGAGGGAATACTCATGCGCAAAGTGCTGCTCATTACGTTTGCATGTTTCATGTTGTTGGCGCCTGCGGGCACAAGGGCTCAGGGAAGCTCGGGTAACGTCCGGTTTGCGATTGTGGGTCTTAGTCACGATCATGTCTGGGGAATTCTGAAGGACATCAGCCAGGTTCCGCAGGCGAAGCTGGTGGCCATTGCGAGTCCTCACCCGGATCTGGTCTTAAAGGCGAAGGCTCTGGTGCCGGCCAGCGTCAAGTTCTATTCCGATTACGTCACGATGCTGGACCAGATGAAGCCCCAGGCCGTGATCATTACGACGGAAACCGATCACCATCTTCCGGTCGTGCGCGAGTGCGCCAGGCGCCACATCGACGTGGAAATGGAAAAGCCCATGGCAACCACTGCCGCTGACGCCCGGGAAATGGAGAGACTGGCGAACGCCGCTCACATCAAGCTGATGGTGAACTATTTCAACAACTGGCTGCCGTCATACCAGCAGCTCTACCAGCAGGTGAAGGACGGAAAGATTGGACCCATTCATCAGCTTGTCTCGCAGTACGGGCATCAGGGGCCACGCGAAATCGGCACCTCCAAAGAGTTCGCAGCGTGGCTTTACGATCCGGTCAAGAACGGCGGCGGCGCGATCATGGACTTCGGCTGTTACGGCGTGGCGCTGGCTTTGTGGTTGAAAGGAAGGCCAACCAACCAAGGTGTTTGCCCGCTCGCTGAAGCTCAAGGTCCGCCAGCACAATGCGGTTGATGATGATGACGTGATCGTGCTGGAATATCCGACCGGCAACGCCATCCTTGAGCCCTCCTGGGACTGGCCCTTTACCATGGAGCGCATTCAGGTGTTCGGCCCGCATGGCAGCCTGCTGGCCTTGCCGAGCGCGTTGCTTTACCGGGGATATAACGTGCAGGACTCGGCGCAGTTTCCTGACGGCCAGCCGGAATCACTTCCCTCGCTGTCGTTGACCCGATCAAATCCCATCGCTTACCTGGTCGACTGCATTCAGCACAAACGCCCGATTACGGGGCTGCTTTCTCCTCGCCTGAATGTGGAAGTGAATGAGATTCTGGATGCGGCGAAGGAGTCGATTCGAACCGGGAGAGCGGTGGCGATGCCGGCAGAATAGCTGCCCATGGACAGGTGGAATTCCAGTGCGTCGCAATCTCTGGATTCGATTCGCAGGGCATGGCTGGCGAAGACAAGGCGTTCATCGCGTTTCAGTGGTAACGCCAGAGGAAGTAAAAGGACATGACGAAGCCGACGCAAACGATGAAGGTTCGCAGGCGCGCGGGATTAATCTTCTGCGCGAAATGCGCTCCTCCATAACCGCCGAGCGCTGCCCCAATCAGCATCAGAACGGCTTGCGGCCAGAGGATGAGTCGTGCGGCGACAAAAGTGACAATAGCAACGCCATTCGCGGACGAAGCGAGCAGCGCTTTGACGCCGTTTGTCGCGTGAATGTCCCCGAGCGGCAGAAAGGTGAGAACGGAGAGCATCAGGATTCCCATGCCGCCGCCGAAATAACCCCCATAAACGGCGATGAAGAATTGGGCCAGAGTGACTCCACCCAGAGCCAGCCACGAGGGATTGCCTGGCTTTTCAGCATGCGTGCCGCCTCGAATCAGCTTCTTCCCGAACGCGAACAGCAAGGTCGCCCCGAGAAACAGAAACGGGATCAGGCGCATGAAGGTTCGCTGCGGAGTGTGGACCAGCAGGTGCGCGCCAAAGAATCCGCCCGCGAGGCTAGCCAGAATCAGCGGGACCAGCACCCGCGCGTTCCGCGGCAGCTTTTTTCGATAAGCCCCGGCGCTGGCCATGGTCCCTGGCCAGATAGCCATCGTATTGGTAGCGTTGGCGGGAATGGGCGGCACGCCGGAAAAAATCAGAGCAGGAAAGGAAAAAAAGCTAC
>JAKAWN010000636.1 GCA_021827245.1 Acidobacteriota bacterium | reverse complement strand
ACATGCGGCACTGATCATCAATCCCATCATCTATGCCGAAGTGTCGATCGGATATACGACCATCGAAGCGCTGAATGCTGCTCTGCCCAGCAGCCTTTACCAAAGAGACCCCCTTCCCTGGGAAGCCGGATTCCTGGCAGGCAAGTGCTTCCTGGCTTATCGCAGGCGTGGAGGCTTGCGAAACACTCCTCTGCCGGACTTTTATATTGGCGCGCACGCGGCCATTGAACATCTGGCGTTGCTTACGCGCGACGTTGCTCGATTTCAAACCTACTTTCCCAAAGTCGAGATACTCTCGCCCCCGAAGGATCTGCGCTAACAACGACAGTTGAATGTCATCCGACAAACTTATTCAGAAAAGGAATCATAATTCTCATCTCCGAGAGGAGGCATCATGAACCTGCCACCCGCAGGGACCCTTTGTGCCGATTGCGGCTGCTGCCCAGCGGCACTCTACGCCGGCGATGACCCTATCTGCTGGGCGTGCGACGCCGGTGAACCGTGTCAAGGAAAGCGGAAGACCGCGTCCGCTCCCGCGCAACCACAACCCACCACCTCTCCATCTCCAACGGAGGACAAGCCTGTGGAGGACAAACCTGTGAAGGCAAAACGAATTTCCGACGAGATCAAGACTGCCATCCTCGCCGCGGCACCAACCGTCTCGAATATGGACCTGGCGCGCCAGTACAAAATCAGCGATGCAACCGTTTGCACGCTGCGCAAGAAAGCCGGCATTGTTCTCGTGAGAGGCAAGAATGCGGCCGCGCCCAGCGTAAAGAATTCCAGCGCCGTGAAGAAATCCAACGGTGTGAAATTTTC
The DNA here is from genome assembly GCA_021827245.1 of Acidobacteriota bacterium. The sequence goes on along the minus strand of JAKAWN010000636.1, from coordinate 2,362 downwards.
TGCGCCTTTGTCGCAGACCGCCATCGAGACCGCACAGGCTCCTCTATCTGGGACGGTTGCCGTCACCCTCAATTTCACTCCGGACCAGCTTGACGCATTCTGGCGTAACCTGCCGGTCGAGGTGAAAGCCATTGCCATCACCGCCGCGATCGAGACACAGGTGAAGGCTGCTTGAGCCAGGACTTCCTCAAGGCGCTCACACCCACGCAACCATGGGCCTCGCCAAGCGGATCGAGACACGTTCCTGGTATACCCACTATCGCGGACCGATGGTCATCCACGCGGCGAAGAACTACCCGAAATGGGCGAAGAAACTCGCCACTACAGATGCCTTTCGCCAGGGTCTCGGTTGCCATCTTGGACCGGAGACCCTTCCGCTGGGCGTGGGTCTGTGCGTCGTGAGGATTGTTGCCTGTGTCAAGACAACGGAACTCCACAAGCTGGCCGCCATCGGCTTCCAGCCCCAGGTCAACGAACGGATGTTCGGGAACTTTGAGGAGGGCCGCTACGCCTGGGCCCTCGAACATCTGTACGATTTCATTGAGCCCGTGCCCGCAAAAGGCGCCCAAGGCCTGTGGACGTGGCCAATAAATAAATCCTGGGGCGTCTTGAAACTAACGTGTACTTGAGCGTACCCATTACCCTGTCTTTCCACCTCTCACTCTTTCCTTTTCAAATTTTCAATCAACAGGAGGTCCCATGGCCGATTGGTATGGAACTGCACGTAGCAACTATTTTCGCGTGAAGGACGAAGCCGCCTTTCGCAAAGAAGCTGAATCTCTCGGTTTAGAGGTGATGACTTCCAGTTCGGACAGCGGCCTGCTCTTTATGGTCACTCCCAATGCCTTGGACGACAAAGGTGGTTGGCCTACCTTGTCTCCCGATGAATCCGATGCAGTCGGGGACCCGCTGGAAATGGACATCGTCGGCTCCCTCTCGAAACATCTTTGCAAAGACGAAATCGTCATCTTAATGGAATGCGGAGCGGAGAAATTGCGCTACATCACCGGCCATGCCACCGCCTTCAACAGCAACGGCAAGCGCGTCGACCTCGATCTTGGTGATATCTATCAAAAAGCCGCAAAAAAGTTTCACGTCCCGGTCGAAAACATCACGGAAGCTCAGTATTGAGCCGTGCGTTCTCGACGGCCACAACACCGGGAAATGCCTTGTATTGCCGCTGATTGACTCCTTGTGGGAAAGAGGGCTATTCCCGCGTCTTTTCCACAGGGTATCCACCAATCGATCCAATAGCACGCCCGCGAGTTGTCTCGACTGGCCCGTTGGCGAAACTATTGCATATCCTCCATAGTCGGTATACAGTGGCCTTGGAGGCATGCTTATGGTCTGTGAAACACAAAGGTCGATGTCTCTCTCGAAAGAGTTTTAGAGACTGAATCTTTGTATCCCCTCAACCCTGCTTCAGTGCTACGACTCTTACAGGACACAACTCTTACAGCCTCTTTGTGCCCAGCCCATGCCGCTTCTCCGGACATTGAAGGTGCTCAACAGCATCCGCACTCTGTCCGAGACCTCGTTTCACGACCTCTTCAATCCGCTGGCTTGGGTGAAAGAGATTTCCGCCGAAACGGAGCCGGCCGGGACCGCAATCACTGTCCCCCCGCTGGCCCTTCATTTGGCGAACGCGATGAAATCCTCCACCTCCATCCTGCATGTCCTGATCGCCCAGGACACGGACCGGCTGCGCGCCGGATTCGCCCGTTTTTCCGACGAGCACCTGCATCTGCTCGGGGCCATTGCCAAAGCAGGATTTACCGACGACACCGTGCTCGAAGACCGCGAGGACATTCTCAGGTATATCGCAGCCAACTGCAGTTCCAGCGTCGAATCGCTCCTTCTGAACACGCCGGAACTGTTAGCCCTGGCCCCCAGTCTCACGATCCAGATGCCGGACATGGTTGCCGCTTCCAAGCGGACAATCCTTGAAATCAGCCAGAAGTACCCCGTTCCATTCCAGCCCTATGAACTGGAGTGCTACACCGGCAACGAGGTCGAAGAGTACGCGAAAGACGACCTCGCTTTCTATTTGAGCGGCAAGGTGCGGCATTGCGGCATCTGTGAAACATGCCATGAGGCCCTGACCAATCGGAAAATCGAACTCCATGCCCCCTCCGAGGTCAGCCGAATTGCCGATTCTTACGAGAACCGGCGCAGCGTGGAACAGAAAGGCCCGGAAGACGAGTTCCGCCACTTCAAAAGCACCCTTCCCTGCTGAGATCTCTGTTCGTGGTTTCACTGTGTCGCGAACCGGTGGGCTGATGCCTGCCGGTTTTGTTTTGGAACCTTATAATTGACTACCCTCGGAGGGTTTGAGGTGAAAAAGTGGAACGTTACTGGCACC
>JAKAWN010000635.1 GCA_021827245.1 Acidobacteriota bacterium | reverse complement strand
TAGCGGACCGCTCTGGACCAGCCCGCTGGAAACAGCACTGTTCGGCCGCGGGCAGGACGATGAGACCCTGGCGATCCAGCTCCAGCAGTGCCTTGCGACAGCTTACCTCCTTGAGTCGGCCGTTGGCCGCCCGCCAGCCCAGCCACTCGCAGACCCGCCGCGACACAGCGCGCCGGGACAACAAGGGATCGGACCTCAGGATCAATTCGATCCCAGCGACCGTCGTCGAATTGAATTCGCGACCACAAATCCGCACCCCCTATGCATAGCATCATCGACCCTCAGTGTTAAGTGTGTCCGAAAGTGAGGGCACGGATGGGGCATCGCGCAGCGCATCCGGCAGGTCTCCGGAGAGGTGCTGCAGGTGAACCAGGGCGCGCTCTATCCGGCCCTCCATCGCCTGGAGCAGAACGGCTGGATCAGGGCGAAGTGGGGCGAGTCTGACAACAATCGCCGCGCCAAGTACTATTCACTCACCCCTGCCGGCCGCAAGTATCTGGATCACGAAGAGGCCAACTGGCGACGGCTCTCCTCGGCCATTGGCCTTGTCCTGGAAAACTCGTAGAAGCGGTTTTACGCCGCCACAGACGGCGGGATGAATCCGCTGCCACTGGGGTGCCGCTATGCGGTGGATATACAAACTATCCCTTCGGTTGCGATCGCTGTTCAGGAAGAACCGGGTCGAGCAGGAGCTGAGCGAGGAACTGCGCTTCCATCTGGAAAAGCAGATCGAGCAGAACATCGCCCAAGGCATGAGCCCGCAGAAAGCCCGCTACGCGGCGCTGCGCCAGTTCGGCAACGTGGGAGCGATCAAGGAAGAATGCCGCGACAGCTGGGGCATATGCCTCTTCAAGGACTCGTTCAGGACATCCGCTATGGCCTCCGCCAGCTCCGTCGCAACCCTGGCTTTGCGGCCGTGGCTGTTCTCACCCTTGCCCTCGGCATCGGAGCGAACACCGCCATCTTCTCTGTGGTGAACGGAGTGCTGCTGAATCCCCTGCCGTATCCGCAGCCCGACCGGAAGAACATGTGGCGCTTAAGAAAAGTCTTTGGGAGAGCTAAAAGGCCGATCGACGCCGCACGACACGCGCGATCAGGTCATCGATTTCGTGCGCCGCAGGAACCGGAAGACGGAAATCACGGTGCGCACGGTGGTGCTCTGGCTGGGCCTGGCGACCAGCAAGTTCTACAGCTGCCAGGCGCGCTACGGGCGGGTGAACGAGCACAATGCCTGGGTGCTCTGGAATTTCTGGCTGGAGGCGTGGGAGAAGCGGGCCCTTCTGGAATTCCACGACCGCTACGTGCTGGAAGATTATCGCCGGCTGACCTTCATGATACTGGATGCGAACGTCGTGGCGGTGATGTCGACAGGCACCCCGAAAAATCACATAGGGAGATACTGCGTTGTCAGGAAATCCCGGGAAGTCTTTTCAGAGTATTTTTGATTTGCAATGGGATCAGTGAATTGGCAGGAGAAAACGGAATTTGTTCCAATGGTGCCGACGAGCCTTTCTTGGTTGAGGAGCCTAAATTTCAGGGCGCCCAGATCTCAGGGTACCCAAATCCGTGACAAATGACATAGGAAGGGACTGCGTCACCCGGAGAAATCCTTGATTGAATTCAAAGGATCGACCCACGCTGATCGCCGGGTTCCGATCTCAATTAAAAGGAGCTGGAGTGACGCCGCGCCGGCCGTCAAGACTAACACCGCCGCCATTGAGATATTTGTGCATGTTAACAGTTTGGCGACCGACGTCGGACATTGCGGGGCTCCTCCACCATCACAGTATTGAAGGAGTTCTCGTCGTTTGGGGGCTCCCGCGCCGTTTTTGGAACGACCTTCAACTGCACACCTGAAGGGGAGTCGTCTCAGAACGCGACCGGCAACGTTACTCAGACCGTTCCGCCGTGATCGCAAAAATGGCCAGCACTGACTGCTGATTCATCAGCCTGCAATGGAGGCTGTGGAGGACACCCTGCCATGTGGGCACCGGCCACAGCAGAGCCTGGTAATGTTCGCGGGCCACATCCTTCACGAAGGTCAGCGCTCTCGGGGCGGCAACAGCCGCCGGGTTAATCCGGGTAGCCTCATCGATCAGGTTTGCCTGTGCCGTCTCGATCCCGTTTCGGACTGGGAGTGCCTGCTCCTTCCCGTCCGAATAACGAAGGCGGTAAGTGGCCACCGTGTCCCCCGGCTTCCCAGTCAGCGGATAGCCTTCAGGAAGCGTCACCTGGCCCAGAATGTGCAACCGGACACCTTCCAGGTTCAGAGGAATCGTCAACTCGGGAACGTTCGGGGTGAGGAGCAGCGGGCGGACATGCCGGTTGACAATCGGATTGCGGAAGGGAATGCCGGAAATCCTTAGTTCCGGCACTTGCCAAAGCAGGAATTCTTCGCCCGTCTTTTCCCACTGATCTTGGGCCATCGGCAACGCCGCCCAGTATCTCGCCATCATCGTCTTGAAAGCCGCCCAGGAACGCCCGGCTTCCGCTGATTCGGCAAGCGTCTGGAGATCGACAGGGGTGAACCTGCTACGCGGTGAAGCAACGGACCGCTTGAGAGGGACGACGGTGGGACGGATGGGTTCGGGCTCTGTTTTCAGGCACTGTTCGAACAACCGCGAAAGCTGCACGTAAACTTCCTCGCGCGGATCGCGGCTTTGCGTTACAACGCCCTCGTTCAGCACTCCGTTGTGCATCATCCAGCCCTCGCGGGTAAACTGAATCATGTCTGCCCATTCCCAAAATGAATTTCCCGCCATCTTCTTGTTTCTTTCCAGTTCAATCAGGAGATCGACTGTGTTCTCCATAACGGGCCGCGATTGGCCGTACATCATAGCTCCCCACTCCGTCACCGTAAAAGGTTTGCTGTCCCCGTAGAAATCGGCTGTTTTCCGAAATCGCTCGATATCGAACGTATATATGTGCTGGTCAAAGAAGTCCAGTCCGGCCTCCTCGTAGATGGGTTTGGCTTGTTCCATTGGCATGCTATTGGCGAACGACACGGGGCGGCTCAGGGGGTCCAACTTGCGGCAGCGTGCTTTTCCTTCCTTCAAGTAATCCACTGTCAGCCTGCATTCATTGCCCAGCAGCCAGGCAAACACCGCCGGCGAGTTCCAGTCACGCCTGATGGTGCGCTCGATGATGCTGTAACCCAGGTCGACCATCGCCTGCGGCATGCCAATGG
>JAKAWN010000634.1 GCA_021827245.1 Acidobacteriota bacterium | reverse complement strand
CTTTCCGATCCGGACTTCAGAACCTCGGCTGCGCTTTACCACCAGAGGTACAGCACGAATACTTCGCCCACCTGGTTTCTGGCTCAGCCCTTCCGCCTTGTAGCACATAATGGGGAAATCAATACCCTGCTGGGGAATCGCAACTGGATGCGGGCGCGAGAAGCTGTGCTTGGCCATCCAATCTGGGGGAACGAAGCCGAATGGCTCAAGCCGGTCATTCAACCCGGGGGAAGTGACTCTGCCAGCTTTGACAATGCCCTTGAACTGCTGACTCGTTCAGGGCGCACGGTGCACCACGCACTGCTCATGATGATTCCGGAAGCCTGGGAGGGTTCGGTTGAAATCCCTGCTGATGTCCAGGCTTTTTATCATTACCACTCCTGCCTGATGGAACCCTGGGACGGTCCTGCCGCAATGGCCTTTCTGGACGGGCATCTGGTGGGCGCGGCGCTTGATCGCAACGGCTTACGCCCTGCGCGTTATACCATCACGAAGGATGGCTTGGTGGTCCTTGGGTCTGAAGTCGGCGTGTTGCCCATCGAACCGGAAAGAATTCAGGAAAAGGGAAGGCTCGGCCCAGGCCAGATTCTCGTGGTGGATCTCAAACACAAGAAGATTTTCAAGAACGAACAGCTAAAACGGCAGGTTTCCCATGGCCGGAAATACCGGAGATGGATTCATAACAACATGGTGTTCCTCCCCCGCTTGAAGGCTGAGCGGAGTGGGCTGGCGGGATCCGAGGGCGATCGCCTGGCTTCCCGCGATCGCGCGACCTTCATCGCATTGCAGCGCGCAGCCGGCTACACTGAGGAAGACCTGGAACTTCTCATCGGCCCTCTGGCAGGCATGAAAAAAGAACCGGTGGGTTCGATGGGTGATGACACACCGCTTGCGGCACTTTCGCACCGCCCGCGTCCCATCTACCACTATTTCCGTCAGATGTTTGCCCAAGTGACCAATCCGCCCATCGATCCGTTGCGCGAGTCGCTGGTGATGGCTCTGAACCTCTACCTGGGTGCCCGTCATTCCGTCCTGGTGGAATCTCCCGAGCATGCCCGCATGATTCGGCTTGATTCGCCGTTTCTATTTGACAGCGAGCTCCAGGAGTTGAAACGGCTCGGTGAGGAAAAGTTCAAGCCGGCTACAATCTCCACCCTTTTCCCGGTGAGCCAGGGCCCTGAGGGGATGGCGGCGGCCATTGGCCGAATCAAGCAGAAATGTCTGGCAGCGGTGAAGCATGGCAGTTCTATTCTTCTCCTGAGTGACCGGGGCGTGGATCCTGAGCACGCCGCAGTTCCTATCCTGCTCGTTGTAGGGGCGGTGGTTGAGCACCTGATTGCCGAGGGAGTTGGCAACAAGGCCGACCTGGTGCTTGAGACCGCTGAGGCTTGGGAGTCGCACCAGTTTGCTTGCCTTGTCGCCTATGGAGCTGCCGGAATCAATCCATACTTGGCGCTTGAAGTTGTCGCGGACCTTGCAAGCCACGGCGAGCTGGGGGAGACGTCCGTCACCCGGGCGCTGGAGAATTTCCGAGCCGGCATCGAAGCGGGACTTAAGAAGATCATGTCCAAGATGGGCATCTCGACCCTGGCAAGTTATCAGGGCGGGAAATTTTTCGAGATCATCGGCTTGGACTCGGATGTGGTCAAGGAGTTCTTCCCTGACACGCGTTCCCTGATCGGCGGCCGCAAACTCGTGGACCTGGCGAACGACGTCCTTGCGCGGCATTTCGATGCTTTCCCGGCTAAGGCTGAGAAGCCCGAGTTTTTCGGATACTACCGATTCCGCAAGGGGTTTGAGCGGCACGCGTTCAATCCCCAAGTGATTCGGAACCTGCAAAAAGCGGCTAAGGAAGATAGCGCGGAGAGTTACCATGCCTTTGCACAGGAGGTCGACGACCGCGAGCCTCTGACCTTACGTGACCTGGTGCGGTTCGGACCTGCCAAGCCAATTCCTATCGAAGAAGTCGAGCCTGTCGAGGCAATCTGGAAGCGCTTTTCGACCCAGGCGATGTCGCTGGGAGCCTTGAGCCCTGAGACCCAGCACACGCTGGCGGTTGCGATGAACCGGATCGGCGGGCGATCGAACACCGGCGAGGGCGGAGAAGATTCGAACGTTTATTACGTTGAACTCGAGGACGGAGATTCCGCCGAAAACAAAATTAAGCAGGTTGCTTCGGCGCGCTTCGGCGTGACGCCAGAATATCTGGTTCGGGCCGAGCAACTGGAAATCAAGATGGCTCAGGGTTCGAAGCCCGGAGAAGGGGGGCAGTTACCGTCCCACAAGGTAACGCCGATGATTGCCCGGGTACGGCGCGCCGTGGAAGGTATTTCGCTGATCTCGCCGCCTCCTCATCACGATATCTACTCCATTGAAGATTTGGCGCAACTGATTTACGACCTCAGAGAAATTAATCCGAGTGCCACCATCGGTGTCAAACTTGTGTCACAGGCAGGCGTGGGGACCGTGGCTTCCGGTGTGGCCAAAGCGAATGCGGACGTTGTGCTGATCAGCGGTCATGACGGCGGAACGGGCGCCTCGCCGCTGATTTCAGTCAAGAATACGGGTTCTCCCTGGGAAATGGGACTTGCGGAAGCCCATCAGGCTTTGGTCGCGAATGGCTTGCGGAACAGAGTTCGCCTGCGCGTCGACGGGGGATTGAAAACCGGCAGAGACGTGGTAGTGGCTGCGATGCTGGGCGCTGATGAATTTGGATTCGGCACGGCAGCCCTGGTGGCTCTGGCGTGTGTGATGGCGCGACAATGTCATCTGAATACTTGTCCTGTGGGTATAGCCACGCAGCGTGAGGATCTTCGGCTGCGTTTCCCGAATGAGCCGGCACGGCTGGTCAATTACCTGCGGCACGTTGCAGAGCACATCCGCGAAATTCTTGCCCAGCTTGGTTTCCGTTCCCTCGAAGAGATTGTGGGACGGACGGATCTGCTGATTCCAATCGAATATAAGGCTCCGGGACGGCGGGGGCAGTTCGATCTTCGCCCGCTTCTTCACCGGCCCGATCCTGAAATAAGGTCCAGCGTTCGTGCCCGGACACCCTCGCGGAATCTCGATCCGCTGGCGCTGAGAATGGCGGAGGATGTCAAGCAGGCTCTTGACCAGGGCACATCGATTGTCCGCGAATACAAGATCCGAAACACCAACCGGACGATCGGCGCTCGCGCTGCAAACGTC
>JAKAWN010000633.1 GCA_021827245.1 Acidobacteriota bacterium | reverse complement strand
CCAGGCCCACGAAGAAATCAGAAACAACAAAACCAAAGAAAGAGAGAAAAAACAGAAAAACAGGAACGACAAAGAGGGGACACTTCTAATGAGTTAACCAAGGGGACATTTCTAAAGAGCTTTGACATACTCGATAAGAGCAGTTGACAAGCGGGCGGAGTTTGACTAATATCAGAGTTTACAATTTGGTTGTGTAAGACCTGAATCTCATCCAGAGTGGCCGAGGGACGGGCCCTATGACGCCACGGCAACCGCCCGGTGAAGAAGCCCGGGGGCAGGTGCTAACTCCCGCCCGTATAAGGGGGAGATGAGAAGGAGGACGCAAGAGCTTATTTGAGCCTCCCCGATGAGAACGGGGGGGCTTTTTTAGTTTACCCTCCCGAATCTCCTATCAGCCCCAAGCCACTCTGGAAGCGAAAAGCGCTTGGAGGAAAAGTGAGTTACTTAAAGTATTTGAAGTGCCGGCAGTGCGGACGGACATATGCGATTGAGCCGATCGCGGGCTGCGAGGATTGCTGGGCTCCGCTGGAAGTGGTTTACGACTACGACAGGCTGCGCGCTGAAGTGCCGCGGAGGCAGGTGGAACAGCGTCCGCCGACGATGTGGCGTTACCGGGAGTTGCTGCCGGTGGTGGGCGAACCGTGCGTGGGGCGGTCGACGGGCTTCACGCCGCTGTTCGAGGCTCCGCACCTTGCCAAGGCGCTTGGTGCGCGAAAGGTCTATCTGAAGAACGATGCGGTCAACTTTCCCACGCTGTCGTTCAAGGACCGCGTGGTTGCGGTGGCTCTCAGCAAGGCGCGCGAATTCGGCTTCGATACCGTGGCCTGTTCATCCACCGGAAATCTGGCAAACGCCGTGGCAGCGCAAGCAGCCGCGGGAGGGTTCAAGAGCTTCATCTTTGTTCCGGCCGATCTCGAGCCTGAGAAACTGATCAACACGCAGGTTTACGGTGCGACCCTGGTGAAGATCAACGGAAGCTACGACCAGGTGAACCGGCTGTGCTCCGAGATTTCGCAGAAGTACCCGTGGGGAATGGTGAACGTCAACCTCCGCAGTTATTATTCTGAAGGGTCAAAGACCTTTGGATACGAGGTTGCGGAGCAGCTAGGATGGCAGGCGCCACAGAACATTGTGGTTCCCATGGCTGGCGGCTCGCTGATTACCCGGATACACAAGGCTTTCGGGGAACTACAGAAACTGGGCTGGATTGAGCCGGCAGCGACCAAATTCTACGGAGCCCAGGCGACGGGATGCTCGCCCATTACCACGGCGGCCAAGAACGGCACCTGCGAGATCGTGCCGCAAAAGGCCAACACCATTGTGAAATCGCTTTCCATTGGCAACCCGGCGGATGGCTTCCACGCCTCAAAGATGATTCAGGAAAGCGGCGGAACGGGCGAAGACGTTTCCGATCCGGAGGTGGTTGAAGGGATTCGATTGCTGGCCGAGACCGAGGGCTTATTCGCGGAGACCGCCGGCGGCGTGACGGTTGCGGTGGCGCGCAAGCTGATCCGGCTGGGCCGCTTGAATCCCGACGAATCGATTGTGCTGGCCATCACCGGAAACGGACTGAAAACCATCGGCGTCGTCAGCGGCGAGATCCGGACGCACGAAGCGATCCGGCCAAGGCTGGCGGATTTTGAGGAGCAGTATTTGAAGGTCCACGCGACGGCCAGCGCGTGACCGGCATGGCCGACAGATGAAAGTCCGCGTCGTTTGACAGAGATTCATAGAATTGGAGGCAGACTCGATTGCAAATCACGGTTCGTATTCCACCGCCGCTGAGAAAGTATACCGAAGGCGCTGAGAGTGTTGAGGCCGCGGCACAGAACCTCGGCGAACTTTTCGACGGACTTGACAAGAAATATCCCGGCATCAAGAAAGTTCTCTGCGCCGAAGACGGCACGCCCCAACGCTTTCTGAATATATACGTCAACGACGAGGACATCCGCTTTCTGGGCGGCTTGCAGTACAGCTTCAATGACGGTGACGAGGTGCTGCTGATCCCCGCGATCGCCGGCGGCGCATCGATGAAAACTTCGGAATCTCCGTCGCCCGGACGCCGGTGATTACATGCCCCAGCGCGGCTCAGTACGTGTTCCCGCAACCAGCGCCAACCTCGGATGCGCCTTTGATTGCGCGGCGCTCGCCCTGAGCCTCTACCTGGACGTCCGCGTCACGCGGCGCGCCGATCTCGGTGTCAGCGTGCGCTACGAAGGCGTCAACCCGGACAGAATTCCCTCCGACGAAAGCAACCTGATTGCAGCCAGCATGAAGAAGATTCTGCGGCGCTGGGGCAAGGACTACGGATTCGACCTGGAAATCAACAACCAGATTCCGGTCGGCGTGGGACTGGGATCGAGCGCGGCGGCCATTGTGGGCGCCATCGCGGCCGCCCACTGGCTGACGGAAAGAGCGCTCTACGACGACGAGATGGTTTCACTGGCCACGGAGATCGAAGGACATCCGGACAATGTTGCCGCGGCATGGCACGGAGGCTTTACCGTTGCGGTGCAGGAGAACGAGCACGTTGTAGCCTACTCTTCTCCAGTTCCCGACCTCTTCCACGTCGTGCTGGTGATTCCCGCTTACGCGCTTCCCACCGAGAAGGCCCGCGCCGTTCTGCCGGCCCAATATTCGAGAGCGGACGTCGTCCACAATATCCAGCGGGCCGCCGTGCTGTCGGCCCAGTTGTTTTCCGGCAAAGTGGATCTACACCCCTGCTTTTTTGACGACCGCCTGCACCAGCCCTACCGGGGGGCTCTGATGCCGGGACTGAGCCAGGTTCTGGCCCTGAAGCATCCGAACCTGTTGGGAGTCTGCTTGAGCGGCGCGGGGCCTTCCATCCTGGCGTTTGCCCGGTCCGCGCCTGCCGATGTCGGCGAGGAAATTTGCCGCATTCTTCGCGAAAACGGCGTGGAGTCTCATTTCTCGGTGCTTGCTCCGGACAACCGGGGAGCCAAGGGCTGGAGCGTTCCAGCCTGAACATTTGCCGGATGGCGGCTACTCATCGAAGCCTGGAAAAGCGCGATCAGTAAATCTGGTGAAAGCCCAGGTGCATGTGAAGGCGCATTCCGAAGACAACAGCAGGGCCTCGCACCTGGTTGTAGCCGGGGTTCCGGATGAATTGAACGTCGGGTGCGATGGAAAGGCCGATGGGTAGTTTGAGGTTGTAATAGGTCTCTAGTAT
>JAKAWN010000632.1 GCA_021827245.1 Acidobacteriota bacterium | reverse complement strand
GTTGCTAGAACCGCTGAATAAAAGGGTACCGATAAATTAAGGAGCGGAAAGTGATGAAAGGGAGTATAATCTTGGAGTGGCCTTCCCAAAGATGGGTCTGCATGACGAAGCCATTGCGGAATTCCAGAAGGTTGTGAAGGGCGCCGGTTCGAGGTGCTTCAGTCCGAACTTCCTCCAGGGATGCACTCTGTTTGCTTCCTGCTTAATGGATGAAGGATGGCGCCCATTGCGGCCAAATAATACCGGCACACTCTCGAATCGCCCGACCCTGATGGCAAGGTAATCCTGGCATTTCATGATGATGCGGGCATAGTCTTCGAAAGAGCTGTGGACCCCACGGCCGCGCCGGGGAAATTTACTGAGGCCTGCAGGCAGAATATGGATTGCCGGGCCGTCGCGGAGAGAATCTGCCTTGTCCGGCAGATCGCCCGCCGAGCGGCCTGAGGGACCGTAGTGACAATTCAAGCGAAAACCGAGGCCGGGAAGTTTTCCACTGAAGCCCCTTCGCACGAACCACATATGAACCGTTTGTTAGCCATCCTGTATGTCTTGATCTGCTTTGAAATGGGGGCCTTTCTGTTTCTGTTCCCATGGATTCCACTTTGGAACCAGAACTTTTTTGCGGCACACTATCCGTGGATCGCTGCTCTCGCCCAGGACTATTATGTCCGTGGAGCTATCTCAGGCTTGGGGTTGGTCGACGTCTTCCTGGCGTTCCATGAAGCCTGGCGACTGCGACGATCGCTTGGATTGGCCCATTAGCGTGCTGCAGCCCCGGATTGAATCCGATACTTAATGCCACTTCAAATTCAACTTTGTTATATTACTGACCGGCACGCGCTGTCTGCGGAGCCGCTGCTTCCACGTCTGCAGTCTGCTGTGCGAGCGGGAGTGGACCTGATTCAACTGCGGGAGAAAGACCTCGCTACCGGCAAACTGGTCGAACTGGCCACGGCCGCTGTCGAGGCTTCCCGAGGATCAGAAACGCGAGTTATCATCAACGATCGGCTGGACATCGCAATGGCCGTTGGTGCGCACGGAGTTCATCTGCGCGGGCAGTCGGTCCCTGTTGAGGTCGTCCGCCGCCATGTTGGGACAGGTTTCCTGATCGGAGCTTCCTGCCACTCTCTTAATCAGGCGACCGAAGCAGAAGCAGGCGGCGCTGACTATATCCTGCTGGGACCGGTTTTCGATACTCCTTCCAAGCGCAGCTACGGGCCGCCGCTTGGCCTGGACAAATTGTCGGAAGTCGCGCACAGGGTCAAAATCCCCGTGCTGGCATTAGGCGGCGTCACTGTTGAGAACGTCCGATTGTGTCTGGAAGCGGGTGCAATGGGCATCGCGGCAATCCGGTTGTTTCAAGACTGCTCTTCGGTGAAAGATCGGGTCGTTGAACTGCGCGCGCAGGTCCCTTGATGGACACCGAAACGAATAGTCTGCTCAGAGACGATGGTACTTGTCTTCCTTTGGCACTGAGAATGCCGCCGGAAGTGGGACTTCTGAAACCCGGTCAGTAGAGCGAGCGGGTTTGGGATTTGGCGGCCAGCTTTCCAAGCGGTTCCAGAAAGTGGCGGGCGCCCGCTGCCATCAGTCGCAGCTCCGTGCTGGCCTGAAAGAAACGAAACCCCTGCTCCATGTATTGCTTCATCAGTTCGGGGTCGCCAACCGGAGCGCCCAGAACCTTATTGTGCTTCTGTGCCGCCTTCACAATCTCCGCGATGGCTTCCTGAACTCGCGGATGATCCTGCCGGCCGCGAAATCCGAGTGAGAACGACAAATCGCTGGTGCCGATGAAGAGAACGTCGAGGCCTTCAGTTGAGGCAATTGCGTCGATGTTTTCGACTGCTTTGGCCTCTTCGATATTCACGATCACCATCACATTCTTGTCGGCGAAGTCGTAGTACCCATCAGGCGCTGGCCAGCGGAACGTGGCCAGCCCGGCGCCGGAACCCCGGCCGCCGTGCGGCGGGTATTTGCATGCCGCCACAGCCTGCCGCGCCAGTTCCGGCGTGCTGGTGAAAGGGAAAATCACACCCAGGACGCCTGAATCCAGCACCCGCTTCGCAGTCCACAGCTCATTCACTGGAACACGGGCAAAGGGCACGGCGTTGAGTCCTCGCGTTGCCAGCACCATATTTCGCAGGGTCTCGAGCGTAGTCGGACTATGCTCCATCTCAATCCATAGAAAATCGAAGCCGAGACTTGCGCCAAGGGCGGCCACCTCGACGCTGGGAGTTGTGATCGTCAACCCGACGACCGGTTTCCCTTCGCGAAGCGATTTCTTGACGGGGTTTTCCCATGAAGGGTCTAGCTCAAAGTCTTCTGATGGCATGTCCGGAACCTGTCCTCACAATTGCAATGCTGCGGTTCAGCAATCTTCTTCAGTTTATCGACAAGTGCAGACCCCAAGGCTTGCGGGCAGGACATTATGTCCCAACCACATTCCCAGAGAGAGCAATTATAAGTGGAGTAATGCTCGTGAGGGAAAAAACATTTTGGCGGGCTGCAGTGCGCGACCGGCCAGGATTGATAATGGCGGTCGGGAATTAAGCAGGCTGCGGGCGCTCGCGGCCCGTTACGCCTCCGGAAGGTTGAGGCTTTAACACTTCCGTCACTTCCTCTTCGCCTGGCTTGTCGGGAGGCAGAGGTCGGACCAGTTCGGGAAGCTGCTTTCCCTGGATCAACAGCTTCATTTCGTTTCCGTCGAGAACCTCACGGACCAGGAGCGCTTCAGCAATGCGAATCAGCATCTCGCGATTGGTATTCAGAATATCCTTGGCTCGCTGGTAGCCCGTCGTCACGAACTTCTTCACTTCCTGATCGATCTTAATCGCCGTATCTTCACTGAAGTCGCGCTGGGTGGCCAGATCTCTTCCAAGGAAGATTTCCTGCTGGTTCTTGCCGTAGGCGAGAGGTCCGAGGTCAGACATGCCAAACTCGCACACCATCCGGCGGGCTATGCCGGTGGCCTGCTCAATGTCATTCCCGGCGCCTGTCGTAATGTGGTTAAGGAAAAGCTCTTCGGCCACACGCCCACCCATCATGATTGCAAGCTGGGCTTCGAGGAAGTCCCGCGTGTAAGTGTGTTTGTCATCCAGAGGTAACTGCATGGTTACGCCGAGCGCCATTCCGCGGGGGATGATGGTTACTTTGTGGAGCGGGTCCGCATTGGGCAGCATGGAGGCAACCAGGGCATGGC
>JAKAWN010000631.1:2465-3207 GCA_021827245.1 Acidobacteriota bacterium | reverse complement strand
GATTTTCCGCCCGAACTCTTCGGTTTAACCCTGGGTTCCCTGCTGACGCTACTCGGTTGCGCGGGATCCTTCGGGCGCGGCGATATCCGAGGCCGCGGACGACCAGGATGCACCCGCATCGACTTGAATGTTGCCATTCAGGTTGGCCAGACTGCTGTTTCTATCCTGAGAAATTGGCCCCACCAACTTCGGGCTTCGTTGAAGGGTATGATCCCGGAAAACTTTGAAGACGCTGCCGCTCTGAGGTTCGACAAGATCTTTGGAACCTTTTACTTTCGCTTATTTCGTGGCCTTCCTCGAAAGGATTTTGGATTTCTACATAACGTCTTTGAAGAGTTTGTGCGCGAAGATTGGAAGGGCCTGGTCCGTGGGCAGCATCGCTACCTCTCGGTCTCAACTCGGGAAAAATCTCCGTGGATCCCGCTGCCTGAAGCGACGAGAATAGCGCGAGCCAATCGGAAGCGCATCGAGAACCTCGTTCGTCAGGGCCAAATCGAAGCTGGGTTTTTCAAACTCCGCCGGGGCCGCACACAATGCTGGGTTAAACGAGACTCCCTCAACGGGTGGATTACTGCCCGTGACACAGGCTTCGGCCAGTACATGTCTTGCCCCGAAGTTGAAAGAACAATAGGGTTGGGATGGGCCATCCTTCGACTGGTAGCCCAAGCCGGACTCATCCGTTATGCCCAAGGATCTGAGCGTGGCCTGCCACATGGTCGATACCTTTTCTTCCTTCGGAAAG
>JAKAWN010000631.1:0-2455 GCA_021827245.1 Acidobacteriota bacterium | reverse complement strand
AGACATACTGGCGATCAAACTGGCATTTGAGAAACACGCTGTGCCTGAGCGCGAATACTCCAAACCGGGAGAGTTCATAGCGCTGGGCAACGCCGTCAGGAGTTTTCTTGGCCGCCATTCCGGGCTTGCTGCAGCCATTCGGGCTGTTATAGATGGTGCCCTTGTCCCGGTTGCCTTCACGTCCCGAATCCCTGGGATCATGGGCTATTTATTCCCCGCTGAACATCTCCGGCCGTATCGTCCAGTAGTAGGAGCCATCGAAAAACCTGCTGAGGGTTTTCTAAACTATACCGAAGCAGCAGCTAGGTTAGGTTCCAATGGCCAAGTCGTTCGCCGCCTCGTCGAAAACCGTATTCTTCGCGGTCTGCCCGGATGTCAGCCGCATCATTGCAGGCTAGTGCTTGCGGGTGAGGTTCAACGGTTTTCAAACCAGTACATAGGTGTAAATGCTCTCGCCCGGCAACTCGACGTCACAGGCTCCTGGCTCAGACGCCATCTTAAGAAAACCGGAACTCCGGTGTTGGCAGTACCGGTGAGGGCAAGGGTAACGTCCTATTTTCTCCGGAAAGAGACCGCAGCAAGGCTGCAAATGGCCCCACCATCGAAGTCTTGGAGATAATCTTACGGAGCCGGGGCGTCCTGCTCGTTACCCTTGCCTTGATCTGGCTAGAGCCTCGAAGCCTCCCTTCACTCGTAGGATTTTTTCAATTTGCGTGACACAAAGGTAGGGTCTTTTCAGGAATCATGACACGAATTTTCAATAGCTCTGACATTGCCGCCCAGCAAGTCCTTTGAAGTCAACGGACGGTTTTTCACTTACTCTGACAACCTACATTCTGACTGCGTGTGGCACGTCCGCCGTTCCGGCTACCGCTGCGTGCGCGATGGCCTGAGTTGATGCCGTTTGGTCGCAGGCCGCCTTGTCGTCTTCTCCGGCAGGCGCGTCGGCTGTCAGTACAGCGGTCCTTCCATCCATGAAGAGGAGATTGAGGCAGGGGGAGAACTGCTCCTTCTCGCGGATGGTGGTGATGCCTTGCTCGTCTTCTTCTTCCAGACGGAGGATGGTCTTCACCGCTTGCCAGCGCGCGGTATGCCGCAGCTCGCCTTCCCCGAAGACCCCATCCAGCATACCGCTGACCGCGCAAATCGCGACGTGACCCTGGTGGAGCGGCGTGACGGGCCGCCCCCTCTCGTGGGATTCCACAGCAAACAGAATGCACCGCGCCTGGCGGTAGGCGGGAGAGTGGGAAAGCAGATCCTCGATTTCATCGAGTGGCAAGCCACGGTGGACGAGTTCAATTGGCGCGGCTTCAGGCACGGGATACAGGCACCCGGGCTGGTCGGTAAGGGTGGGAAGCGCGCTTATGTCGCGGGACTTTCGTCCGTACTCAAGCCTCCACCAACTAATTTCCCGCTCCTGCAACCGTTCCCGCTCACGGCGGCTACGACGCACACCGAAGACCACGATCTGCTTGTAGCGCGCACTTTCTGGTTCACTGAGGCGGAACACTTCAATGTCCTTGAACTGGACAGACAGGATGTTCCCGCAAACCGCGAGCTGAGAGACAGGGATAACCAGAATGAGCACGCCTCCAGGCTTGAGCCAGCGGTAGGTATGTTGAAGGAACAGCTCTTCGAGCCTCTGGGCCGTGCCCTCATCTCTCATGGCATCGTCGTAAGGCGGGTTCTCGTATAGAAGGGAGAATGACTCTGCCCGGCAGTCGACGTCGAAGCAACTGCCGTAAATCAGTTGGTCCGTCCTTGTCCGTGCCTGCTCCGCCCGGTTCGCGTCGAGTTCGATGCCGTAGCGGTGGCCCGCTGCGCCCGCTGTAATCGTCGCCAGAGCTTGACCTTCACCCGCGCATGGATCAAGTGCGCAAAAGTCGGCATCGCCATACACCAAGTGTCGTCGAATGCGCTGGGCCTCGGCTTCGGGGAGGGGAAAATAGCCCATACGCAATTTATTTTGAGGACGTGACATACGGTGAACTCCTGGAAGCAACAGATGGATTAGGGGAGGGTGCTACGAATTTTGAGAGGTGTGCTGATACCCGCGACGTTAACCTCTTCCTTCGGGATTGGAATCAGTACTCGTCTGGCAAGAGGAAGGTTGTGACCGATCGATCTGCTTCTGTGATCAACCAAATTCTTTCTCCGAGCGACGTGGCGTAACTGCTGAACAACCGGAGTCCATGGGCGAGGGCAAATTCATTTTCAGCGATGTCTTCTACGCACAAATCTCCCCAGTCGCCGCGCACATGTCGTTCGAGGAATTCCGCGGGTGACTGCCGTGCTCGCAGAAGCGCCTCAAGCGCCCCGCGCGTAGTGACCAATTCCCCTAACTCAAACAAAGTTCTCACGTAGTTTGTCTCCTCGGGAGGCTATGACGTCGAGACTTCGGTCATTCGATTACTCGACTTGTGTTCCTTCTATAAGAACCACAAAATACAAGGGT
>JAKAWN010000091.1 GCA_021827245.1 Acidobacteriota bacterium | reverse complement strand
CCACCTGTTGTGTCCGGCACAGACCACCCACGGCGGGCGCCTGCTCATAGAGGCTGTAGCTGTATGGGGAGATTTCTTGAAGGGCGTAAGCGGCGCTAAGCCCGCTGATCCCTGCCCCCAATATTACCGTGTGCACCCGCGATTCCTCCGTAAGGCTGCGTCGGTCCGCCGACTCTTCATGCTGGTGACATCCATATCAGTAAGATCTTCGGGGACCCCTGTGAAGACAAGCGGAAAACTCCCTATTATCGCCCGACCGCGCCCTTTCGCGCCAGCACCGCATTCCTGCAAGCTTAAGGCAATTGTCTGCCTTTCCGAATGATCCTCCAACCTTCTCGTTGTTTTTTACGGGCATTCCCACCACGACTCACAGGCGTTGCCCAAAAATCATTAACTTGATCAAGCTTAGCCGTCGTAAACTAGGACATCGAGCAGCAAATGAAAATTCATCCTCTTGCGTCGAGTGAGGAGAGCCAGGGACTTCTGACTTGCCGCGGAAAGGAATCGGGCATCGTGAAGATTACTGAAATTCGCACTCGAGTTGTTGAATGGAGGGGGGAGACGGTAGCCCCGCAGCCGCACTTTTGCACGAATCCCATGGATATCCTCGATCTTCCGGCAGATCCCATGGGCTCATTCCGGTTTCACGGCTGGCTGATTGTGGAAGTGTTTACTGACAGTGGCCATGTGGGGATCGGCGAGGCAGCTCTAGCTCCTCGTGTGACCAAGTCGCTGATCGATTTGTATCTGAAACCGATTCTGACTGGAGCCAATCCCTTTGATAG
Organism: Acidobacteriota bacterium; assembly: GCA_021827245.1. The sequence goes on along the minus strand of JAKAWN010000091.1, from coordinate 17,565 downwards.
CGAATTTATCTGGCAGCACATGTATCGCCGCACCATGGCGTTTGGACGGAAAGGAGTTGGCATGGTTGCCATCAGCGCGGTTGACATCGCGCTATGGGACTTGTTAGGCAAGATCCTCAAGCAGCCGGTCTTCCGCCTGCTGGGCGGGAAGACGAAGCAGAAAATTCCCGTTTATGCCAGCCGTCTTTACAGCCAGCCGCTTGATGATCTGGCCCGGGAAGCAAAGCAATACAAAGATCAGGGCTATCGGGCGATGAAGCTGCGGTTTGGATGGGGCCCGGTTGATGGCGCTGCGGGAATGCAGAGGAACCTCGAACTGCTGCGCACTACCCGGGAAGTCATTGGGGATGAAATTGATCTGATGGCGGACGCCTACATGGGGTGGACGCTTGATTATGCCCGGCGAATGATCCCCCTGACCGCCAAATACAATTTGCGCTGGATAGAAGAACCCGTGATTCCTGATGATATTGCCGGCTACGCCGCGCTGAAAGCACTGAACGTGGTTCCGATCTCCGGAGGCGAGCACGAGTTCACTCTTTACGGCTTCCGCCAGCTTCTTGAAGCCAAAGCCGTTGATTACATCCAGTTTGACACCAACCGCGTGGGCGGCATTACCCAGGCGCGGAAAATACAGGCGATGGCAGAGGCATACGAGGTTCCGGTCATCCCGCACGCCGGCCAGATGCACAATTTCCACGTGGTGATGGCCAGTTACAACTCTCCGATGGCCGAGTTCTTCCCGCCCGTGGACGTGGAAGTGGGCAACGAACTCTTCTGGTATATTTTCAAGGGCGAGCCGATGCCAGTGGACGGTTACATCGAACTTAACGAAGACCTGCCGGGGCTTGGCTTGACAATCGACGAGGAAGGACTCAAGCGATTTGAGATTATTGAGTAGGCTGGCCTCAGAAAACCATGTTTTATACTGATGCCGATCACACTTGCGGACGAGAGGACTGACTGGATATGAGCGAAAAGGAATTTTTCAACTTGAAAGACCAGGTTGCCATTGTTACGGGCGGAGGACAAGGCATAGGCGAAGGTATTGCTCACCGGCTCGCCGCAGCCGGCGCCTGCGTTGCCGTGCTGGACGTGAAAGAAGATCTCGCCCGTTTTGTAGCCCAATCGATTGACGGGGTAGGCGTTGAATGCGATGTCGCCTCGTCTTCGTCGGTCGAAAAAGCCATTGGCGAGGTTCGCCGGCAACTCGGACCGATTGATATCCTGGTGAATAACGCCGGTATCGCAGGCAGAACTTTGCCGCTCACGGAACTCGATGAAACGGATCTCGACCGGGTTTACGCCGTGAATCTGAAGGGGGTTTTCTTAACCTGCAAGGCGGTGATTAGCGAGATGCTGGAACGGCGATATGGGCGTATCGTGAACGTTGCCTCGATTGCCGGCAAGGAAGGCAACCCCACCTTGATTCCCTATTCGGCAACTAAAGCGGGGGTAATCTGTCTGACCAAGGCCCTGGCCAAGGAAGTTGCCGGCAAAGGCGATATCACGGTCAACAGTATTTCGCCCGCTGTTGTGCACACTAGGATTCTGGATACGATCTCAAAAACAACTGTGGATTACATGATCAGCAAGATTCCCATGGGGCGCACCGGCAGAATCGAAGAGATCGCCGCACTTGTGCATTTTCTTGCTTCGCGTGAATCTTCCTTTACTACCGGACAGTGCTATGACATCTCCGGAGGCCGGGCCACTTATTGATCAGGCCGGCAAAGCTCGCTCGCGCCATCTGGTCGTCTCTGGCCTGCTGATTGTTTTTTTGCTGGCGGGTGCAGCCTGCTCCGTCTCCGCTCAAGACCGGCAGGTCCCGAGGCCCGCTAACAAATCGACTGAGGTCGCCCACGCTTCCAGAGACGTTTCGTGGAAGTTGTTCGGCAGCAACGTCCTGCACGATCAGAAGCGCATCTGGCTGTTTCCGAAGACGCTTGCAGCGGGTAAACACTGGCTGCCGACGCTTGGCGTGGTTGGCGCAACAGCAGGACTGATTGCCCTCGATCCTTATGACGATCCCTACTTCCGCCGCACCCAGACTTTCAACACGTTCAACGACGTAATGAGCAGTCGCAATGCGATCTGGGGCATGGCATTATTTCCCGCGTCGGTTTACGCCCTGGGCCTCACGCGTCACGATTCATACATGCAGAAGACGGTGCAGTTCTCGGCCGAATCTGTTCTCGACTCGGAAATTCTGGCGCTGGTCATCAGGGATGTGACACAGCGTGTGCCTCCGAAGCAAATCGCCCCGAACGGCGATTTCTCCGATTCATTTTTCATGAGACACAAAGGTCCTTTTTACGTCGGTAACGGCGGATTTCCATCGGGCGACACCATTGCCGCCTTTTCAATCGCGACGATATTCGCAGATCGCTACCGGCGACATCGCTGGGTGCCCTGGGTGGCGTATGGGCTGGCGAGCCTGGTAGGTTTTTCGCGCATCACCCTTCAGGACCATTTCCCCTCGGATGTTTTTGCGGGAGCTGCTCTGGGCTTCGCCGTCAGTCATTTCGTGGTGCTGCGCCACTGAAGCTGGCTGGATCAGCGCGCTACTTGTGAAGATTCGCCTGCGGCCACGAACAGTGCGCGCAGTTTTTGCAGGTTGATGTGCTCAAAGCTTGGGACGGCCAGATCGGCCAGCGGCTCGAGCCTCTCGATAGGAAAAGTTGAGGCGATGGCAACGCACTTCATGCCGGCATTTTTGACAGCCCCAATGCCCACATAGGAATCTTCAAAGGCCACCGCATCGGCCGGATCGATCCCGAGGTGCGCCGCAGTCTTCAGGTAAATCTCGGGGTCAGGTTTGGGGTGTGTTACCTCATCCCCGCTCACAATCGAGCGGAAGTACTTTCGATAACCAAGGGCATCCACGACGAATTCTATATTTGTTCTCATGGCCGAAGAAGCCACCGCCATCGGAACTCCGGCTTGGTGGCACTCCTTGATGAGCGCCTCGAGCCCCGGCAGCGGTTTGGCATGAGGCTTGAAGATCCGGCGAAAGGTTTCTTCTATCTCTTCGCTGAGCCGTCTACTCTCCTCGCGGGATAGGTTCGACCCGAGAAAATAGCGGAAGGCTGTATCGTTACGCTTTCCGAGAATCAGTTCGGGCAGTTCGTCCTCCTTATAGCTGATCTGGCGGCGGTCCAGAAAATCGATCCACTTCGCCAGATGATAAGGATTGCTGTTCACCAGCACGCCGTCCATGTCAAAAATCACCGCGGAAGGTAAGTCAATTTGGTTTTGCATTTGCCTCCGATGTTTTTTCAAAATACCCAAAGTTAAATTATGAACGAGGAGGAAGAAAACGGGAAGAAGCTGTCGTCACGAATTATGAGGGATGAATGAACTTATGCCGGCGCACCACAGAGGGCCCATCCGGTCCTGCCCGAGGTCATTACTCCATAGGGTCGTGGCCGGTCTGGAACGCCCCTGGGGGAGCCGATGATAACGCGTGTCATATCAGGAGCTTGCTATGGCAAACGATGACTCCCGCGGGGCGCTGCGGCGTGTACCTCCGTTATAATAGACGGGCTAAGGAGAAATCTGATCGTGCCTGATCTGAAGATCTGCCGGTGGCCAGGGGATAAGGCGATTGACCAGAAGAATGTTGCCGGACGCTGGGCTCAGGACGGGTTCACCTGCGATCTCTGGGTAGACCCTCCGGGCCGGCAGTGGCTCGATTTTGTGCACCAGACGGACGAGCGCGTCGTCGTGAAAGAGGGCAGGGTCGAGTTTGACGTCGAAGGTGCGCGCGCTATCCTTGAACCCGGGGACGAGGTTTTTATTCCTGCTGGCAGCCGCCACAGTGTGTGGAATCGCGGTTCATCTACCGCGCGCTGGTTTTACGGGCACAGGCGTGACTGACGTTTCCCGACCAGCAACACGCGGCAAATCCTTGGCTTGCCTGATCGCGATGTCTACCCTGTTTCGAAAAAACAGGACTCCGCTTTGACTGGAAGAACATTTGCCTCAACAACCTGAATTTCTTGCCAACAAACCCGTGACAGCCGGAATCAGAATTCTGAGGACAGTCTCGATCACTATCCTGGTGTTCATTCTGCTTCTCCTGGTTTTCATCGGTATTTTGGGCGCCGTGGTTCATTTCGGAGACCACCGGGAAGTGGTTTTACCCAAGCCTACAGGTCCTTATGCAGTCGGCCGAATGCTTTTAGACTGGAAGGATCTGAAACGCGACGACCCTTACTCGACGGCAATTGGAAAACATCGTGAGCTGATGGTGTGGTTGTGGTATCCTGCCGCCGCCTCGCCGGATTCGAAACCTTCCGAATATATTCCTGCCGCCTGGGCATCCAAACTGCCCTGGCGCCCCGTGACCATTCCGAGCAGGGTCCGCGTTCACGCGGTTTCTGACGCGCCTCTCGCGAAGGGACAGTCCGCGTATCCGGTTTTGGTTTTTTCAACAGGCTTTGGCAATTTGCCCAGCGACTATACTTCATTGATTGAAGACATCGCGAGCCATGGCTATGTCATCCTGGGGATCACCAACACATACGCTGCTCCAGTGGTTCGCTTTCCCGATGGCCGAGTTGCCGACCGCCTTGCTGCTGCTTCATTCCCGCGTGGTCCAAGGGAGGCCATGCAATCGGCCGGAAATCGCATAGTGAAAGTCTGGGCAGCGGATATCCGCTTTTCAATCGACAGGCTTGCGCAGATGAATTCAAACCCGAAGAGCCGGTTCTATGGGCGCCTCGACCTCGCGAAGGTCGGGCTGTTCGGCCAATCTTTCGGCGGCGCGGCCTCCGCCGAAGCATGCTCGACCGATCCGCGCTGCAAGGCGGTTGTCGACATCGATGGAAATCTTTTTGGCAGCGTGCTGGAGACGGGAATCAAACAACCCTTCCTGTTTGTCTTGAGTGACTGGACCCTGCGCCCACCGTGGCTGCAGAGGACACTGGCGAGCGTTTCGGTCAAAAGGTTCCGCCAGCAGCAGGACCTTATGAAGCAGCAAATGCTGGATGTCTGCAAGGAATCTTCTGACTGTTGGAAAACACACATCGCGGGGACCCAGGATTTTAATTTCACGGACCTGGCGGTTCTCTACAGCCCCGGGATGCGAATGATGGGTTACCTTGGGCCGGTCAGTGGCGCTAAAGGTCTCCGAGAAACGTCTTTGTGCATCCGCACATTTTTCGACAAGGTGCTGAATGGAGAACCTGCAATTCTGCCGGCCGCAACGCCGTCGCCGGGTTGCAGCTATCAACCTCTCGGACGCACCGCCGGGAATTTGAACTCACCTTTACGCTGAATCAGATTCAGCAGAGAATCTCACGTTCCGCGGCATCTATGAACTGCGGGGTGCCATGGCGCTCGTCCGCCCAGCGTCTTGAACTCTGTTACAATTGGAGAAACCAATTAGGATCTTTTGCAAATCGGAGGATCACATGGCAAAGTTCCTCATCCACGCAAGCTATTCGGCGGAAGGGATCAAGGGAGTCATCAAAGAGAAGGCTTCGGCCCGGAAAGCGGCATTTGAAAAGGCGCTGTCCAGCGTCGGCGCAAAGCTCGAGGCCATGTACTTTGCGTTTGGCGACTATGACACGGTGTCGATCGTAGACGCTCCCGACAACGCTACTCTGATGGCCGTTGATTTGTCGGCGTGCTCCACGGGTCTTGTTCGAACCAGGACGACCCCCTTGCTCACGCTTGAAGAAGTCGATCAGGCCATCAAGAAAGGCGCGAAGTTTCGCGGCCCAGGCCAGTAGTCGGAAGAAGCGCAGGACTGTTCCTGCGGTTTCTTCCTGAGTTGCTGTTCCTGCCCGCAGTAAGGGTGTGCTCGCCCGCCCCAAGAAGTGGGGGTGCGCGAGAGCTTGCGCCGCTTGCGCGTCGGGCCTACGGCGCTCTTTGCCGGGAAAGAAGCGGGATGGCCCTCCAGGGAACATTTCGGATCTTGCTTTTGTATGACGTCGCGGACTCCATCAACCTGGAGCGGCTGAACTCGATCCTCCAGGTACAGCCTGCCGAACGTCTCCCGAGCTTTACTCATCCCACCCCCGAGTACGTCCGGTTCGAGCTGCCTCCTGTTGTTGAGCCCCTTGATCCTGTAGAACTCGAAACCGGGGAGCGGCTGGAGGCACGAATCAAGTATTACGATTATGGCGTCGTCAGCGTTGAAATGGAGTTGCCGTTCTCGTGTGAGTGGGATGCTTTGGTCAGGCTGTCCGGAGAGTGGATCGCTGCGCCGAAAATCGAGAAGCGTGCGCTGGAAGTGACTCGCCGCAGCCTGAAGCGAGTCGCGCCAGCGCTGGTGAAACCTTACGACAGCCTGTCAACTGAGGACTACTATATCATCGAGTTGCGTGAGGCGCCGGACTCGGAAGGGCGGCCTGCGACGGCGGAAGAATTGCTCGATCGTCACGGTCCGGAGATCGCCCGGATCGTCCGCGGGGAGTCGCTTTTCCTTTCCGATGGAGAGCGGCAGCAGATTCTGCAATCGAGCATTTCTTATTACCCCACCGACCTGCTCGTGGTGGGATGGACGGCGGCGCTGGTCTATGACACTGCGGACGGTGCTGTGCCCACGATCCAGCTCCTTGAGTATGCCAACACACAACTCCTTGAATTCCGTCATTACGACAACCTGTTGACCCGCGTCCTGGATGATGTCTACCGGGCCCTCGAACGTCACACCGGAGTGCTGGCCCGGTGGCGGCTGGCCCGCGAAGCTGAGCGCTTGAATATGATTCGGCTGGATGTGATGGAGCTGGCCGAGCGGACGGACAATGCGATCAAATTCCTGAGCGATATGTTTTACGCCCGCCTTTATCGCGTGGCTGCCGTAAAGGTCGGCGTTCCGGACTACAGGCGCCTGGTGGACGAAAAACTCCGAACGGCCGGTGAACTCTATCAGTTCATGGTCGACCAGTTTGAGCACGCGCGCTCTTTTGTCCTTGAGTTGGCCATCGTGATCATCCTGATCATCGACCTCATATTCCTGTTCAAGGGCCATACGTCATAAGGAAGCGCACCGGCCGCCAAGGCGGATTGACGCCCTCCACCCCTAGGCGCGGGACAACCTTTTCGTTTTGCCAGAGCCGGCTCGCTACGTTGCGATGGTGAAGGTCGTCCAGGGTTCCGAACCCATGCCGTGAAGCAGCGGCGCCTCCCAGTCGAATTGCGGGTATTTCTTCAGATGCTCAGCGGCGTTGAAGTCGATTCCGCAGCAATGGCCCGCTGAGGCGGTCAGGGCCATCTTTTCAACCATCATCGCATCCGCAGCTTTGTTTTGCACGGCGCCTGCGGGGCCGTAAGGCGGCATCCAGCCTCCCATACCACGCGGCGAAAGGTCGACGTGCCCGCACAGCGTGCGTTCATCGGGGTCTGTCTTCTTCTCGTAGGTGTCGTAATGGTCGGCAAGGAATTTCTGCGCCAGAGCCACGTCAATCTTGCCCTTGTGTTTGGCCATCAACTCGTTCCAGCGCACGTGCCTGGCATTGGCGCTGGCGCTCATGTCGTGCACATTGAAGTTGGTTTCCTCGCTGATCAACTTGGGGTCGATTGGAAAATTTGACCCCACAAAGCAGCCGTCCTTGGTTCGCCACACGTTCACATTTTTCAGTCCAAGCTCCAGGTCTGCCACTTCGTTGGTCTTGCGGTCCGCGACCAGCCAGTTGTTGGCGTAGCCGCCGTTGTTGCCCGTCTTCATGATGCGCGCGAAATCGTCAATTGAATTGGAATACTGCATGCCTTTTCGGGCGCGCACGAATTCCGGGATGCCAGAGGTGTCGTATCCCGAGAAGCCGGAGATCGTCGTCTCGGTGATCGCGATTCCCGCGGAGTTCACGCCGAAATCATCGCCGCTGTGGATAAAACCGGGGAAGCCATCCATCAGGATGCGGTGGCCGTGCGAGGGGACAATATCGAAGATGATGGTCCATCGCTCGCCGTCCAAGTATCCTGTCCAGCAGTTGTGGGCGATGACGATCCTGCCGTCCCTCGTATAACTGCCGGTAGCGACAAAGGCGCTGCAGTGCTCGGGCACGACGAGTTCCGCAGCCTTTTCTGTTTCGTGGGCTTTGTCATATTGCTTTACGTAGTATCCCCATTCCATGGCAGCGTTCAAAGACACGACGTCCCAGAGATCGAGTTTGCTGCCGCGGGCCTGCAAGCCATCAGTGATCCCTTGTAACTCTTCACGATATTCCGCCTCAATCTTCGGCCACAGCATGTTCTTTGCCGCGTCGCGAAAGAAATTCCAGTCGTGCTTCCTGCCGTGCGTCTGTTCGAGAACGATGACTTTGGTGGCATCTTCGATTTTGTCAGCCAGCAGGTAGCCGTGCTGGTAACCAATCTCCCCGGGCGTTCCCTGGAGGTGCACGAATGTCCATCCGTTTCTCTGGGGTCTGCGGAACGCTCCTTTCAGTCTTGGATCCGGCTTCACTTGGTGGTTCGCTGAGACGCAGGACACTTCCAGCAGCAGCGCGCCGCTGAGACCTGCCAGAGTACTCTTTATGAATGCTCTTCGATGCATAATTCCCTCCGCTCCGGACAGTGCAGCATAGAGTATCACTCAATGCATTTCAATGAAAAGAACATTGATCGGAACCCCACAAAACAAGCCCCGGAGTGATTCATCGCTTTGTTCGAACGCTATCGGCCTGACATTGTGGAAAAACGAATAGGCTGGCGCCAGCGCCCCAGTGAAAGGCCTCTGAGCAATTTGCGGTCGAAGGCCCAGCGCCTTCCACTCCCGTCGCTACCGTGCGGTCCACCCTCCATCGATCAGGATCGTGTGCCCCGTAATCAGTGAAGCAGCGGGCGATGCCAGAAAGACGACGGCTCCGGCCACTTCCATTGGCATGCCGATCCGGTGCAGCGCCGCGATCCGTTCGATCGTGTCGGCGCGAAATGTTGAGTTTGACAATGCTATCTCCGTCCCCGGCGTAGAAATAAACGTGGGAGCAACGGCGTTCACAGTGATGTTGTGCTTGCCCCATTCGACGGCAAGGCACTTGGTAAGGTGCGCAATGGCGGCCTTGGTGGTGCAATAGACGGATTCGGTGGGCAGCGCCACAAAACCTGCCTGCGAACTCATATTGATGATGCGCCCCCGCTTTTGCCGGATCATCACGCGCCCCGCTGCCTGGCTGGCGAAGAACGTGCCCTTCACATTCACGGTGAGTGTGTAATCGAAGTCTCTTTCTGTCACGTCTTCGGCGCGATTGCCCGGCGATACTCCAGCGTTGTTGACAAGAATGTCGAGCTTTCCAAAATGCGTGGCGGCCTCCTCGACAGAGCGGGAAATCTGATCCATGTGTGCTACATCCATCTGCAGCGGCAGAGCGCGGCGGCCCATGACTTGAATTTCACGGATCAGATCGTGGGCGGTGTTCCGGTCGCGCAGGCCGAGAGCTACATCCGCGCCGGCATTCGCCATGGCCAGCGATATGGCGCGCCCCAGACCACGCGCCGCGCCTGTCACCAGAGCTACCTGCCCGGTCAAATCAAATTGAGGGAATTTGTCCATGATTGCTCCTTCGGATTATCTGATCGTATTTGGGAGTAACGAATTCCCGTTTCAAACTCGACTCCAGCAGGTCGAAGAATATATCTTCACGCCAGCCTTAATCCTCAGGCGCCAGTCAAATCCCTGATCCCTGACCGCAGAAATTGTCTTTCACATCGGGCCGTGGTTGCAAGGGATGGTTTGTGTTTTCATGAAGACGTTGTGGCACCGTAGGGCGCGACACGCGCGGTAATCGGCGCAACCGTCAGAGCCTTGCTGGCTCTGAAATGGGAACCGGTTCGGCGTGGGAAACCCGCATCCTGGAGCCGTAATAGGCGTAATGGGTGACCACAGCGTAGCAGATCAGCGGAACAATCATGGCGACCGCCATGCTGTGCCAGACTCCGTATAGAAGTCCCATAGCAGGCGGAGCTATAGCACCTCCAACAATCGCCATGATGATGAAAGAGCCGCCGAGCTTGGTGTTGGGTCCCAGCCCTTTGATACCCAGCGCGTAGATGGTGGGAAACATCAAGGACATAAAGAAACTGGTCAGGAAGACGGCTGCCACTCCAACCCACCCAGGAAACAGAATCCCGACCGCCACCAGCACCATATTGATAATCCCAAAAACGCCCATCAGTTTGCTGGGCCGGAAAAACTTCATCAGGTAGGTTGCCACAAACCTTCCTATGGCAAAGGCCACAAGGCTTCCGGTCAGCAGGTAACCGGCGGTTTTCTCAGGCTCGTGCGTGTAGTCTTGGATGTACTGGATCAGGAAGCTCCAGGTTCCGACCTGCGCGCCAACGTAGAAGAACTGCGCAGACACGCCCTGCAGGAAATGTGGATAGTGCAGCAGATCGCTGAGCTTGCCGCTGTCGCGAGCATCCTTCGTTTGGGCTTCTTCTCTGATGTGGGGGAATTTCGTTCGGAGGATCAGAAAAGCCATTACCCACACGACAATGCCGAGGACTACGTACGGGCGCACTACTCTCAGCGTCTCGCTTCGCAAATATGCTCCGAGCGTCCCTTGTGCCTTGAGCACGTCGATCTGCTGATGATTCAGTTCAATCCCCGAAAAGATGAAAACTGTACCTGCCAGGGCTCCTGTAATCGACCCCAGCGGGTTGAAAGATTGCGAGAGGTTCAACCGTTGTTCGGAGGTTCGCGGGTCGCCCAGCACGGCGATGAACGTGTTCGAGCCCGTTTCCAGGAATGACAGTCCGCTCGCAATCACGAACAGCGCAAACAGGAAGAACCCATAGCTCCCGGCGATGGCTGCGGGCCAGAAGAGAAACGCCCCTGAGCCGAAGAGAAGCAGTCCAGTGACCAGCCCTGCCTTGTATCCGAAACGCCGCATCAGCAAGGCTGCCGGCATGGCCAGGCAGAAATATCCCAAATAGAACGCTGACTGTACCAGCCCCGCCTGAAAACGCGTGATCTGAAACGAAGTCATAAACTGCTTGATGAGGATGTCATTCAGGTTGTTGGGAATGGCCCAGAGAAAGAACAATGCGGTGACCAGCACGAAGGGCAGAGTGTTCCCGGCCGAAAAAAGCGGAGGACGGTTGTTCGCTTCAGAAGTCATATTCTCAGAAGTCATATTCATTGCTTGCGACCGCACAGAGCTACGATTTGTTGCACATCGCTCCAGGAGCCTTCTTGAAAGGCGCCAATGGGATATATTGATATCGAAAAATAGAAAACCCTTGTCCCACCACGCGCAGGCCGCTTATCCGAGTGTTTGCCCCAAACGGATATGACTGGCCCCACTCACTCTCATCCTGGCCGAATTTCGTCAAGGGCTCAGCTTTGTTCTGCCAGCCGCTCTTCAGCCCCACACTTCAGCGTAAACTTTTCGGAACGCTGCAAGGGACAGCTTTGCCGTTTGCATTTCCGTGTGTCCGCTGAAAGCTTCCTGTTCGACTAGGTAATACTCGATGCCGCCTACCGTCTGGGCGGCGGTAAAAATCCCTTTCCAATCAGCGATTCCCTGGCCGATCAGCACATCATATTTTTTCTGAGGAGACCAGTCCTTCACGTGCATCGCTCGAATGCGCCCGGGATGATTCTTGATATAGGCGACTGGATCCCCACCGGAAGCAAGGCAGTTGCCTGTATCGAGTTGAAGAATGACGCTTTTGTCTGTCTCGCCGGCAATAACATCGATGGGTTTCCTGCCATCCAGTAATTGCCATTCGTGATCATCGTTATGGTAGCCGGCGTGGAAGCCATGGGCCATCATCGTATGGTTTGCCTTATTCAGCAGCTCTGCGACTTGTTTCCATCCGTCGATGGTGGGCACCGGGCCGGGCGAGGCCATAACAATAAAGCGTGTCCCAAGAATGTGATTCAGTTCCATCGCCTTGCCAATGCCTTCCGGCGTGAATGACTTCCTGTCGTTGTGCGTGGAGTAGCACCGTATGCCCAGGTTGTCCAATTCGTGGCGAACCTTCCTGGCTTCGTTTGGTGTCCACTGGTAGTAAGGCGCGTAGAATTCCACGCACTTGTATCCCATCTCAGCAACTTGCCTGACGGTTCCCGCGAGATCCTTCTGCAGATCTTCGCGGACCGAATAGAGCTCAAGCCCTACCGGAATGTGTCGTGCGGCAGCGGCGGCCACCGTCGCTGCACCAAGAGGCGCCGCAGCCAGATAACCCAGAAAGGAGCGTCGTGAGTACATATCATGCTTTTTCATAGTAGCGACACAATACCACAAGACCGGAAAATCAAGCACTTGAAAAGAGAAGGAACTCCACACCCGCGTGAGTTCTGTGCCAAGGGCCTGCGGCGAAAACGCTGAAAATCAAAGAACCGCCTCGCAGTGCAGCCCCGTCCGTGGTGATTTTTGATTCTAAGGCGACATTTTTCTTGACAAGCGTACACTTAAGCACTATATATCGTGGTCAGGGAAGCATTGGGCTACAAGATGTGGCCCGGTGCCGGCTCTTGATCCCGTGAGGGAAGGAGGTCTATGGCCGCTAAGAAGAAAGCAAAACCGAAGGCAAAGAAAGGAAAGTAACTGAACTTAGTCGCCATAAGTTCAGGCGTCCAGGCCCGCCTTTTTTAGCAAGGCGGGCTTGGTGTTTTCAGGGCATTTTCTCAATAATTGGCTGAAAGAGTCTAACAGCGCAACTGACGATGGGCTTGTTCTCCGGCTGCTTGTTCAGTCGATGTTGCAGTGCCGGAGGAATCCGAGACGAAGCGACGTCCGTCACGCTTCATCGTCTACTTCTGGATTGGGAATCCCCTCTCGTGGTTCCAGGTGGGCCTTACGAGCCACAAGCGAATCGGGAAAACGGCGAAGGCGCCTGTTGTAAGTGCTGACAAGTTCGTTGAAGAGTGCTTGTTGTTCCTCGATATTTCGTTCAAGCTCGGCATTCTGTTTTCTGAGTTTCACAAAGTTGCTATTTGATTTCAGTCCCGGAAAGTTTCCGGCAATTTCGAAAAGCCCCTCGATGGCGCTTGCCATGGCGATATTTGCCATGGCCTTTTCCTGTACCGTACGGGCTTTGAGGTAATCGGCCCTGGCCCGTGCAATGGGTTCGAATGCCGGATGATCGTGCGGCATGTATCCCCGGCAGGTTCCGAGGAGTTTGGGCAGTTCGTCGTGCCGCTGTTTCAGCAAGGCGTCAATGCTGGCCCAGGCCTTTTCGAGGTCAATTCTCCGACGCAGCAGGGTTCGGCGAGCCTTTGAGAAATATATGAGGATTGCCAGAATGGCCAGAACAACGACAGGCAGTGCGAGCCATATGAAATTGTTATGCATCGCAAAAAACTCCTTTGACTAATATGATCAATCAGGCGGTTGCGGCGCTGCATGGCTTCTGGCGCCGCTGACCCTGCCACTGAGATTTCAGGTGCGCCGGGCGGGCCTCACACCTCTTCACTACCCAATGGCGCGCGTCTCCGCTATGATGAGAACTTGGATCGGACGAACAGCCGCTGAGGGAGCACATTCCGGCGGCGCGACCGACCGTGCCCATTATTTTTCCACCCAAGATGCCATGCCTCTTTTTCATATCCTCGAGCACACAGCCGATGTGGGATTCGAAGCTTTCGGCTCCACGCTTGAAGAAGTATTCGAGAATGCCGCCCGAGCGCTCGCGCATCTGATTGCGGATCCGTCCACCGTCAAGGGCAACGACAGAGTTCGAATTGAGGTTCAGGGAGCGGACCGCCCCGATCTTCTGGTAAACTGGCTCAGTGAAATTCTCTACCAGCATGACGCCGACCGCTGGTTGTTCCGTGATTTCAAAGTTGAATCTCTTGACGATCATGCGGCTTCGGGCATAGCCTTTGGAGAAAAATTCGACCAGGCGCGGCACCAAGCCAACCTGATGGTTAAAGCTATTACTTATCATCAGCTCAGCTTGCAGCAAACGGCAGATGGCTGGCGCGCGCAGGTTTACGTGGACATTTAAGATGCAGTTGCAAGGCCTGTATCGCTCGCGGTTCCATCGAGACAAACGAAGCCGGGACTCTCTGCCGTTCAAACCTGAAAGCTCAGCCGGGAGAAACTCTTTTCCTCAAAAGGCGTTTGTCGCACCTCTTTTTTCTACCCTTGCCCTTTTCCTTCTGCTCGCTGCTCCGCGGGCAGGCTTCTCATCGTCGGACAGCAGCTATTATCACATCAGCGAAATCAAGCCGAATGTTTTTGTTTGGGTCGCGGATGATATCCTTGACCAGCAAGGCGATCCGCAGTTTAACCGCGCTGGAAACGCAGGCTTTATTATCACACAAGACGGCGTTGTGGTTGTCAATACGACGAATTCACCCTTTAATGCCCGGGCGGTGCTTTATGAGATTCGCAAGCGCACCAACCAACCCGTCCGCTATGTCATCAACACCGGTGGTTCGCCTGACATAATGCTGGGCAATGAGGCGTTTGTAGATTTCAGGCCGGTCATCCTTTCCACTCCGAAAGCGGCCTTGGAGATGCGCCAGTATCGCAATGAATTTCCGGAGCGCCTTCAAGAGGACTGGCGGTTTGCGGTCAGCATGCGCGGCGTCCATCCGACTCCCCCAACCCAGACTTTTGACAAGGAAACCACGCTGCAAGTGGGCGGCCAGCAGATCAAGCTGATCAACCTTGGCGATAACATTACTCCGGGCGATGCCGCGGTCTACCTGCCTGCGTCAAAGGTTCTCTTTCTAGGCGATGTGTTTGAAAACCAGTACGTCCCCCGGATTGGTCCTGCAAACATCGATCACTGGATCGCGACGTTGAAAAAGGTGCAGTCGTGGGACGTCGATGTTTACGTTCCCGGGCACGGCCAGCCCGGCGGAAAGGCCAGTGTGCTGGAGTTCCAGCAATTTCTCGAATGGCTTTCCGGCCAGGTGCAACTGGGGCTGAAGAAGGGCATGACTCTGTCCCAAATCCAGAACGCGCTGGTCCCATTCCAACAAGTGCGCTACCACGCTCCGGAACTTGAGTCCCAGGCCGTTGCAGCCGTCTACCGGTTTCTGGTGAAGCAAAAAGGTCAGGCCCCTTCATCTGCGGAAGCTAAGAATCGCTGAATTCCAGGAGTCATCCAATGGACAATCCACGACGAGCTTTTCTTGCGGCGCTGCCGGCCCTGATGGCCTCAAGCGCGCTGGCAGCGGAAAAGCATTATCTGACATCAAAGGTTTACGAGTTTCAGGATCTGCCGGTCCATCATGGCAAGACCAACACCTCGCGCCCGGTCCTCGAAGGTCTCACGCATGAAGATTGCCGCATCGAGATGCACGAATCGGACCTGGCGCCCGGCAACATGCCGCACCCGCCTCACCATCACCGCCACGAAGAGATGTTCATGATCCGCCAGGGAACGCTGGAGTTCACGATCAACGGCAAGAAGTCAAAGGCCGGACCCGGCTCGGTGGCCTTTATCGCGTCCAACGACGAGCACGGCGTTCGCAATGCGGGCGACAATCATGCCCAGTATTTTGTGCTGGCTATCCACCGGGCTTCCTCAAAGGAGACTGTGTGATGACCGCGATTGTAGCGGCCAAAAAGGCGGTCCGCCCTTGCAAGGTCGTCAGAAGGGTGGGCGGAGGGGGTATACAATAGCGAAATGACTTCCTTCATCGCAGCGGTGATCAAGGTGATTGAAGAACGGGGGCCAACGGAAATATCTAGCCTGCTCGTTGAAACCCGCAAGGTGAGCCCAGTCAAAGTCCGGCCGCTCGTCCTCACGGGCGGCAGCGAAGTGAAAGCAGCGGAAGCAGGTGATCTCGCCGGCATGCGAGCGCTCCTTGAATCCGTCAAGCGTGGCGATCACGGGCTGCGAGTATTGGAGTACCCGACCTTTCGGCTTATAGGCCCGGCTCCGAAGGCCCCGGCTTCAGGGCGCTACCTCCGTTGCGCTATTGAGGCCCTCGTGGAAAGCCCGCGACCCCTCAGCCTCAAAGAGCTCACGGCACGTTACTGCCATAAGTATGGCAGCGCTGCCATCGCCCCGGAGTTCTGGATGTATGCGGCTCTTCGGAGGGACGGGCGCAGGGTCATTGCTCAGGAAGGGCAGCTTCGAATTGGGTTGAAACTGGGCACCCGAGCGCCATGGGTCGCCGCAGGCCACCGCCTCACTGGGTCCAAGACAATGTCGGCCAGGGCCGAGCCTATCCACGCGAAGATGTACGAAGAGAACCTTGAGTCTCTTATCGTTGAGCGACTGGAAGAGCTAGAACCCGGCCTTAGCCTCATTCAGCGTCAGTATGTGACCCCAGTGGGTCGGATCGACATCCTGTGCAAGGATCGTAGAGGAAATTACGTCGTCGTCGAATTGAAGCGGTTTCGAGCTTCGACGGAGTCCGTCATCGACCAAGTGACGCGGTACATGGGCTGGGTCCAAGATCATCTGGCGAGGCGCGCCAAAACGGTTCGGGCATTTATCGTGGTTGGCAAGATGGACGGGAAACTGGAGTACTCCGTGCGCGCAATCCCGAACCTACGGGTCAAATGCATGCGGGTTTCCCTCGCCGATCCTGAATAGGTCGGCTCGGAATGACTCCTGGCTACACAAGCTTGCACATCTGAGGGCATGCCGCGGACCCCTGGTGGGCCATCGCCAAACAAGAACGAGTATGAGTACCAAGTCGATTCTGTACCTCGTGGACGCTGGCCGGCAGCGGGAGAACATTGCTGTGGACCGCCTCATGTACTTGGTACCCTTTTCTCACCCGGGATGGTTTGGGTCGCTAGGGATCGACCCGGTGCGGCACTGGTGCGTTGCAAGACCGAAGTTCAAAGGCCTTCATTCCAAGAGGCCGGAGGTCGAGTTCGACGTCGACATTATTTTCGGAAACATAGCCTCCGGAAGCTCGCAATACAGCCTTGAATATTTGGTTGCCGTCGAAGCTAAAGCCTGGAAAAAGGAACGGCGGGATAGCGAACCATGGGTTCAAGGGCCTCACGCCAAGTCAGAATTGTGGGACTAGGTGAATCGTAACCGCGAATGTGGTTTCGACCGCGTGGCTGGCATCGATATTATATGCACCGAGCCGGGCCAGAATTGGTGGGATGCCATCCTCGCATCCGACGCGTCTAGGCGGTCGGAGGAACCACGGTTGTTGGGCAATGCGGAGGCGAGCCGCAATTTCGCAGGCTATGCCATTTTTGCGTTTGGTGCGGTCCCTGGAAAGGACGAGAGTGAATCCGGGACGATTCCGTGGCGCAAGTATTGGGACGCTCCTCCGCTACTGAGGCATAGTAGATCTGTTGAGGATGCCGTCCGGACTATTCTGAAAAGCTGCCCCCGGCCACCCTACCTGCCACATCACTTTGCATGTCGAAATCGAAAATGGGTATTTGAGCCGTGTCTTTAGGGCGGCAAGGGGTCCGGCGTGATTTCATGTCTGAGTTTGGCGGACGGTTGTGGGACGCGGCAGCTTACGCCTTGACCGCAGACATGCCACACTATGGCACGTCCGCGCCACCCGGTCGAAAGCCGAGGGCGAGAAGCCGGCGGGGGAGGCGACTTCACGCCCGCTGGTAATGCACGAGAGAGTGTGAATGAGACGGCGATGCGCGAGTGAAACCTGGGGGCAGCCGGGTCAGGAGTTCACCCTGGTGAGACGCTGGCCGAGCCTGTATGAAAGGTCGT
>JAKAWN010000630.1 GCA_021827245.1 Acidobacteriota bacterium | reverse complement strand
TTTGTCCAGCAGGAAGAAGCGGCCCGCACGAGCCTGCGCCAATGCTTCGCGCATAATCTGCCCGGTGACTCCGCCGATCTTGATGTCCATTTGCAGCGCGGTAATGCCGTTGCGCGTGCCGGCAACTTTAAAGTCCATGTCGCCGTAATGATCTTCTGCCCCGGCGATGTCGGTCAGAATCGAATAGTTATCGCCTTCCTTCACCAGACCCATGGCGATACCGGCGACTGAGGCTTTTAGCGGAATGCCGGCATGCATCAAAGCCAGACTTGCGCCGCAGACGCTGGCCATAGAAGAAGACCCGTTCGATTCCAGAATGTCGGAGACGATACGAACCGTATAGGGCGATTCGGCTTCCGAGGGAAGAACGGCAGCAACTGCCCGCTCCGCCAGCGCTCCGTGGCCTACCTCGCGGCGACCAACGCCGGTCATACGTCCAACCTCTCCAACGGAAAACGGAGGAAAGTTATAGTGAAGCATGAACCTTTTTCGCTGCTCGCCCTCAAAGCTTTCGAGGCGCTGCGTATCGTCCAAGGTTCCCAGCGTTGCGGTGACTAGGGCCTGAGTTTCCCCGCGGGTGAACAATGCCGAACCGTGGACACGCGGCAGCACGCCGACCTCGATGCTAATATCACGAATCTCGTCAAACTTGCGGCGATCTGGACGAATGCGATCCTTGATCACCTGGTCGCGGAAGATGTTTTCCCGGAGAGATTCATAATATTTGGAGAGCTTGGCCGGTGCGGCGGGCTCGTCCGCCGGTAGAGCCGCCTTCAGCTCATCCTTGATTTGCTTGACCAGCGCGTAGCTTTCAAACTTGGGATGCTTATGGGTGTCGAGCGCGTCCTTCAGGCGATCACCCACCTTGGCGTACAGCGAATCGTAGTAAGCCTGATCAAATTCGACCGGCTTCACTTCGCGCTTCGGCTTCCCTGCTTTTCCAACCAGCTCGGTAATGGCTGCGCAGATTTTCTTGATTTCTGTGTGGCCGAATTCAATGGCGTCAACGATGGAATCTTCACTGACCTGCTTGGCTCCAGACTCGATCATCACGATGCCATCCGGCGTGCCGACGACGGTGATGCTCATATCCCCCGCGCGAAGCTCAGCGTAGGAAGGATTGATGATGAATTGCCCATCCACGCGACCGACGCGAACCGCGCCAACCGGGCCGCCGAATGGAATATCAGAGAGCGCCAGGGCGCAGGCTGCGGCGTTGATGCCGATAATGTCGGGATCGTTTTCCTTGTCGGCGGAAAAGACCAGCGCAATCACTTGTGTCTCGTTGCGGAAGCCTTCTGGGAACAGCGGGCGGATGGGGCGGTCAATCTGGCGGCAAGTAAGAATCTCGCGTTCGCTGGGCCGTCCTTCACGCTTGATGAAACCGCCGGGAATGCGTCCGCCGGCGTAGGCGTACTCACGGTAATCGACCGTAAGCGGAAAGAAATCGATACCCTCTCTGGGATCGGGTGCGGCCACGGCAGTGGCCAAAACTACGGTGTCGCCCAGGGTCGCCAGTACGGCTCCTGAAGCCTGCTTGGCCATGCGGCCAGTCTCAAAATTAATTCGTTTGCCGCCAGCTAATTCGACGGTCACATCATGTTTCATAGAATCCTCAAATCTTGCTGTATAGGGGCGTGGGTGCAGATAGGCGGGAACATGGGGAAGTTGGCAGGCGGCTGTGATAGAGGAGATGATATGTACGCGGAAGCGGCCCAACATAGCCAGTTCTCTCCCGCGTCAATGCCGCAGTGCTTGGATCCAACCACGCTCGCAATCCTGAAATCTGCGGAACGTCGCTGCCGCTTACTTGCGGATGCCCAGTTTGCCAATGACTTCCCGGTAGCGATCAGTATCGTGTGTCTTCAAGTAGTCCAGCAGACGGCGGCGATTGCTCACCATCATCAGCAAGCCACGTCGCGAAGCATGGTCTTTATCATGGGCCTTGAAGTGGTTCGTCAACTCCGTGATGCGTTCGCTCAGTATCGCGATCTGCACTTCCGGGCTGCCGGTGTCGCTTGCGTGGGTACGAAAGCGCTCAATTACGTCGGTTTTTTTTGCAGGTGCCAGCACAGTGTGGCTACTCCCTCTTTATTGTCGATTACACTGCATAAGTGTCTACTTAAGAGTAACATGCTTTTGCCTAATCCTAGCATCCAAACCTGATGGATCCTCATCGTTCGGCTGCCATTGAGACCCTCACCATGACCCTTCGCCCTGTCATCACGCTGACCACGGATTTCGGCCTTACAGACCCATTTGTCGGGGTGATGAAGGGCGTGATCGCGTCCATCTGTCCCGCCGCCCACGTGATTGATATCACCCATGGAGTCAAGGCCTTTGACGTGCTGGAGGGAGCCCTGGCGATCTGGCAGGCGAGACGTTACTTCCCTGCCGAGACGATTCATGCAATCGTGGTCGATCCCGGTGTCGGCTCAAGCCGCCAGCAGGTTCTCTGCCGCATAGGGAACGCCTGGTTCATTGCGCCGGATAATGGCGTGCTCACGCTGGTGGAGCGGGAGGTGCGACGCGGCGGCGGCGCCATTCTGCACCGGTCGCTCCAAAATCCCGAATACAGGCTTCCCGCCCAAAGCAACACGTTCCATGGCCGGGATATTTTTGCGCCTGCAGCAGCCCACCTGGCGGCCCAGATCGAACGCGGCCATGTGCAGGCAGAAACCTTTGGCCCAAAGATTGAAAGCCTGATCCAGCTCGACGTGCCGGAGCCCATCCACAACCCGGATGGCTCCATCGAAGGTGTCATCCTGAAAAGCGACCGCTTCGGCAATCTGCTGACAAACCTCGCAGCGGCGGATTTGCCGGATGACCGGTCGAATTTTTCTTTTGAACTCGGGAGCCTGCGCATCACGCGCTTTTGCAGTTTCTATGCGGAAGCGCCGCCGGGCGAACTTTTCGCCATTGTGGGCAGCTCCGGCCTGCTGGAAATCGCCATGAACCGCGGCTCCGCGCAGAAGGAAACCGGGATGGAGCCGGGAATGCGATTCCGCTTGATTTCAGGTTGAACGCACTCGCATAATTGACCCTCTAAGGACTGAAACCGTCATTGGGGTGCGGTTCTATGGTAGTAAAAAGAGGAAGCAGAGCCACGGATGCCAACGATCAGCAGGTTTTATGGAATCTTGATTCAGATGTACTTCGGGGATCATGTTCCGCCCCACTTCCACGCGCTTTATGCAGAGTTCGAAGCGTTGAT
>JAKAWN010000090.1 GCA_021827245.1 Acidobacteriota bacterium | reverse complement strand
TGGATTAACGAATATCGTCAGGCGGATGCTTTACGACAAAGGATATTGCTTCAGAAACTGACGATCCCCTGGTGCTGGGCGACTAAATTCTTAGGCGAAAGGTTTTCCGTGGAAATCCAGGCTAGGCGGGCTTCCCGCTCCAAGGATGACCGGCCTTCGTCCTGCGCAGGCAGAGCTGATCATAATCCGATCTCGAAACCATTTTCATGCTTTGCGGGTGTCGCAAAGCGACATGACCGACTGCTAGGAATTCTGCCAGAAACCAAAGAGGCCAGCGCGCTGGCTGGCCTCCTAGTTATTCTGTGATTGTGATTGACGTGACTCAGGCCTCAGCTTCCTCGATTTCCTCCACGTGAATCGTCATGCTTTCCTCATCCAGGGTTCCGGTGACATTCACGTTCTTTCCATCAAAGCTCTTGGCCTTTTCCTGGTCGTCCAGTTGATACGTCTTGCCGTCGTCGCCCTTCAGCGTGTATTTTCCATCATGGTTCACGATTTGTCCCGTGAAGGTCTGCGACTCCGCTTCCTGCGCAGCGGGTTCCGAAGGCTCCTCCTGTTGCGCGGTCAGCACAGCATTGTGCGTGACGGCTTTTGCGGACGTGGCCGGAACGGCCCATGCAATCACACCCAAGGCAACCAACAACACAAACAAATTCACCTTCTTCATGTTTCAAATTCCTCCTGCGCTCACCATCCACTTAGTTGCTAAGCACGAGTTTCGTGGTCGGCCGGAAACTCGACCGGAAGGTGGCTGCTAAACATTCGACGAGGCCATTGTCTTAAGGTTTCAATTACTTTCTTGAAAATTCTGCGTTAGGGGAAAGACCTTACGCTTGATTGAAGCCGGGCTTCGACTGCGATGTATATGTTGTGGAATCAGCGTGATATGGAGACGGTTGGGCGAGGGATGCGTGATGCGGGCGACCGTGCTGACATCGGCCAGATTCGCCGGAGAATCTGGCCGATGGCGCATCCAGCCAGGCCGGGTTTAGCAGCGGGCTACCCGGCGATTTACTCGCTTGTCGTCGTGAATTTGAAAATTGTCACCTCGTGGTACGTTTGCCCTGGCTTGAGTTCGGTTGTTGGGAAATTTGGGTGGTTGGGCGAATCAGGATAGTGTTGCGATTCCAGGCAGAAAGCCGAGTGCAATCCGTACACCTTGCCGTCTCTGCCATGGATCTCCTGCTTGGAGTTGTCGCTGTAGAACTGCATACCGGGCTGAGTTGTGTAGACCTCCATCTCGCGGCCGGATTCGGGATCGTACACGCGTGCTGCCAGCACCAGTCCGGGACCCTTGCGGTTCAGGACGTAATTCATGTCATACCCGCCGCCGTATTTCAATTGCTGATTGTTTTCATTGATGCGCGCACCGATCGGTGTTGGCTTGCGGAAGTCGTATGGCGTTCCAGCAACACTTTCGAGCTTCCCGGTCGGGATCAGCGTGGAGTTGACGGGCGTGATTTCGTTGGCGTTAATCATCAGCACCTGATTCAAGATCGTTCCATTCCCCTGGCCGGCGAGATTGAAGTAGGAATGATTGGTCAGATTGATGATCGTGTCCTTGTCGGTTGTGGCACTGTAATCGATCTTGAGTTCGTTGTCGCTGGTCAGGGTGTAAACGACCTTCACGTTCAAATTGCCCGGGTAGCCTTCTTCGCCGTTCTTGCTGAGATAGGTCAATTCCAGCGCGGGTTCACCTCCAGGTATTTCCTGGGCCGTCCAGACCCGCTGGTCGAATCCCTTGGTTCCCCCGTGAAGGCTGTTCGGCCCGTTATTGAGCGGGAGGTGATACACTTTGCCGTCCAGCGTAAAACGGCCGTTGGCGATGCGATTCGCATAGCGGCCAACCAGGGCGCCGAAAAATGTGTGGGTGTCCAGATAGCCTTGGAGGTTGTCGAAGCCAAGAACGACATCGGCCATTTTGCCCTGCCGGTCCGGCACCCGAAGGCAAACGATCCTCCCGCCATAGTTGGTGATCTCTGCCTGCATACCCTTGCTGTTGGTCAATGTATAGAGGTGAATTTCCTGTCCGTTAGGCATTTTCCCAAACACGCTCCTTTTGATTCCAGCTTCGGTTGTTGGTTTCACGGTTGTCTGTTTTTTTTCGGTCGTGCATGCACCGGCAACGGCCAGCAGAACCACGACCGTACAAATGAGTCCAAGAAGATTCTTCAGGCCGCTTCCTCTGACTTCATAATTGCTCATGGATTGTTAGTTTGACCTCCGAACTTTGGTTCAGGCCGCATGGCGTGTTGAGCGCAACCCGCACCATCGAATTTGCGCGAACAGAATAACACTTCGGCCGCCTCTTTTGAACTTTATGTGTCCCGCAGCTTAAATTAACGGTGGGGCCTTCCGTTCGGCAATTCCATAAATGATGCTGTGCAGCACCCCAGGACACATTCGCTTGACTTCCTTCCGTGGGCCAGATAGCATTCTTGCATCGGGGTAAAAAATCTTATTCTCCAGGAGGGCAGGAGAGATGTGGGGTAGAATCCGAATCACAAGTAGGACCGTTCTGATAGGCATGGCCTTTGCGCTGTGTCTTGGACTCTCTCAAATGGGAAGCGCGCTGCCCACGCCGAAGCAGGCCGCCAGCGCAAAGAAAGAGGTTTACGTCTGCGATTGCATGGGAACCAAATCGTGCCCATGCGTGGGAATGGCGAAGAAGGAAGGCAAATGCCCATGCGGCAAGGAGATGAAGGCGGTCGCCGCTGACAGCGCATGGGCAAAACACAACCGCAAGGAACTCTCGCGATAACCCTGTACAGTCTGGCATATCATTTCGGAGTGCGAACGGGGCAAGGTCTTCCCGCCTTCCCAGGGCACTCAAAACCAGCTTAACCCTGTTCCTGCACGGCCCGGCAGGGTACTGTGATCAAGGTACAGATCGCGTTAATGCTCTCACCGTTCCGGGAGGGGGGCCGTTATCCGTCGCTTTCCGGAACGGGAGGCATGTTCCCGCCTTGCTGCGGCTTCCGCCCCTAGTCCTTTTTGCCCTCAACGCGACGAGGAAGTTGTTTCGCCTACCTTTCGGTTAAGATACCGCCTGCTCGCCGAGCAGTTTTTCTACTACTTTGATTGTGCGATCAGGCCCGGAAACCATCGCACGGCATTCTCGTGGTAAATCTTGTGCAGAACGCTGCGGGGTAGCGCTAACCCTTGCACCTTGAGGCCGTCGTATTCAAAATCCTCATTTGTGGCAAAGTACTTCCACGCCATCGCGTACTGGTATTCCCAGCTCTTGATTCGGGCGGCGTCGTTGTTCCCGGGGTGGATGCCGCCGTCAGTTCCATAGCAAATCCTGTCCTGGTACTTGATGAGGAACGCCCGCACCTTGGCGCGTGGCTGCGCCATCAGGTAATGAACCCGCGCTGCCGTGTCCACGGCAAAATTCGGATAGCGGTCAAACCGCTTGGCGATTTCATCCACGTTCGTTTCCATGCTGCCCAGGTGCGCGCCCACGACGCGCAGGTGCGGATTCATTTCCAGCAGGTGGTCCCGCGCCGCCAGGATTTCTGCCTTGGACGGCGCGCCCGGCTTGCCGTACATGTGCCATTGGGGGTTCTCCTTGTAGTACTCGTAATCGGGATTCGCGGGTCCGATTTCGGAGAGGGGCTCCCAGCAGGTGTCGGGTTCGGCCAGGTGCGCGATCATGGTCTTATTGTGCGCTGCGATGTCTCTGTAAATGGGTTCGAAGACCGGATCGTCTGGCATCACGTACTTGCCCGACGGCCATTTCAATTGCATGCCGATGTTCTTCCAGATCTTCACCGCGATTGCGCCCTCGTGGAAATTCCGGTTGATCACCTCAATCGAGTCACGGTCAAAGTTCTTGTCGCGGAACGCGTACGGATTAAAAGTGGTGCAGACCGCCACCCTCGCGCCGGAGCCGCGATGCACCGCCATTGCCTCGCGGAACTGCGCCGCCTGAGTCATGTCGCGCGGCTCGTGCTCGCGCCCCACCACGCAGATATCCACCGTATGCATATTGAGCTGCTTCAGCATCCGGTAATAGGCGGGGGAATTCACAAAGACGTGCGTGTGCGTGTCAATCGGTTCTATCTTGGCCAGAGCCGCAAGGTCCGCCGCCTCTTGCGGATCAGCCGCCTGCGCGCGCGGTGACGCCACCAGGCGCCTGGATAAAATCATTCCAGCCGTCAGGCTAGCTATAACCAGAAAACTGATGACAAGAATCCTGATGGTTTTCAATTCTATCCTCCGTTCGGCACTGCCTCCAGCGCCCGTTGTCATTGGATATTGAGTGAGCGGCACGCTCCTTCGCTCCGCCGCGTAGCGCGACCATCATACACCGCGGCAGGGAATTTTGCTCCAGCCATATTGAATCTTCCTGGCGGTTGGACGGGGTGGGCGCCGCCCGATCCCCTGTCTTGCGGATATTTGCAACTCTTGGTTGTCGCCTTCGTTCCCAAGGCGGGCAGGGAGGCCGTTCCTCAGATAGCGCCAGTAAGCGTCAGAGCGCGCTCCCAGCCCATCGCAGACGCCGGGCGCTCGCACTAGCGTTATACTAAGGATGACTGCGATTTGAGCCCTTTTTTCAGAGGCTGGAAAGGCAGTCATTCGTCATGCCTTACTGTCCAAAGTGTCTGACCGAATACGTGGCAGGTACCAGCGAGTGCGAGGATTGCGGAATTGACCTCCTTCCCGGCTCCCCGCCTGAAATAGAGGAGGAACCCGATTCCGGTTCGGGCACGAGCAAAGCCTTCGGCGGATGGTTTCGATCCCTGGTCGGCGCGGGAGAGGAGGACGAAGGTCCTCCTGTCAAGACGGTAAGAATCCGAATCTTCTCCGGCTATACGGCGTCACTGGATGCGGATCTTGCACGCAATCTGTTGCGGGCGCGCGGGATTCCATCCATCCTAGGAGGTCAGACTTCGGCTGAGTTGCTGCCGGTGCTGGAAGTCTCGCTGCTGGTTCGTGAAGAGGACGCTGAGCGCGCCACAGACATTCTCCACAACTACTTTGATCAAGACGGTCCCAGACTGGTCGAATAGCTCACCTTGCGGCGGCTGACGATGGCGCCGGCGCGGCGTGTGGATGCGCCTGCTGCTTCCGGAGTTGCCGTTCGAGGCGACGAATGGCTTTGTGCGCTCCTTTCGCCTCATCGGCCTGTTTCTCAGAGGGCAGGGTGTCCAGGTACTTGCGGTAGGCTGCAAGCGCTTTGCGCTTTTCCCCCATCTTCTCATAGACCTTGCCCAGCCCAAGGTAAGCAGGCGCATAATACGGATCATCCCTCGCCGCTTCTTTGTAGCGGCTGAGCGCACCTCGATAGTCTTTCCTGTGAAAGTAGAAGTTGCCGATCTCGACCGACTGCCGCGCCGATGGCGGAACGTAATGGAATGAGTTTCCCGTTTGTCCGGAATCCGAAACAATGGGCTGACCCAACAACGTGACCGGCAAGCTTGCGAGAACGAAAGCGGAAAAGAGAAGCGCAGCCAGGATAGTCCCCATCTTCAAATCTTCCACCCAGGCTGGCGCGGAGTCAACCGGGTGCACCCCGCCAAGTGTTGAGAGTCCTTTTGCAATGGTTCCGGCGCGCGCCACGCGCTGGAAGAAGGCGGGTTTTTACATGTCACAGAAGACTTCATCCGGCAAAAACTTCAGAGCAACGAATCGCCCGAGCGTGGTGTCTTCGGCCTTGTACACCACACTCATCCCTCTGCCGCCGAGCTTGTCGAAAATCCGATAATGGGAAACCGTCTCGCTCGTCACTGAAATTTCCTGATGAGCACAACGTCGCTGGACAGGGAGCCTTGGGCTAGCACAAGACCCGCCCCTACAGCGTCCGTCGCCTCCGAGCGGCCGGAGCCCTTGTCTCGTTTCAGGCGCTTGAGATCCGCCCGAATCTCCGAGGCGTGCTGATACCGCAGATCACGGTCCTTTTCAAGGCATTTGCCGATGATTCGATCGAGTTCAGCCGGAAGGTCGGGATCGATGCTGGTGATTGGCGCTGGGTCTTCGGCAAGGATTTTGTGGAAGATCACCGCCGTGGTTTCGCCGCTGAAGGCCTGGCGGCCGGTGGCCATTTCATAAAGCACGGCGCCGAAGCTGAAGAGATCGGTGCGGGCGTCGAGCGGCTCCCCTCGCGCCTGCTCTGGGCTCATGTAAACCACCGTTCCCACCGTCGCGCCGGGGCTGGTCAGATGCTCGCGATCAAAGGTGGCCGTGGGCACTGCTGCCTGCTCCTCGCCCGGCCCTTCGGGCCACTCTCTCCACGAGGGCAAAGGTTGGGAGGAAATGGATGTGGTCAGTTTAGCCAAGCCGAAGTCGAGAATCTTCGCCTGGCCGCGGCTGGTGACCAAAATATTCGCGGGCTTGATGTCGCGATGAATGATGCCTTTCTGGTGTGCAGCGTCGAGCGCGTCGGCGATTTCTATGGCAAGATCGAGCACTTGGGCGATCTGTAGCGGCGCTCTATGAGCGCCGGATTTTTCTTGGGGCGACGCCCGGCGATCATAGACCGCCGTTGCAGCCAGCCGGTCTTTCAGCGTCTGGCCTTCCATCAGCTCCATGGCCATGAAAGGCCGGCCGTCGTGCTCGCCGACTTCGTAAATCGTGCAGATGTTCGGATGGTTCAGAGCGGCGGCAGCGCGGGCCTCGCGCCGGAAGCGTTCGAGTTTCTGCGGGTCTTTTGAAAATTCATCTGGCATGAACTTCAAAGCAACGAACCGCCCGAGCGCGGTGTCTTCCGCCTTATAGACGACACCCATTCCCCCGCCACCGAGCTTCTCCAGAATGCGGTAATGACCGATGACTTCGCCTGTCAAGTGAAGGGCCCCCCACCCTATCCTGAGATCATGATAGGAGGCGCCGAACGGGGAGTCAACGACGGAGAGAAGAAAAGCTAAGTCCCGGAACCTTAAGGCTTACCGCAAGTCTTTGAGATCGGCGATAATGGCTATGAAGCCGGGAAACGCGCATGAACGAACACCTGAGGCAAAGAGCGGAGGACCTGCCGGCGCGGCCGGGTGTTTATCTTTTCAAGGACGATGCCGGACATCCCATCTACGTTGGCAAAGCCAAATCCCTGCGCCACCGCGTGCGCTCTTACTTCCAGGAATCGCGCCCAGGTGACGAAAAGCGCGACCGGCTGCTCGATTCGGCCGCGGACCTGGAAACCATTCTCGTTGACAACGAGAAGGAAGCCCTCGCCCTTGAAAACAATCTGATTAAGCAGTACAAGCCCCGCTACAACGTTCTGCTTCGTGATGACAAGACGTATCCTTACATCAAACTCACGCTGCAGGAACGTTTTCCGCGCGTCTACGTCACCCGCCGCCTGAGAAAAGACGGATCGCGTTACTACGGTCCCTATTTCCCTGGTGGGCTCGCTTACCGGATTGTGGACCTGATTCACCGCCGGTTCTTTGTGCCGTCCTGCAAAGTCGACCTGACGCGGTACCATCCGCGCCCCTGCCTGCAGTATTACATCAAGCGCTGCCTGGGCCCATGCGTCGAGGGGTTGACCACGCCGGATCGATATGCGGAGGCGGTTCGCGATGTCCGGATGCTGCTCGATGGCCGCGAGAGCGATCTGCTTCGTGAGCTGCATAAGCGCATGGAGCAAGCCTCGGAAGATCAGCGATATGAGGAGGCCAGCCGCTATCGCGACCAGTTGCTCACCATCGAAGAGCTTCGCGAGAGGCAAAAAATGGCGGCCTCTTCGGGCGAGGATTTTGACATCTTTGGGTTCCACAGGGAGGGTTCGCAGATGGCCGTGGACCTTTTCCACTTTCGCAACGGACGAACGGTGGACCGCCGGGAATTCTTTTGGGAAGACTTGGATGAACCCGACCTGGGTGACATCTTCTCGGCGCTGGTCAAACAGGTTTACCTCGACCAGCAATACGTGCCGGGGGAAATCTTTGTTCCTGTTGGCTTTGAGGACCAGAGCCTGATTGAAGAGATGCTTTCGGAGAAACGCGGCCGGTCCGTCCACATTTACACTCCCGAAGCGGGGAAACGGCGAGGCCTGCTGGAACTGGTGGCCCGGAATGCAAGGCACTCTTTTGAACGCCGGTTCAGGGTGCTAAAACCGCGAACGGAAGAGATGCTGGGAGAGCTTGCGGACGTCCTCGACCTTGTGAAGCCTCCTCGCCGCATTGAGGCGTTCGATATCTCGCACATCCAGGGTACCGATATTGTGGCCTCCATGGTGGTGTGCGAAGACGGCCAGATGAAGAAATCTGACTACCGTAAATTCATCATCAAGACGGTCCCACAAAGTGACGATTTTGCCAGCATGCGGGAAGTCGTAGGGCGGCGATACCGGCGACTACGAGCTGAAAATACACGACTTCCAGACCTGCTCCTGATCGACGGAGGCGTCGGGCAGCTTCATGCGGCTGCGGACGCGCTGAGTGAGCTCGAAATCATTAACCAGCCGCTGGCCAGCATCGCCAAACGGGAAGAGATTTTGTACGTTTATGGACATGAGAATGAGCCGATTGCCCTGGACCATCACTCACCGGCTTTACACCTGATCCAGAAGATCAGGGATGAGGCTCACCGGTTCGCGGTCACCTTCCACCGGAAGCGCCGAACCCGCCGGGAGCTGGCCTCCGAACTTTTGGAGATCCCGGGCGTCGGCGAGCGAACGGCGATGAAACTGCTGGAGCACTTTGGTAGCCTCAGCAAACTGAAATCGGTGAGCGAGGCGGAACTGTCCCAGGTTGTGACGCATGTGCAGGCAGGCCGGATCAAGGCTTATCTATCAGGGGCTGGGCAGCCGGATATTTATAAATAGTCTGGTCGGTATAATAATAATTCCTTTATTACTAAAATATTTATTGTTGAAAATCTGACTAGACTTTGATAAGTTGGTCTCAGATTGGAGGTCAACCATGAAGACGAAAAATGTGTTTTACGGTTTGGGTTTCCTCACGGCGGGTCTTGGCATTGGGGCTGTGATGGGCCTGCTTTACGCGCCCCAGAGCGGGCGGCAAACGAGGAAGTTGATTTCCAGAGCAGCGGAAGACGGCGCCGATTTTGTTGCGGAGCGCGGCCGTGAAATCCGCCGCCAGGCTGAGGACGCGTTTGAGCGGGGCAAAGTCCTTGCGATCAAGCTGGTTGCCTAAGTGGAATCAGGAGGATTTCAATGAGTGACAACAACGCGGGGTCTAAGCTAGCCTTTTTTCTGGCAGGAGCGGGGATAGGTGCGATTCTGGCCCTCCTTTTTGCTCCGAAGACAGGCCAGGAGACGCGCGACTATATCGTGCAGCGTGCTGGTGAAAGCAGAGACCGGGTTGCCGAAAAGAGCAAGGAGTACCGCCAGAGGGCAGAAGGATACGTTGACAAAGCGCGGGATACGGTTGCGAAACAGAAGGAACAACTGTCGGCGGCGCTGGAAGCCGGCAAGCAAGCCTATCGGGAGGAAAAGGCAAAAGCGACTGAATGAGACACTCTTAGCTAGTGGCTCGGATGGTCGAGAGTAGCATATGGCTCACGAGACTGTGCAGACGATTTTCATTATCATTGCCGCCGCGGCCATTGTTTTGCAGGCTCTCGCGATGCTCGGCCTTTACATGGCTATCCGGCGCATCCAAGGCGAAGTGACCGGCATCCGGGCCGACGTTAACCGTCGAATCGATCCGCTGGCGCAGTCGGTGACGGAGATTGTTGCAGATTCGCGCGACCCTCTTCGTTCCATCACCGCCGATCTGGCGGAAGTTGCGCGTGTCTTGCGCCAACGGACCGGCACCGTGGATGAGGTGCTTGATGACCTGCTGGATAGATTCCGGCTGCAGGTTATCCGCGTCGATCAGACCATCACCAATGTGCTTGAAAAAGTGGACAAGACCACTGCAACGGTCCAGCGGAACATCATTGGGCCGGTTTCTGAAGCCTCCGCGATTCTGAAAGGCGTTCAGGCAGGGCTCGATTTCTTCCTCTCGAGGCGTGGACAGAGCCGTACGAGTGACGTTCCCCAGGACGAACAGATGTTTATCTAGCTTGAAGCCTCGAACCGGATTTTCTGCTCCGCCGGTTGCGGCGTAGCGCGGACTTGGGCTGGAAGAATCCCCACAAACCAACTTGCCCAAACGTCGATCCTTTACCCCTCGAAAACCCTCTTCCCCAAAACACAAACATACATTTGGGCAGCCTGAGCACAGCAGATCGACGGCTTTGAGCAGGAACTCAGAGGCAAAATCTCTCACACCTCTCAACGTAGCGGTGCCGAAGCGGGCAATTCACCAAGTTGACTTGTCTGACTTCGGGCCTGCAGTGGCGATCTTTGCCCGTGCAGCCGTTCCCGGAAAGACCAAAACACGCCTGATTCCCGCGCTGGGACCGCGTGGAGCGGCTGAATTTCACGAAGCGCTCGCTTCCGACGCACTGAGGAAGATTGCCAGGCTGAAGATCAGAACGTCGCGTTATCTGTTTGTTGCCGGCGGAAGTTTTCTGGGGGATATCGTTCCTGACATTTTTCAATGCAGGCGGCAGCGGGGCCGCGGCCTTGGCGATCGGCTTGAGGGCGCATTCGCGCAACTCCTTCGGCACCACACGCGCGTTGTCGTCATCGGTACCGATTCACCGGTGCTTGCCCCTTCCGTGCTACATCTGGCTTTGGAAGAATTGCGCACAACCGATGCGGTGCTCGGTCCTTGTCCGGATGGCGGTTATTACCTGATCGGCTTGCGGCGGGATGTGCGCGGTCTCTTCAGCCAGGCCCGCCTTGGAACCGAGCATGCTTTCAGTGACACGCTTGGCAGCCTGCTCGTACACGGATTCTCCTGTTCAGTACTTGAAACCTGTCCTGACATCGACCGGCCACGCGATCTGTTTGCTTTGAAGAAATACCTGATCCAAAATCCCGCCGCGCGCTGTCGGATGCCGCAAACCTGGCACTTCCTGTCAAGGGCGATTTAGCGGCTCGATTGTGTTTGCTCTCAGACGCCACCCGCGGCGAATGAACAATAAGCGGAAGACCATCATCCCCGAGAGTAGGAATGAACCCTTACTCCCGGGAGAGGATGGAAAATTGAAACTTGAGTTACGAGTTACTCAAGGGAAGCATAACCGGCTGTTTAATGGTGAAGTCGAGCACGGTTTCACTGGGAACATTGATCTGCTGGCCGTGGGTGAGGACCTGAGCGGCCGTACCGGCGCCGGCGCCGACTCCAGCTCCGATGGCCGCGCCTTTGCCGCCGCCTGCAATTGCCCCAATCACCCCGCCAATTGCAGCCCCGATTCCAACTTTCTTGGCGGTATTCTTACCGCGTGACTTGCCATGAACTTCGTAGCTTCCGGTCACGATGGAATGCGTCGCACCGTCGATTTCGATTCCTGTCAGAGCAAGGCGGAGTTCGGATTGGCCCTTGATTTTTCCGGCTGACTTCACCTCTTCCAGCTTGCCGTAAACCCGCGAGCCCCGGGGCGCGACGGTGGTTCCGTTGACTTCGAGAGGCTGCTCGAGGCTGGCATTGAATGTGTCGCCAACATGGTTGACCTTGGAGTTCACACTGTCGATCATGCGCACCACAAGGCGCGTACCCGCAGGAATGCGTACGCTGTCCTGGGAAGGCGCTGTCGCAGCCGCTGCTTTCGCGGGCCTTCCCGAGGACGAGCTTGCCCGTGTCGAAGTTTCGCCGCAGGCTACGGCAATCAGCCCGCATATGGTGACTGCGAGCAGAAGAGACATTTGTGGTTTCGCTTTATTCATCGTGTATTCCTCCTTTCGTCATTTCTGGCATCAGGCTGAATCCTCTAAAGCGCTGTGTGCCTGAACGCCATGGAAAACGGTTCACGATTGCGTGGCCGGCCCGGCAGAAATAACAAGAGATCCGAGGTGCGTGCGGGAAGAGCTGGCGTACTGAGTGTCCAGCCTCGTCGTCAATAACGAAATGAGGATTAATCAAATTATACACAACAATAAAACAAATGATTCATATCTTCAAATATATCCTCGGGCTTCCGACTCCCAATTCGACTGCCTCGCCACTGAAATGCTTTCGTTCGCTCAGCAAAACACACCCCTGCCGGCGGGTTCTACATCGAGGAATGATCCGACTCCCTCGTTGTTCACCCTTGTCCCGCACTGCTATGCTCTAATAAAGCAAGTTGGGTTCCAGGGCCCCGTTAGGAACTCTAACTGTTGCCATTTGTGT
Source organism: Acidobacteriota bacterium (assembly GCA_021827245.1). The sequence goes on along the minus strand of JAKAWN010000090.1, from coordinate 6,278 downwards.
GGACTGGAATGTTTTCGCCAGAAAGGACGGCAAGCCAGGCGACGAAATTTGTGCCAGGAATCCGTAAGAACTTCCGATTGGCAAGCGAAATGTCACAGGGTCGTTATCGCGAGGCGTGCAGACGGCAGCTCCTGATCAGGAGCAATAGCGAGTGTTAATCAAGCACGTCCGAGATCCATCCTCCGCCGACAACCTCGTCTCTGTCGTAAAAGACGGCAGCCTGGCCGGGCGTGATGGCGCGCTGAGGGCTCGAGAATTCGACAAAAGCTTTGCCGTCGTCGCGAGCTTCGACACAAGCGGGGGCGGGGAAGTGCTTGTTGCGGATCTTGACACGCGCTTCGAAGTTTTCGCCCGCGCGAACCGCGCGAATCCAGTTGATCTCGCGCACCAGCAAGCGGCGCTTCAGGAGTTCCTGATCGGAACCGACCACCACGCGATTACGGCCGCGGTCAAGCCCGATGACGTAAAGCGGCACTCCCGTGGCAATGCCGAGTCCCTTCCGCTGCCCTATGGTGTAGTTTCCAACCCCCTGGTGCTGGCCCAGGACGCGGCCGTCGGTGGTGACCACCTGGCCCTCCGTGTCGTCCAGCTTCCTGCCTTGCTCGTTCAAATAGGCGTCGATAAAGCGGCGATAGTCGCCGGTGGGCACGAAGCAGATTTCCTGGCTGTCGGGCTTTGCGGCCACAGGCAGATTCCGCGCGCGCGCCATGGCGCGGACTTCCTCCTTAGTAAACTCGCCCAGCGGAAAAAGCGTGCGCGCAAGCTGCTCTTGCGTGAGTCCGAAAAGAAAATACGACTGGTCCCTCGATGGGTCGCGACCGGCGAACAGGCGATAGCGGCCGGATTCCGCGTCCTTCTGAACGCGTGCGTAGTGACCGGTGGCGACGGCATCGGCCCCGACCCTGCGCGCGGTCTCAATGAACTCGGAGAACTTGATTTCCGTGTTACAAAGGCTGCAAGGGATCGGCGTCTCGCCTGCTAAATAGCTTTCGACAAAGGGCCGGACGACGCCCTCCTCAAAACGATTTTCAAGATTGACCACGTAGTAAGGAAGTCCCAGAAAGCCTGCTACACGGCGCGCGTCATACACGTCATCGAGCGAGCAGCAGCGCCCGATGTCGCGGCCAGGTTCGCCTTCTTCAGCGTCAACGAGCGTGGGCAGACGCCGCTGGTTCCACAACTGCATCGTCATGCCAATCACGGCAGGAGGGCCATTTGAGCACGCGTACGAGTTGTTTTCAGCAAGCAGCGCCGCGGCTACGGAACTGTCTACGCCGCCGCTCATGGCTACTACAATTGTCATGGGAATCGGAAGTTCAATGTTCAGCCAGTGCCTTCGCGTTGGAACCCGATGGCTGGGCACTGATCGCATCTTTATTGTAATGGGGAGAAAGCGAACGAAGCTGTTCGACCACGCGCGGCAGTATTTCGAGAGTGTAGTCGATGTCCTCGATAGTATTGAAGCGACCCAGGCTAAAGCGGATGCTGGAACGCGCTCGCTCAGGCTTCAGGCCGATTGCGGAGAGCACGTGAGAAGGCTCAAGTGAACCCGAAGAGCATGCTGCGCCCGTAGAGCATGCCACCCCCCGCAGATCCATGGCGATCACGAAGCCCTCGCCTTCCACGAGGTCGAAGCTGATGTTGGTGGTGGTCGGGACCCGGCGTGATCTATCGCCGGCCACCGTCGCCATGGGAACGCTTGCGAGAATTCCATTCTCCAGGCGATTCCGCAATGCACCAGCCCGCTCGATTTCCTCCGGCATGTGCTCGCGGGCGAGTTCGGCGGCTTTGCCGAGGCCGACAATTCCGGAAACGTTTTCCGTGCCGGGCCGCCGGTCGCGCTCATGGTGCCCGCCGTAAAGCAATGGCCGAAGGATGGTGCCCTTACGGACGTAGAGCGCGCCCACCCCTTTCGGCCCGTACAGCTTGTGCCCTGAAAGCGAAAGCAGATCGACGCCCATGCTCTCCACGTCCACAGGAATTTTTCCCACCGACTGCACTGCGTCTGTGTGGAAGTAAATGTCGTGCTCGCGCGCGACGCGTCCGATTTCTTCAAGCGGCTGGATGGTTCCAAGCTCGTTGTTGGCGTGCATCACGGAAATCAGCACGGTATCCGGACCGATGGCCTTCTCCACGTCACCGGGATCGACAACACCGCCTGGGCCGACGCGAACGTAGGTAACTCGCACGCCTCGCTTCTCGAGTGCCTTCGCTGTGTGCAAAACAGCCGGGTGCTCAATGGCGGTTGTGATGACGTGCTTTTTTCCCGACCGAGAGGCCTCAACAATGCCAACCAGGGATGCGTTGTCGGATTCCGTCCCGCCACTCGTAAATACAATTTCGCTGGGCCGCGCGTTGAGAAGACGAGCGAGTTGCTCCCGGCTTGATTCGATGGCAACCTTCGCCCGTTGCCCGTACCAGTGGATGGATGAAGCGTTGCCAAAATCATCCAGGAAGTAAGGCTTCATCGCCTCAAACACTTCAGGCGCAACGGGAGTAGTCGCATTGTTGTCCAGATAAACTCTTCGCATGTCAGGTTCGCAAACGCCGCATCTTTAGCGCAAACTTTAATCATTTCGAGAGTAGCCCACTGCACCCCGCGAAGTCAAACGGACGGCATCACGCACCGAAATCGTTCCAGGGCAAAGACTTGCGGATTGTGCCGGCCGAGGACCTTGGAGGAACAACCCTTCCATGTACATCACCAGCCCCTGTGACTCGGGTCATAGGCGTACAGTCCTGACCGGTTTAGGCTAAGAAGTGGGCCAAAACCAATTTGACAAAGGAGGATGATCCCATGTTTGCAAGAATTGTCCGGATGAAGCTGAGGCCCGAAGGGGGCAAGGGCTTTGCACGGGCCATGGATGATGAGATTATCCCAACCCTGAGAAAGTACACGGGGTTCTCCGGTGAAATTGCGATGGTCTCAAGTGATGGTGAAGAAGCAATCGGAATCAGCTTGTGGGACCGCAAGGAAAATGCCGAGACGTATAACCAGAAGGGATACGCCGGCGTTTTGAAAGCGCTCGAGAAGTATGTAGAAGGAAAATCAGAGCTGCATACCTACGAGGTGACGAACTCGACAGTCGAGCAACTTCATGTCCGGAAAGCGGCTTGATGCCGCATTGCCGGAATGGGTGACCTGCTGAGGACCAACCTGTCATGCTGGGCGGATAATCACACTGGGAGGCGCCAAGTTCGGCGGATGTCTGAAAAGCGCACCTTGAGTCCCGTGCGGAAGCGAACGCCGATTGGCGGGCTTGGAATGGGCTGAAGCCTGTGGTCCCGCTCAGCATGACAATAGCTTCTGCGCATCAGCTTCTCAGCAAGACCCCAGCAAATACCGTTGAATTCAATCAAACCGATCGCAGCTAAATGACATCTTGCGTTCTCTGCTTCGAAGACGCGTTTCGAACTTGTGCCTACGAGAACGCCAGTGTTCCTTCTGCTCTCGATCCATCATTGTCTTGTGAGGAAGTTCTTCGTGATTTCTGCAACGCGAGTTTGCAGGGCGGTGGCCGCCTGAGCTTGGCATAATTCGCCATAACGTTTCTCTCCATTTCCTGCCTAGATTCCTATATTGCCAATGAGCATCGGCTATTTAGCCACGAGAGCCATTAACGGTTCGTTGGATTGATGGGCACGACTGAATCCTAAATCTGTTTCAACAGCCATTGCACTGCCCGCTTCTGGAGTTTCAAGTGCTCCGGAGCCCACATCGCGTGAATTGTATGTCCTATGCCTGTGAAAACCACTCTCCCTTTCCCGTACTCGTGCGCCCAACCCGAGACGGACTTTGTTCCGCGATCGCCGTATGTGAGACCGTCGATGTTCTCACCTTGAAGGAGAATATTCTCAGGATCACCCTGGTAGGCGGGGAAGTGTTGTTCATCCGTCACCATGAAGTCCTCGATACCCCGGGTGATGGGATGGGTCTTGTTGACCACGCGCACTTTGAAAGGCCGCAGGGGCGGATGACCGGCATATTCTCCACCCAGAAGTTCCTTATAAACTGGAGAAAAATTGGAAACGTCGCAACTCTCATGGAAAGAATAAAGACCATTGCCATCATTAACAAAATCTCTCACCGCCTCGGCCTGCTCCGGCGTGATCCAGCCCTGCGGTTTTGCCTTTGGAAAGTCCGCCCGGTTTTCGAGGTCGTCCTCGTAACAGGTGTAGGCATCAGGTCCAAGATATCCCCCGGGCCATATCATGCCATCCTTAAAGACAACGAGAACACGATAACCTCGAAGGAGGTTTCTAGACAATTGCTCATAGCGGGTCGTATAGTCCCAGGCCAGGCCCATCTCGGAAAATAACCGATCCAAGGAGACGTGAATGTAGTCTGCGTTATGATATCTGTCGCCGATCAAGGCGAGGATGCCAGGCTTACCCGCTGGAGGATCCGTCGTCGCCGAAGCGGTGGCAGCTTCAAGAATCTTGCTGCCCGCGCCTAATGCAGCAGCGCCCATCAGCAAATTCCTTCTCGAGATTGAGCCCTGGAGATGACCGTCTGGAGGTCTGCCTTCTTTCATGCGTGCCTGCCCGGATTCGTGCTCCTTCTTCATCATTACTGCTCCCTCCTGTAACTGAGTTGGAAATTTTTCTTGCTGTGCTTCAGAGAAATTTCGAGTTGTTCCCAAGCTAGATATACCTGACCAAAGTCACGGTAGATCATGGCCGTTTCGAAACGAGAGTCGTTCGTTGATGAGCCAAGCTGCAGAGCTTTGCGCAAGGAATTTGCTGAAGCTTCATTCTGGTCCAGATGCGCCGGGGCTTCCCCCAGAGCGGAACAGGCGCAAGCATCCTCCGGATGGTCCCTAAGCAAAGAACGAAAAATCGGTAGCGCGTTGCCGGCCGCGTGCTCTTTCACATAAAGTTGGGCCGGCAGAGGACTGGCAAGCCGATTTATCCGGAGATCCTGAGCGGCCTCCTTGAAACTCCCTGATTTATATTCGGAAGGGTCCAAGAACAATCGTGCCCCCACCTTGCCGCACTTGACTCCGCGGGCATCCCCGCGTGCCTTGACAGCTAAACAAAACTCCTTGAGAGGAAAGTAATCGAGCTCAAGATTGTTATACGCTTGTGCCAAAGGAAAACGCTTAACGATGGTCTTGTACGTCGCCGCAACCACGCGGGAGTCGCCGCTCTTTTTGGCTCCCTCAAATCTTTCAACAGCCCAGGGGACAGGATCTGCACTACCCCCATGGTTCCAATGGGGAGAAAGAAAACAACGAGGGGCATGGTTTGCCGACCTTTATGTAACTTCATGGCCCTCGAAACCGCGCCCTTCCAATGCTGGTCCCAGCGGTTTTCGACCCTATTGCTTGCACCGACCTTCGAACAAGCCTACCACGATATCCTTCTAGAAAGCTGTCCTGTTCGAAGAGAGCCTGCACTGAAGATGTCCCCAAAGCTTGGATTATTTATGTCAATAACCGGACCTCCGGACCGAAAACCCGTGAGGATTCTTGCAATACAGCCGCTCACCGCCTCATTTCGTTCCTGTCGCGATGGACGACGCGACAAGCAGTTTCGAACATGCTATTGCATTGCTCAAGGGTGCACATGTACAATTTGACGTGAGCAGGGATGCCTTCGGTCGGGTCTATTCCCTGTGATCCCGGGCCGTGCGAACCAATCAGACGGTAGCGGCTTGGAGCGTGGCTCACCGCCGGCGAAAAAACGGGATCATCGAAGCGGTCGGAATTACCTGGCCGTCTGAAGCTGACGGCACAACTGAAGCGCGATTGTTCTTGTTCCGAGCGTGACCTAGTGGAAATTAAAGCGGGGGTAATTCAGCGGTAGAATGCCAGCTTCCCAAGCTGGACGTCGCGGGTTCGATCCCCGTCCCCCGCTCCATCTTTTCAATCAGTTACGAAAACCGTTTCAGCGCTGGAGTCCAATAGAGTCCATTAAGCCCCGATTGCACTCTCCAAAGCATTCACGGCTTCTTTCCGGCGCATGACCGATGTGATCGTGTACACGTTCTCGTTCACATCAACCGTGTGCCCCATTTGTTCGGCCCGCACATGGGGATCAATGTTCAACTCTTTTAGCAGAGAGCTGTGCGTGCGGCGCATGACTTGGAAGTTTGCCCAAGCCAATCCCACAGGTTTGAGTTTGGGAAGGAAGCCCCGCCTCCAGCAATTATCCTTTGCTAAGGGCGTCGCAAATCTTTCGGACGGAAAAACCCAGGCATCAGGACTGGTGAGGGGCGATGCGGCCCGCCATTGGTCAATGGAAACGCGCAGCCCGTCAGATAGAGCTGCAAATCG
>JAKAWN010000629.1 GCA_021827245.1 Acidobacteriota bacterium | reverse complement strand
GTGGCTGGAGTGACCACCTGCTTGAGAACGGCCGCCTTCCTTGAGGGTGGAGTAAGGGTCGGCATGAGAAGTATGCCAGGCTGGGACGATGCCGAAGATGAGGGCCGCAAGAAGTGTGACGCCGATGGTGAACAAAAGTACCCTGCTGTCCAATGGAAAAACCGCCCCGGCCATCAAACCTTGAGGAGCAGCCATAGTCAGCAACCGCACGCCCACGCTTGCCAGAAGAGTCCCGGCCACCGCCCCCGCCAGGGCCAGAGGCAGACTTTCCGCGAGTAACTGACCCATCAACCTCCTGCGCGGAGCGCCAAGAGCAGCGCGCACTGCAAACTCGCGCGTCCGGCTGGCAGTCCTGGCCAGCAGCAGGCCGGCAATATTCGCGCAGGCAATGAGCAGCACAAATCCCACAGCGCCGGCCAGAATCAGCAGTGGCGTTCGAACGTCACCGTAAGAGTAATGGAGCAATGGGAGAATGAACATGCCCCAGCCGGAAGCTTTTGCAAAGCTGGCGGCCGGATTTTCAACGATGCGCCTTGCCAGCAAGGCCACGACAGCGCTCGCATGGGAAACTGAAACCCCTTGCCGCAAGCGCGCCACAGCAAAATAGCTTTCATTGAACATGTCAGCAGGAGCAAATCTGTCTGGAGCGAGGCCGAGAGGCATCCAGAGGTCGACCTTGGGCGGCCAATGGAAGTCCGGGCCCATCACGCCGATCACGCGGTAAAATTCTCCATTCAACCGGATGGAGCGGCCGACCACGGCGGGATCGCCTCCAAACCACTTCTTCCACGCAGAGTAAGCAAGTACGACTTCACGATTGGCGTGGGGTTCATCCTCCTCTTTCGTGAATATCCGCCCAAGCAACGGCCTTGCCTGAAACACGTCAAACCATTGCCATGTGACTTTCGCGCCCAGGAGACGTTGAGGCCATTCCCCTGCCGTGTAGTTAAAGTCTCCCGTCTGCTCGATGGCCGCTGACGCAAAAATATCGTGGCGGTCGCGAATCTGCGCGAAATCCGGGGCAGACACAACAATGTTTATGAGTCCCAACTTGGTGTACCTTGCGCGAAGTGCCACCAACCGGCCGGGGTGGGCGATCCCCGCCGGATGCATGAACAGCCCGTTGATGACCGAGAAAATCGCGGTATTGGCACCGATGCCCAGGGCGAGGGTGAGCACGGCGACAACGGTGAAGCCCGGATTGCGGCGGAGTTGGCGCAGGCCGTAGCGAAGGTCCTGAAGGAGCGTTTCGAGCCAGACAAAACACCACACTTCCCGTGTGTCTTCCTTGACCCGCGTCACGTTGCCAATCTTGCGCAGCGCCGCATAGTGCGCTTCCTCGGGCGTCATGCCCCGTTCGCGATTCTCCTGCTCCTCCATCTCCAGATGAACGCGAATCTCTTCTTCCAGGTCGTCTGATGGATTCGATCCGCGAATCAACGCCCCGATTTTGGCAAGATATCGCTGCCAGCTCATTGCCCTTCCTTGAATTCGGCAATTGTCATGCCATCAAAGAAACACACACAGCAGTCCATGGGGTCAACCTCAGCCGCGTCGTTGTAGCGGCGCTCTGCGAGCGCCGGCCTTTACTAGAATGCACACCGGCGGTCATAGACCGCCGCTACAGCCGCTATTCGTACCTCAGCGCCACCATGGGATCGACTTTCGCCGCGCGCCGGGCGGGAATGTAGCAGGCCGCGAGCGCCACGGCGACAAGAATCAGGGAGACGGCAATGAATGTGAGCGGGTCGGTGGGCTTCACGCCGTAAAGCAGACTTGACAGAAAGCGCGTGACCACGAGCGCGCCTGCAACGCCGGCCACCACACCGATCAGCGCGAGTTTCAGGCCCTTCCAGACCACCATCCTCAGCACATCGCCCCTTGCCGCTCCAAGGGCCAATCGGATGCCTATTTCGCGTTTGCGCCGGCTGACGTCATAGGAAATCAAGCCGTAAATCCCAACGCTCGCCAGGACCAGGGCCAGTCCCCCAAAAATGCTCAGGAGGAAAACGTCGAGGCTGCGATCCGTTACCGACTCGGAAATGTACTGTCCCATTGTCTTGACGTTGTAAATGGGCTGCTGGCTGTCTACAACGGAAACTGCCCGGCGGACTTCATTCGCGATGGCAGCAGGAGTGGCGGCAGTGCGAATGACGAGGGACAAGTTCTGTTGCGGACTTTGCGCCTCTGGGGAGTAGAGTACTCCCTTTCGCGGCGCGCTTAAGCCTCCATATCTGACATTCCCCACGATTCCCACGACCGTGCGCCAAACGCCCCCGGAACCGAGAGGAAAAAGGACCCGCTGGCCGATAGGGTTTTGCTTCGGCCAGTAGAGGCGTGCAAGCGTGGTGTCCACGATGGCTACCTTGGGAGCTGTGGCATTGTCAGCGTCAGTAAAGATCCGGCCCTTCCGCAAAGGAACCCGCAAAGCTCGAAAGAAGCCGGGAGTTATTTGGCGGATGTTTGCGTGCGGCAAAACCACGCTCGGTCCCATTGGACGGTTTTCGATTCGGAATGATCCGGAGCTTACGATGCCGCTGAAAGGGAGCTGAGAAACCGCTCCGGCGGCTTCAACGCCCGGAAGGCGCCTGATTTGCTGCATGAGCGAACGGTAAAAGTCGGTGATCCGCAGGCTCGACGAATAGCGCGGAGAAGGCAGGGCAATTTGCAGGGTCAGCACATTGTGGGGATCAAAGCCGGGATTCACATCAAGCAGGCGCGCGAAGCTTTGCGTCATCAAAAGAGTGCCGGCCAGCAGCACGAGGGTGAGTGAAACCTCGGACACCACCAACAGGCTGCGAATCCGCTGGTGACCGCCGCTTTCGGAGCCTGACCGGCCGCCCTCTTTCAGCGACTCGTTCAGGCCCGTTCTTGAGGCGCGAACCGCAGGCGCCAGCCCGAACAGGGCTCCTGTGACCAGCGCGATCGCAGCCGTGAAAAGCAGGACGTGTCCGCCGATGCCCGCCTGATCGAGGCGGGGAACATTGCCCCCGTCAATAGCTTTCACTCCGGCAAGTCCGGCCATTGCTAGGAACAAGCCCACCCCGCCTCCGACAAGCGAGAGCAAAACAGATTCGGTCAGCAACTGGCGGAAGACCCGCGGGCGGCTGGCGCCCAGTGCCGTTCGCATTGCCATCTCCCTGGAACGGGCCGAAGTCCGGCTGAGGGTCAGGTTTGCCAGGTAGGCGCAGGCAATCAAAAGGATGAAACCGACGGCTACCAGCAATAGAAAGAGAT
>JAKAWN010000628.1 GCA_021827245.1 Acidobacteriota bacterium | reverse complement strand
GCCGGTTAACTATCCACCATTCCCTCAACTGACCGCGGCCGCCAAGACTGATGCATCCGGTGCCGACACCGCCCAGAGGGAAACCGATCATCTTGCGCTTCCGCCCGCGAAAAATCCGTGGAAATGTGATTGTCTCGGGTTTTGCCTCCTCTGACGGCAACGGGGGTGGCGCGGGAGAGCCTCCCGTGGCAATTGAATTTACCGGCAGCGCCAGCGTGCCGACGCCCAGTGTCATCGTCTTCAGGAACCTCCGGCGGCCTTTCCCATTCATGTTCTTCCTCGGTGACTTTGGCATGATCTTTCCGGCCTCCTCTCCGGCACAGAATCATACCCGCACGGGCCTTCTGATGCAAAGCTGCTGGCAAAATTGATGCCTGATTTTCGAACGTGGCAGGCCAGGGCGGTCTGGAAAACAACCGTTTCGCGTTTGTTATAATTAGGACCAATTCATTTTTCGCAATGAACGAGGACTACCCGCATGACGGATCGGCCAGATACTGCATCCCGTTTTCTCAGCCCGAAGAGTTGCGCTTTCTTGATCATTGATCCGCAGGCAAAACTGATGCCGGCCATCTTCGAGGCCGATCGAGTAACAAGGAACTGTGCCCTCCTGCTTCGTCTCAGCCAGATTCTCTCCTTGCCGGCAATCCTGACCACGCAGTACTCGCAAGGCCTGGGACCAGTGGTATCGGAAGTAGCCTGCGCTGCGCCCGGCGTCACTCCGTTTGACAAGACGAGCTTCGGTTGCTTTAGCGATGAGGCATTTCCTGTGCACCTCAAGGAGGTTGCACCCGGCCGGACTACGCTGCTGGTGGCAGGAGTCGAATCGCATGTGTGCGTTGCCCAGACTGTTCTCGGTGCTTTGAACGCCGGATATGCGGTGCACGTCGCGCGAGACGCTACGTCGTCGCGCACCCGGGAGAATTGGGAAGTGGGGCTCAACCGCATGGAGCGCGCTGGCGCCGTTATCAGCTCAGCGGAAATGATGATTTACGAACTGCTCGGGAAGAGCGGAACCCCGGAATTCAAGGCCATACTTCCACTAGTGAAGTGATCTTCGTCTTACAGGTCCTGAAGAAAAGGATTCGATTCCCGTTCGTGGCCGATGGTGGTGCTGAGGCCGTGGCCCGGGAAAACCGGCGTGTCGTCCGGGAAAAGCAGAAGTTTATCGTGGATAGAGCGGAGCAGTTGTTGCTGGGAACCGCCCCACAAGTCCCAACGCCCGATACTGCCCTGAAACAGCGTGTCACCGGCAAAGATGCGGGCATTCTCGCCAGGAAGGTGAAGCGAAAGGCTCCCCGGTGAGTGTCCCGGCGTGTGCAGAACCTCAGCGGAAAGCAAACCCCAGCGCAGCTCGTCTCCTTCTTTCAAAAACTGGTCCACTTCCACCATGCCCGGTGTTTCCACACCCAACCACGCAGCCTGTGCGGCCAGGTTCTGATAGAGCGGCAGGTCGGCTTCGTGCATCAGCACGGGAGCTCCGGTCAGTTCGCGGAGCTTCTTCAGGCCTCCCACGTGGTCGATGTGTGCGTGAGTCGCGATGATGAATCGAACCTTCAAATTCTGACGAGTAAGAATCTCCTGCACGCGCTCGATCTCATCTCCGGGATCGATGACGATTGCTTCTTTCGTGTCGTCATCACCAACCACCGAGCAGTTGCACGCCAGCATGCCAACCGGAAGAATTTCATGGAACATCGCGATCCATTTTAGCCGAATTGCAGGGCCAAGCCGAGAAATTCAAGCGGGCACACAATGAAATTCCGTTGACGGGGTAGGACATAGGAGGCTTCAAAGGCGCCCCCCGAACGCCCCTTCTCCTGCACACTTGTGCTGCATGTCGCGAGCATTGCCGCCAGGCATTCCTAGAGTGGGCTTGTACTGTGACACGGAATAGCGTTATATGATAACCTCCGGGAATGGGCAAAAGAGCGATTCTTATAAGACTTTCTGTCGAAGATCGCGAAGCGCGCCGGCAGTGGGTACGGGCATCCACTACGGAACAACGCCTGGCCTTGCGGGCTCGGATTGTACTAGCCGCTGCGCAGAGCGAAGCGACGACCAGCATTGCCCGCCGCGTTCTGGGTCCCGCCGGGTGCGAGCCAAGCATCCACCGGCGAGATCGAGACCACTATCGGCATTAGTTCGACTCCCGCTTGATCAACCTTGTTCGGGTCCGCCTGCGCGGCGGCGGTGACCGCTACCGCAACGTGGGTCGAAACTACCGAAGGAGCCGTATACAAACCCGAGGGGTCGATGGATCCACAGTCATCGCCCGTGCACCCGGACAGGTTTACGTGATGTTCTTGTTGGACGATCCAGCCACGGTGGCAGCGGACTGATGGGTTTCGCTGGCACCAAGGGTAGAATTGTGCTCCGTGAGGGAAACCGATACGACGGGTTCAGCCAGGTTGTTGGAAGCAGGGCCTGAGCCGCTGCCACAGCTCAACAACACCGCAAGAAGGAACGTCCTAATCCGTCGATAAGTGTGCGGGGCGGTTGGGCGGATGGGGTTTGTGGCGAGTGAGGACGAAATTTGTCCTCCAGCAACTGTCCCGAGGCACGGCTTGGGCGGAGCGGTGACGATTTTTTCGAACTGCCGGAGGTCGCCGAGGTTTTCGGGAGGAAAGAAAGCAGAGCTCTCCAAACTGCGGTTCCCATCAAGTGGCTTGGAAATCCGTCGATAACCGCTGTGTCTGGGTGCAGGCGGGCTCAGGTCCCGAGCGGCAGCAACCGTAGGCCTTCCCGGTACGGCGGCAATCCACTCCGCCGCTGCGGCCAGCCGCAGGATCAGTCTTCGCGCGTGATGCACCAACCGTCCCGGCGTGTTGAAGATCAGGAAGCGCAAGCGCTTCGGGCGCGCCGTCACGAGCTCCGCCGGCAACGCCAGCTGCGTCAACGCCACGAGCACGTTGTGGGAGATTACCGCCAGCCGCAGCCAGGCCGCATTCGCCCCGAAGTATTTCGACGGCAGCACCCCGCCACCCGACTCGTTCTTGATCACGTCATGCACCAGCTCGATCGTGCCCGCCTTCTCGCGGTGCCACTCGATCAGCCGCGCCGCCGTCAACTCCCACCGGTTCGTCAGCACCGCGAAATGCCGCACCCGGCTGCCGTCTTCGAACAGTTCCCCTTGTTTCTTGCGGATGCGCATCGCCACATAGCGCAGGGGTTGCGTGTCCTTCTTCTCTGCTTTCTCACCCGGCACAAACGGCACCTCGGCGCACTCGCGGATTTCTTCC
>JAKAWN010000627.1 GCA_021827245.1 Acidobacteriota bacterium | reverse complement strand
CCAGACCCCGGCAGGAAAGAAACTGTCCCTAGAGTTCTGGCTGGCAGAACCATCCCGAAACCACAGAGCCTCCCCTGCAAGCTTTTCTGGGCGTGGTGGAATCGCCTTCAACCGGGGAAAACTGCCTCCATGAACCGCCCCGAGTTTGGTTGAGGCTCCAATCTCTAAGAGAATGAAGCCATGAACAGATCGAAGAAGTTTTCACCTGAAGTCCGTGAGCGAGCGGTACGCCTGGTACAGGAGCATCGTGGGGAATACCCGTCGTTGTGAGCGGCCGTGGAGTCGATAGCCCCGAAAATTGGCTGTGTGCCGCAGACGTTGCTGGAGTGGATCAAGCGCGTGGAAGTAGATGTCGGTGCCCGCCCTGGGGTGACCACAGTCGAGGCCCAGGGCGTCAAGGAGTTGGAGCGGGAGGTCAAGGAGCTGCGTCGGGCCAACGAGATCCTGAAGCTGGCCAGCGCGTTTTTTGCCCAGACGGAGCTCGACTGGACAATTTCCCCGATGGAACGGTGGCCATGCCGGCCGGTGAGATTATTGCCGCCTTGCGGGATCCGTACGGCAATGGCTGTACCGGATCAATGATGATGGGCTGCTGGAGCTGGTACAGGCCGGGATTTAGCGCGCCCAGCATGACTGATCTTCCCAACCTCATCGCTTCGGCCCAAGCCCAAGCCTATTTCTTAGGGTGTTGATAAGCACCCATTGAAACCTCTATAATCCCCGAAAATCCTTGATGGTTTCCGGGGGTTCTTTTTGGCGAAGAAATCTTCCGCAGGCTCTGGCGGCTTAACCGGCCTCCCCGCATCCCTCCGGCGGCCGATACGATGGTGGTGGCGGGCAAGCCTGTGACTATCCAGGTCAACCACTACAGTCGAAATGAACTCTGGCGGTCATCGCGTCAGGGCCCAGGCAAGTCAGCGGCCCGAACTACACGCAACATTTCGCGGAACACCTCGTCGTAGGGTGGTAGCTGGTTCATCTGGTGTGCCAGGCGGTTGATCCAGAGACGACGCAGACGGTCTTCCTTGGCGGCAATAGCCTGCTCCATGCCGGCCACGGTACGTTGTCGCAATGCCAGCTTGGCATCGAGTTCCGTGCGAAGCTCTGCAATGCGCAGGTCGGTCGTGCCAAACAGATACCAGAGGTCATAAAGGTCGCGCGGCTCGTTGCGTGCCCGATCGCTCAAGGCCAGCAACTTTTCCACTACGATCTCTTCAATGGCGTAGACCTTCACGGTCGGTCCTTCGGGTAGGTCGTCAAAGCTGTCGTAAGTACGCAGAATCGGACGATCTTGCAGCGGGAAGCACAGGATTTCGTTGATCGTTATATCCACCTTCACGTCATTCGCTGCGGGCAGTGGCCCCTGATAGCGCAGATAGAAGGTGTGACTATTCTGGTGGCCGTGGCGGTCTTCGCGATCGAACGCGATCCGCAGACCTGAGTCGGCTTCGATGGTCGCGAAAATTTCGCTCAACCCCGCCAAGATCTCTTCGAGAGTGATTGGACGGATTAAGGTGAAATCCAAGTCTTCTGAGAATCGATAGTTCTCGAACCAGCAGCGGCGCAGGGCCGTTCCACCCTTAAAGGCAAGCACGTCGTGTAACGGATGACCGGCCAAACCAGTAAGGAACCAGGCCAACACATAATCGCGTTCAATGATGGCCTCGGGGATGCGTCGCCCGCCAGCGGTCACCAACCTATTCGAGACCAGAGAAATGTTGCGTTGAGGAACCATCAGCCAAGCCTCACGGCATCCAGTTCTTCGGGAGCCACGTTGAGCTGGAGCCGCCAACGTGATAGGAATGCTCCCTCGGCGGGGAGCAGTGGATCAAGGCGCTGGTAAGTTGCCGTCAGCATGCCGCGTAGCTGCTCCAGCACCAAAGCATCGGCCAGACCATAGTGTTCCAGCAGGTAGCCGAGGCGACGCACGACAGCGCCGACGCCGAAGCGTCGTGCGTAGTCCACCAGTCGTTCGACTTTCAGTACGTCCCGCTTCATCCACAACCCCTTGGCGACTTCGGTAACGCCACCGGCAAATGCTGGGTGTCGGAGACCATCGATGATGGTGCGCTCCATGTCGCTGATCATCACGAAGCGCTCCTTGTCGATCCAATGCTTCATGACTCCGAATTCTTGCTCCGCCGTAATGTGGACAAACCGAAAGTCATAGCCGCCCACCGTCTGCGGACGCACGCGCCGCGTGCATGACACATACACGGTGAAGGTCGGCTGCGTCACCATGCGATGCAACTCAAGTGCGGTGCCGTGCGACAGGAAGTAGGGCGCCGTACCGGCGAGTTCACGCGCGATCAAGTACGGGCTGTCGATGTGCTCAGTGGCCCATCCGAGTTCGAATGGCACGAGGTTGTACAGGCCCGGCTTCAGTCGCGTGATCACGCCTCGTTGCTGGGCTTTGTGCACGAGATTGCGGGCCGCCGCAGCCGATAGGCCGGTGATGGATTTCGCATCCGCCAAGGTAAACGTAAACCGGCGTAGTTCATTCAGCTCAGTGAAGAGCTGCGCTGTGCGTGGGCCTAGCGTCTTTGTTGGCAAATGATGTTTTGCACTCAATATGCACCTCAAAAAGAAACGGACTGCACGGTAAATATAACATCAACGATACTCAGCGGCAAGTTCGTCTCCCTCTGGGAGACAAATTGAGCGTAAAACGTAACAACTAAAACTTAAATGCAAAAATCGCCATCGGCTGCGCCAAAAAGGAGTGTTCGATGACGCTCAGGTCAAGGCCGGGAGTCTTCCTCAAGTCTAGATGTAGCGTATTGACGTGATGAGAAACACTGGATATAGTGCACCTTAGCACTTTCAGTCACGGAGTGCCAAATTGCTGATTGCCACTGTTCCTGAAAGGACCAATCGTGGCAGACATACACCAAGTCAGCTTCTATCCCGTCGGCAACGGCGACACCACGCAGATCCTCCTATCCGGCGGACTGATGCCCAGGGGCTTCCTCACCCCCTCTCCCTTCGTGCCGGACTTCCGGTACAGCGGGGGAAAGCGGATCGCTACCCAATGGATCCGACATGGACCGTACGCATAAGTCCGGCTCCATACTGAGCTCAAGCACCCGTGACTTTGCTCGCCTCGCTCTAACGATCGTGGGGCTTGAAGCTCCACCCCTGATGATGAAAATGAGTTCTGTCCATTGGCGTTGCCGGTCGCTAGAGGCACCATAACCGGGCGGTGCTTGGCTTCAGCGGGTCTATGGTCGATCGCTCTTTCTTCTCT
>JAKAWN010000626.1 GCA_021827245.1 Acidobacteriota bacterium | reverse complement strand
AATTCGGCTTGGTTTACTGTGATAAGAATGTGATAAGAGTTGAGGAAAAAGCAGCAACATTGCACCAATATTGGTGCAATTTTAGGCTCGATCCATTGCCCTCGATTTTCCTGTAGTTTCCTGATATCCTTGGTGTAGCGTCGGCTCTGGCAAAATTCGTTCAAACGATTCTGGTGCTTTGCAACCAAGGAGTCAGGGGTTCGAATTCTCTCAGGTCCACCAAGCTTGCCTCTTATTTCCTACCACTTCCAGACTTTCTTCCCCGGCTTCGAAATGGCGGTTTTCGGTCATTGGGCTAGAAATACAGTGCAGCAGGCGAGTTGAATCGGGATCAACGCCTCTGCCGGCCAACATCCCGCACGCCCTCGATGAGACGGTCGACCTCTTCCTTTGTCGTGTAGCACGCGCAACCGGCACGGACGAGCCCTTCGCCGGCCAGCCCCAGCCGGTCCACTACCGTGGCCGCATAGAAATTTCCATGGGAGACGAACACTCCCAGTTCCGCCAAGTGCCGGGCGACCTCGGAGGGCGCAACGCCCTGGACCGTGAACGCTATCGTCGGCGTTCGCTGTGCCATAGGGTCGGGGCCAAACAGCCTGACGCCCGAGACGCCGGAGAGTCCTTCCCACATCTGTGCTGCCAGCACCCGGCCTCGCGCGTCGAATCCCCCGAGCGTGGCCCGAAGCCGCTCGCGCCTCGATGCTCCGGCCGTCAGTGAAGAGAGGAAGTCCACCACCGCCGCCGCTCCTGCAATGCCTTCGTGGTTCAGGGTGCCCGTCTCAGCCCTCTCTGGAGGCGCATCAGGAGCGGGAACGAGTTTCGGGAAGTCGATCGTTTGAAGCAGCTCCCTCCGGCCGAACAGGACGCCCAGATGTGGGCCGTAGAACTTGTAGGCGGAGCAGACAAGGAAATCGCATCCCCAGGCCTTCACGTCCGTGGGCAGGTGAGGCGCAGAGTGAACGGCGTCAGCGAAAAGGAGAGCTCCTGCATCGTGCGCTATTTCGGCAGCGTGTCGGATGTCATTGACCGTGCCCAGAGCGTTTGAGGCCACACCCATTGCCAGAACCTTCGTCCGCTTGTTAACCTTGCTTTCCAGGTCACGCCAGTTGAGTTGGCCTGTCTCCACAACCATCCTGACCGGGAGGAGCGTCACTCCGCGCTCCTGCGCCAAGGCTCGCCATGGCGCGACGTTCGCGTGATGGTCCAACTCCGTGACTACGATCTCATCACCGGGACCAAAGCCCCGGCCAAGCGCCCGCGAAAGGTGGAATGTCAGCGTCGTCATGTTCGGACCGAAGACGATCTCCGCCGGGCTCGCATTAAGGAAGTCCGCCAAAGCCGTGCGTCCATTGTGGATCGCTGCGTCAGTCTCGCTGCTGGTGGGATAGGCCCAATGGGTGTTCGCGTTGTGATGGTAGAGGTAGTCGCTGACTGCCTCGACGACGGGCCGAGGAACTTGTGTTCCCCCGGGGCCGTCAAAGTACGCGACAGGGTAGCCGCCCTGCCGCCGCTCGAGCGCTGGAAATTGGGCGCGAATGCTCTCGACGGGTGCGATAGTGGTCGAGTTTGTGGCCGTGCTCATAATGACTCCCTAAAGAAGACTCTCGGCGGGCTGTCCCGCACAGTTACGACTTTACGACGATATGGGTCAGATACGCAAAATCCACACTGGCAATCGGCGAACAGCCAGGCTGCTTTTCAGCCCCATATCTCAACTCGACTGCGTCCTGGTCCCGGATCGCGGAGGATTCCGATACTCTACACCGATCGAGCGTCATTCATCCTCATTTTGAACGAACACGATGTAAAGGCTGGTGAATGCGGCCATGCCGCGATCTTTGGCTTACCCCTGACAA
The DNA here is from genome assembly GCA_021827245.1 of Acidobacteriota bacterium. The sequence continues at coordinate 1,395 of JAKAWN010000626.1, read as the reverse complement.
TTGCGGCATTTGAGATGCGCGGCACCGTTGAACTGAACTTTGCACCTGAGCTATCTGTCACAGGCGGCGCAGAAGCAGAATGCCGCTTTCTGCCCCCTTTATTTGCCCTTCAATCACGACATCTTGTCCAACGGCGGTCATAGTAAGGATCAAGGTGTCGGATTCCGACTTGGACCGGCGCACAAGGTCAGGCTCTGGCACGCCGCCCATAAGCAAGACCGGGTCTTCGATGGTGAACGTGGCGCCTCCTTGTGCCACGAACCGCAAGCGATATTGCGCCGCCGCAGCAATCTTCTTAGAAAGGTCGATTCGAAAGCGGTGATTTGTCCATACGCCAACTTTGTCATCCGCCCATACCTGGACAGGATCATTCCAGCCCCGCGGCGGTTGTACCCCGGTATCGAAGGCAGCAAAGCGCCGGACGGCGGGCTGCCCAGCACTTTTCTCGGTGACAAATCGAATGGCTACGACAACGGTGGGAGGGACGGGCTGAATCCGTTTGTGGCCAATAGCAGTGCCCCTTCCAAGAACCACCCAGCTTCCGTTGCTGTTTCCCTCCAGGCGGTAAGCCCGCACTCGCTGACCGAGGGAGCAATCCTCCTGAAGGGTCACATGGTCAACCCGCTGTGGCGAAGGTAGTTTCAGAACGAGAGACTGGCCGGAACCGGAAGTTTCGGCAATGCTATGCCCGAAGCGACGACGGACCGCCTCACCAAACTCGCGCGCCCGCTCGCAAGTCGTGTCGGGCATCAACCCGTTTGAATCTGGCGGGAGATTGAGGACCATCTGCGCGCCGCGCCCGACGGAGCGGTAATAGATGTCGATCAGATCGTTGAGGGATAGCAGATTCATCTGCTTTGTCGGGCTCCAAAACCAGTAGGGCCGAAGGATCGAGACGTCGGCTTCGACAGGAAGCCAGACCGAGCCGTTAGGGCTTCCCTGGATTGCCGTGGCAACTCCCGTTTTCGCATCGGCCTTGGAGATTGGATTCCATGTGGGATAAGGAGCAAACCCATCCTCATTGCCAACCCACCTGATGGTGGCCTCCGGACCCTGGAAGATCATGGCATGGGGTGCATAGCGTTTGAGAATGTCACCAACCGGAACGACAGTCGAACCGTCAAACCAGATCTCAACGATTTCACCATACCGCGTCAGCAGTTCCGTCAATTGCTCCCGGTACATGCGGTTGTACTCCACCTGTTTCTGGGGAGTCTTGCAGCGCCCCGCCAGACCGGCGCCGAAATTCCTGTCCTGAGGTGAAAGATAGACTCCCAGCCTCAGCCCGCGGTTGCGGCACGACGCGGACAGGCTGGCCATCACGTCGCCATGACCACTCCGCCACGGCGTGTTGCGAATGCCATAGTTGGTCGTATGAGTCTGCCACATGCAAAA
>JAKAWN010000089.1 GCA_021827245.1 Acidobacteriota bacterium | reverse complement strand
CTGGGTCTTGGGCGGGGCGGCTGCGGGAGTGGCGATTTCAACTTCGACCTTCGCCACGCCAATCGCCTCAACGGCCTTGCGGATAGTGGCGGCGAGTTGGGAATTCGCCTTCGGAGTACCGGCTGTTTTCAGCTCAACCACAACGACCGTTTTGTCAGAAGCTACCTCAATATCTTTAACGTAGCCCAGCGAAACAATATTCTTGCCCTTCGCCGCGTCTTCGACGCCTTTGAGCGCCTCCAGGACCTCCTGCGGACTCACCCTTTTGCTCATGATGTCTCCTGAAAGATCTTTACCCTTGACTTAGATAGCATTCTCAGGCGCGGGCCGGGAATTGTCAAACTTCGAAGAAACGGCTTCATTGCGGCTGCCTGATCAGACGTGCAATTGCATGGAGAAGATCGTACTTGGTCAGGATCTCGTACCGGTGTTCTCCCAGGTCAATGAAGACGGCTGGGCAGTCTCGGGTGATGCAGGCAGTGACTTGATCAATGGCGGCCGAGGGAGGCAAGACCGGGAAAGCCTCCCGCATAGCTTCGCGCACCAGGAGTTTCTTGAAGTCCTTGCCGTGGAGCGTCAGGTTCAGGATGTCGTCTTCGTAAAGGGCGCCAACGGGTGTTTCATCTTCGAAGACCGGAAGCTGCGAAAAATCGTTGGCCTGCATCCTGTCGAGTGCCTCGTCGAGGGAATCCGAGGGTGCTAGCCGGACCAGTTGCTTCGGTAGGCCCATAGCCGCTTTGGCCTGCACAATGTCCGCGGCGGTCAGCGGGAGTCCCGATTCGAAGTAGCGGTTATCTCTCATCCATTCGTCGTTATAAACCTTGCTCAGATAGCGCATGCCCGTATCCGGAATGACGATCACGACGAAATCCTTCTCGCTCAGAGAAGGAAGAATCTTCATGGCGGCTGCAACGGCAGTGCCGGCCGAGCCTCCGGCAAAGATTCCTTCCAGCCGTGCCAGTTTTCGCGCCCAGAGGAATGAATCCTTGTCGCTCACTTGAATAACGTCGTCAATGATGCTGAAGTCGAGCGCCCTGGGCAAGAAGTCCTCGCCGATTCCCTCCACTTTGTACGTTTCAGCCTTGCCCGTTGTGCCGTAGTGGAAAAAATCGTAAAGGATTGATCCCACCGGATCGACGCCGATAATCTTTACTTCAGGATTCTGTCCTTTCAAATACCGTCCGATACCCGTGATGGTTCCTCCGGTTCCCATGCCGGCAACCAAATGGGTGATGCGGCCTTCGCTGTCCTCCCATATTTCCGGCCCGGTCGTTTGAAAGTGAATGTCCGGATTCGCGGGATTGTCGTACTGGTTGGCGTGAAAGGAGTTTGGAATTTCCCTGGCAAGTTTCCGGGCAACAGAATTATAGCTGCGGGGGTCATCGGGTTCGACCGCGGTCGGACACACAATCACCTCGGCGCCCATCGCTTTGAGCAGATCGATTTTTTCCTTGGATTGCTTGTCAGTGATCGTGAAGATGGCCTTGTAGCCCTTTATCACGGCCGCCAGCGCCAGACCGATGCCCGTGTTGCCCGAGGTTCCCTCGACGATGGTGCCGCCGGGTTTCAGGACGCCGCGCTTCTCAGCGTCCTCAATCATGGCGATTCCGATTCGATCTTTGACGCTGCCGCCCGGATTCAGGTGGTCGCACTTGGCGTAAGCTTCTGCTTTGAAGCCTCGTGCCAGGCGGTTGAGCTTGACCAGGGGAGTGCGGCCTATGGCCTCTAGAATGTTGTTATAACGCATGTGAACACCGTTCGGCTGAAAGTTAACGGCCATTATAACCCACTTTCGGGGACGACCCGACAATGAAGGGGTTGGGGACCTCAAATGTAAAATGACGCCGCCGAAAGAAGCGGAGAACGGAGAGCGTTTTTCTCAAACCTGCTGGAACAGCATGATGAAGAGACCGTCGGCTGGGGTCCTTTGAGTGGTTCTTGCGAGGGCAGGCCAGTTCGAGGTCATCTTCGCTTCAGAATATTGATGGTTGTTGTTGTGATGCCCGGGTCAACTTCGCAACGCTGGCAGAATGTTTCGCGCCTCGGTCTTCCCAGGCACACTGTCTAACGAACAACGCTCCTGATTTTGGCCAGTAACTCGCGGGCCTGGCCCTGCATGGAATTGGGAATTTTCACGGCCTGCTCGAGCGCCGCCATGGCCTGACGATGTTCAGGAGGATAGTATGCCTCGTAGGCGTAGCCGAGGAAATAATAAGCCTCTCCCTGCAGTTCCGGATTGGCCTTTAAGAGATCTGCAGCTTGCCGAAGCTCCTTGATGGCGCCGGCTGTCCGGTGCGAGGCTCCGGTTTTCTCCAACTCCAGATAGCCAATCGTCAGGTGAGCCATGCCTTCCTGGGTGTCCTGCTGAGCCTTGAATGCCTCATCAGACATTCCATCAGGTTTTTCCGCTTTGGGTACGAGCGTAAGGACTCTTTTGGCGTATTCTTCGGCTTTGGCCTGATTGGTGCGGCGCCGAAGCGCATAGTCGTACGAGACAAGGTTCAAGGCCTCAATGTTATTCGGGTCTGAGGCAATGGCTTTCTCGGAATATTCGTCGGCTTTCACAGGCTGGTTGGCCTGAGTGTAGGCCAGCGCATATTGATAGTTCAGACGGCCAGCCTGTTCCTTTGCAGGTTCAGGATAGGCTTGAGCGAATTGATCAAGCAGCTTGATCTTCTGGTTGGGGTCCGTGACGCCGTGCAGGAAACGAAAGAAGGAATAGACCATGTAAGCCGTATCATTTTGGGCCTGTTGCAGGGCGCTCTTTTTTTCGGCTTCAAATTGAGCCTCGTTCTCTGCGGTACTCCTGACAACATTGGCCTCAGCTTTAATCAGTGGTGCGGCCTTGGCGATAATGTCAAATGGCGCTGTACCGGGCTGGCCGATCTCCATGTATGCCTGAAGAAGATTGTCAAGGAAGGGTACGTCCATGTAGCCGGCCGCGACAGCTTTTTGGCCGGCCGAAATCGCTTTGTCATACTGCTTGAGGGTGACATACTCCTTCGTAAGAAGCTGTTCCGCACAAGGCAGATAATCGGAATCCGAATGCTCCTGCGCAAACTCTTCAAGCAGGGCGACCTTGGCATTGGGATCGCTAGCCCCGTTCACGGCCAGCATCAGTTTATCTTCAGGAGAGCCGACGATGATGGTGTAATTCCCACAACTGTGGACTTGCTGAGCTGCCAGAGGCCAGGACAGTGCCATCAGGGCCACAAGCAGAACCGCCAGAAACAAGCTTCGCATGGGAACCTCCTTTTTGTGTCGATGATTTCCGGGGCTTTCTCCATAGATGAGGAAGAAACCGAGGCGCCGCGCGTCCATAAGCTTGGTAATCAGAACCGTATTCTTCCCGGAGTTCTCGCTCTCTGAGTGGAGCGACTATTAAATACAACAGGAAAGTGACGAATACCAGCAAAAAAACTCCTGCGGTGCCGGTCAGCAACGCGACGGCAATGAAACCCGGAATAATGTTTGCGTACCGCAGATGCAGCACACGCGCACAAATCCCTGTGCGGATGATCGTCTTGGTGAGCTCAATTGACATCCTGATACGGCACCGGAACCGCCTTTGCCAGTTACTCTTGATAACGCGGCGGAAGTATTGATACTTGTCTGCAAAATCTGAGCATATTTTATCGCCAAATTCTTACCATGGAATGTAAAATGCCTGTGCAAGAAGCTACAAAAATAACCGGAGGGATTGTTATGCGGCTGTATGCGTGGGACTCGGTGCGGAAGGAGCAGATGAATCCAAAATTCTGGCGCAAAGTAGTTACAGGCGAGAAGATGACGGTGGCGCAGATTTTTATCTCCAAGGATGGTGTTGTTCCTGTGCACCGCCATGAAAATGAGCAGATGTCTTATGTGCTGGAAGGCTCGTTGAAGTTCGATATCGGAGGGCAGGAGGTTACAGTTCGTAAAGGGGAAATCATTCATATCCCGTCAAACGTCCCGCACGGAGTCGTGGCGCTGGAAGATACGTTCGATATTGAAGTCTTCGCGCCAGTGCGTACAGATTGGCTGACCGGCGAGGACGACTATCTGCGCAAAGGATGACCCGGGCAGGCGTTCCTGTCCGCGGCTCACAACGGTGCGTCGAAGCTCGATGGCAGGATGGCGCTGTGCCGAGTGGATTCGTCTCAGCACTTCGCACGCTGTTCATATAAATTGGGAGACGCGAGGATGGATCTGGGATTAAAAGATCGGGTTGCCATTGTAGCGGCATCGAGTCAGGGTTTGGGGAAAGCTGTCGCCCAGGGTCTGGCCAGGGAAGGCGCAAAGCTGGCGATCTGCGCGCGGACGGAATCTACTCTTAGGCAGACGGCCGAGCAAATCCGCAAGGAGACTGGCGTCGAAGTTCTAGCGCGAACTGTGGATGTAACGGCGTACGAACAGGTCAGGCGCTTCGTCGGCGAAACAAATGACCGCTTTGGGCGGGTTGACATCTGCGTGACGAACGCCGGTGGCCCTCCGGCGAAGCCATTCTCCGACACCACGGTGGAAGACTGGCAGGCGGGTGTGAATCTGAACCTGATGAGCACTCTATACTTTATGCGTGAAGTGCTGCCACTGATGCAGAAGCGGAAATGGGGCCGGGTGATTACGATTACTTCAGCATCGGTAAAGCAGCCGATCGACAACCTGGTACTGTCCAATTCGGTCCGGTCAGCAGTCACCGGCCTCATGAAAAGTCTTTCCAACGAATATGGGAGGGACAACATTCTGATCAACAATGTGTGCCCCGGCTATACGCTTACTTCCCGGCTGGATCAACTCTCCGGCAGACTGGCCAAGGCGGAAGGCGTGGACCCCAAACAAATCCAGCAGCGCTGGGCAAGTCAGGTTCCGCTGGGTCGCATTGGCCAGCCGGAAGAGTTTGCCAACATGGTTGTGTTTCTTGCTTCCGAGCGGGCCAGCTACATTACGGGCGTTTCGGTCGCTATCGATGGAGGACACGTTAAAGGTATCTACTGAAGTTCGATCGGAAGCGATGGGCTGTTGGCTTCCTGATCTGGGCCTTCCTGTTTCCTTTTCCATCACACTGATCTTGTCGAACCGCTCTTTACCCCGTAGAATGGGTTGGAGCGGGGAGGGGCAATAACTGTTGGATAAGGAGGAATCACTTTGCGCTCTTCGATTTGCCGAATGCTTGTCATCTCTTTGGCCTGTGCTGTAGTTTTTTTGCTTCAAACTCTTTCACTGCTGGCGGCTCAAAGTCATGTTGTTTCACCCGCGGAACTCCAGCAGGCTACTGTATCGGCTGCCCGCACGCGGCAGCAGAATATTACCAAAGTCGAGAAGTTTTTCACGTCTGAACGGGCCGAGAACGCGCTGAAATCCGCCCACCTTGACCCCGTCCAAATCAAGAAGGCTGTCCCATCGTTGAGCAATCAGGAGCTGGCGAGGCTTGCCTCAAGAGCTGAAAAAGCCCAGAAGAATTTCGCTGCGGGCGCTCTGACCAATCAGCAAATCACTTACATCCTGATTGCCCTTGGGACTGCAATCGTTGTTATTATCGCCACCCGCTAAGAGCTATGCGATGCGTTAACCGGCCGCGGGCCTGGATACCCGCTTTGCTTCCGGCGGTGTTGGCCGGCGCCCTCGCGACGCAGCCGGGAATCTGGCTGAATGTGCCTTATGTCCGGCAGCAGGCCAATGGATGCGGAGCAGCCTGCATCTCGATGGTCATGCAATACTGGCTGAAGAGGGAAGATGCAGGCATTCCGCCTGCCGCTGATGCTCGCCAGATTCAGCGCACACTCTATAGCCCGGAAGCCAAAGGGATCTATGCTTCCAGCATGGAGCGCTACTTCCGCCAGAACGGCTTTCGAGTGTTTGCCTTCCGCGGCACACTGCAAGACCTCCGACACCATCTTGCCAAAGGCCGCCCACTCATAGTTTGCCTGAAGGATTCCGGGAGTTCAGGGCCGCTCCATTATGTCGTGGTTGTCGGACTCGACTGGCAGGAGGGAGTCGTCCTGGTGAATGATCCAGCGCAACGGAAGCTCCTGAAGATGGATCTCAATATCTTTGAGAAGCGATGGCGCCCGATGCACAACTGGACACTGCTTGCGGTCCCCGGGTCTGACCATTGAAATCGCGGGCCGTTGTTCTCTGTCTTTTCCTGGCACTGCCTTCTGTCCTTAAAGCACAGACTGCTTGCCGCCAATCTGAGATTCTGCAAAAGCTTTACAATGAACAAGAATGGAATGATCTTTTGCGGCTGACCAGCCGATGTCCTGCCGGATCTGCAGACATCATCTACTACCGGGGCATGGCCTTCGCCCGTATCGAGCGATGGGACAAAGCGAAGGCAGCGTTTGAAGTCGGCGAGAAGCAATATCCGCATGACAAGCGTTTTTCCATTGAGCTTGCCGGAATTGCCTTCAAGCAGAAACGTTTCCAGGAAGCCGAACGCCACCTTGATCACGCTTTGCACCTGGACCCGCGCGACCGCTACGCCATCAACTTCCTGGCGACAGTCTATTTCCTTGAAGGCAACCTGGAAGCGGCTCTCAAATACTGGAATCGGATCGGGAAGCCCCGGATCAAAGAAATCAAAACGGATCCGCAGCTTCGAATCGATCCCGGCCTGCTGGACCGGGCATTCACTTGCTCGCCGGCCAGCGTCCTGACTCTGGAACAGTTCAGGACCACGCTCCAGCGCCTTAAGCAGCTTGGGATATTCCCTGCTTATCGGCTGGACCTTGTGCCTCTCTCCGGCAGAGATCCGGAAACATTTAATCTAACCCTCAGTGCGGTCGAAAGAAACGGCTGGGGTCCCAACAAGGTTGCGGGAATGATTTCTCTGCTGCGAGGGCTCCCGTACGAAACCGTCTATCCGGAGGATTATAACCTTCGCCATTCCGCCCTCAACGTTGTTTCCCTCTTTCGTTGGGATGACCAGGAGCGGCGCGTCTTCGCTTCTGTGTCCGCACCTCTCGCGCGGAACCCGAAGTTCCGCTACCGGCTGTATGCCGATGCGCGGAACGAAAATTGGAATATTTCCCGAACGTTTCATCAGGCCGGGTCATCGCTCCAGACCTTCAATCTGGAAAAGCTTGTTTTCGGCGGGGGAATCCAATCCATCTTCAGCAGCCGCTGGGACTGGAAGGCTGGACTGAGCATGTCCGACCGGCGTTTTCGGAATCTGCCAGTCGGAACTTCCACCGCGGATCCAATCTTCACGAACGGTGTTGCACTTGCGGTCCACGCAGGCGGCAATTACGCTCTGCTGAGAATGCCGGAAAAACGGTTTAATCTCGGCGCGGGCATTCAGGGAACGTTCGGCAATTTCTATGCGCGGGGATTCAACCGCTATGGCATGTTGCAGGGTTCGTTTGGCGCGCGCTGGTTTCCGCAAGCCCGTGGGAACGATTATGAAATGACCGAGAAGTTTCACGTCGGCAAAACTTTTGGTGCCGTTCCCTTTGACGACCTCTTCATGCTGGGGCTCGAACGCGATAACAATTTGCCGCTCCGCGCGCACATTGGAACTCATGACGGGCAGAAAGGAAATGCTCCGCTAGGCCGTGATTATCTGCTCTCAAACTGGGAAATCGATAAGAACATCTACGCGAACGCGTGGTTCAAGCTACGGCTAGGGCCCTTTCTCGATACTGGAAGGATCTACGATGATTCAAGCGGTTTCGGCTCCCGCCGGTGGCTTTGGGACACGGGCACTTCAATCAAGCTGAGGATTCTGGACGGCGTAGCACTTGTTTTTACTTACGGTAAAGACCTGCGGACCGGGAGGAACACTTTTTACTTCACCACCACAAGCGAAGGCGGTCCGAGTTTCCTTCCCTGACCGCCCGCGCGCCGGTCTTGCGGGGCAAGAGTCTGGCCATGCCACAGCAGCGCCCAGGCCTGTACCGCCTTCAGCCCCTGAAGGGCCGCGCCACATGTTTACTCTGTTTTTGGGCTTTCTGCTTTACCTTCCTCTGTGGTACGAACCTTCACGCCCGCAAGCTCTTCCAGAAACGTAATGACGGCCGCGTAATCCAGATCACCCTTTCCCTGCGCCCGGGCAGAAGCGTACACTTCCTTGACGGCTGCCGACACAGGCATCGGGACATCTTGGGCAAATGCCGCTTCCATGGCCAGCGTGACGTCTTTGTGCATCCACTTCAGGGGAAAATAGGGCGTGAAGTCGCCTTTGAAAATGAAGGGAGCCTTGAAGTCTGTCAGGACCGCCCGCGCCATGCTGTTCTGAACAATTTCCATCATGACCTCGGGTCGCACGCCGCACTTGGTGGCGAGCACAAAAGCTTCGCAGAAAACTTCGACCATGGCGGACTGAATGGCGTTTTGCGCCAGCTTGGCGGAAAGTCCCGCTCCATGCAGGCCGCAGTAGATATGCTTTTTGCCCAGTACCTTCAAGAGTGGCATCGCCCTTTCAACCGTCTCGCGCTCGCCGCCGATCATGAAGGTCAGCTCACTCTGCTCGGCGCCGTGTTTGCTGCCGGTCACTGGAGCATCCAGGAAGCTCGCTTTCTTGCCGGCCGTTGCACAGGCGAGCTTGCGGCTGACCACGGGGCTGATGGTGGTGGAATCGATCACAATCGCTCCCGGGCGAACGGTCTGGAGAACTCCCTCCTTACCCATAATGACTTCTTCAGAGGCTGCGGAATCGCTGACGATGCTCATCACGTAGTTGGCATTGCGAGCGACCTCGGCGGGGCTTGAGGCCACACGTGCGCCGGCACGCTGCAGCGGCTGAGCCTTCCCGCGAGTTCGGTTGAAAACCGTTACCTTGTAACCGGCTTTAACCAGATTTAAAGCCATGGGCTCGCCCATGATTCCCAGACCAATGAAGCCAACAGATTCTGCCATCGAGCGCCTCCTTCATAAGAACATTGTAGGATTAGTTACAGACTGCCCCGCTTCAGACCGGAAAGCCCGGCCCTATACAAGACCAGGAAAGCTCTAACAGGTTGCTGAAAAACGCGTTAGAGGGGGTGTAGCGGCGGGTTCATCCCGCCATAAGCCTATTGCTTTCAGCACGGGCTGGCGGCGTAAAGCCGCCGCTACAGCCTTTTTCAGCAACCTGCTAAGAGTCTCCGAAATCGAGCCAGAACCGCACGTCACGGACATTATTGTCAGTGAATCCCGTGTCGAGTGTATCACCAAGCGTGCGGAAGAAGTAATAGGAGTCGCTCTCCGCCAGGTAGTGCGCCGGATTAAGACCCAGAGCCCGAGCACGGGAAATCGTTTGCCCGTCGGCCACGGCCCCGCTTGATGGACTGTTGCCATCCCGCCCGTCAGTTCCGGCGCTCAGGACCACTCGAGTGTGATGTTCGATTTCTCCCGCGGCGTACAGCACGTAGGCCTGGTTGCGCCCACCCATGCCTGAGCCGGTGACTTTGCAGGTGATTTCGCCTCCGACAACCAGCGCGACAGGCCGTCCGGGATGCTTCCGAGCCAGCGCGTTCAAAGAGACCAGATTTCTGGCTGCGACCTCACGGTAATCCGCATCCCATTCGTTCGAGTCGATCTCGCAAACAAAACCCTGCCGTTCAAGGGCCGTTTTCGCGGCCTCGACCGCCTCTCGATTCGAGAGCAAACGCGAGTACAGGGAATTTTGAAAGCAGGCATCTCCGGGTTTAGGCGTTTCCTTGAGCGTACGTTCCTCAAACTGCCTGCGAATCGTTTCAGGGAATTGTCGCGTCAGATCATTTTCGTCTGCCAGTTGGTAACATTGCATGATCGTTGAATCGTCTGGCATGGTCGGGCCTGAGGCAACCATGGACGGCAAGTTGTCCGGCACGTCGGAAACATAGAGCGTAAGCTGGCGGGCTGGATATGCTGCCTCGGCCAACCGACCGCCCTTGACGGCGGATACATGCTTGCGCAGAACGTTGATCTGTTCGATGGGCAAGCCGCAAGTTACGAGCACATGGTTGAAGACAATCAGATCCTTCAGTGAAACGGCAGGACTCAAGGGCTTTTCGAACAGCGCCGACCCTCCGCCGGAAATCAGGTAGATTACAAGGTCATCGGCGCCCAGGCCCGAAACCAGTTCAAGGGCCGCTTCTGCTGCGGCAACGCTGTCCGAGTTTGGGTAAGGATGGGCACCCTCGAAATAGCAGAAGCGTTCCAGCCTTGCGGTTGGGAGGGCTGGAGCCACCACAATGCCGCGAGCAATCCTTCCGTCGAGGATATCATCCAGCGTCGCGGCCATTCGGCTGGCTGCCTTGCCGATGGCGATAACAGTTGGGGGCAGTGTCAGAGAAACTGTCACCTCTCCTGCAACAAGCTTTTCCCCCTTGTACTTCAACTTCTCGAGCATCGCTTGGCGCAAATCAATCGCGGCGATGACCTCGTGGAAAACCTGGCGGGCAATTGCCTTGCCGTGTTCATAGGCCGGGCTAGCTGAACTGGAAACTCCCATTTGGACGCTCATCCTGTAATGACCACGCTTTCACACTTTTGGCGGCCAACGCGGCCGCTATGTCTTCATTATTGAAAAGCCGGACGAGGATAGCAAGCGGAAGAGGTTTTCCACTTCCGCCTTTCCGGGGAATCAAGAATAAATTTGTGGATTCACAACATTGCCGGGCCGCTCTCCCGATAGCATCGAGAGCAGGTTCTTGACGGCAAGCGTGGCCATCCTGAGACGAGTCTCGCCAGTGGCGCTCCCGATATGGGGCGCCAGAACAACATTGTCCATGCCGGACAGAACTGTGTTGACCTCTGGTTCTTTTTCGAAGACGTCCAGTCCCGCGCCGGCAATTTTCTTGCTTCGAAGCGCTTCCACCAGCACATTTTCATCGACCACCGGTCCGCGCGCTGTGTTGATGAGGATTGCCTTGTTTTTCATCAGACTGAAGGCTCTGGCGTTGATGATGTGGCGAGTTTCGGAAGTCAGAGGAACGTGAAGGCTGAGGAAATCGGATTCTCGCAGTAGTGTTTCCGTATTGACATGCTCGGCCTGCAGTTCGCGCTCAATACTGTCGGCTACCCGATGCCGGGCGTGATAGAGGATGCGCATCGAAAAACCGCGGCCACGCCGCGCCATCGGTTGACCGATCCCGCCAAAGCCCAGCAGGCCAAGGGTCTTGTGATGAACATCCACTCCATGAAGAAGTCCCCATTGCCACCGGTCCCATCGCCCCTCCCGAACATAATGGTCAGCCTCGATTATTCTGCGGGCAGTGGCGAGCAGCAGGGTGAAAGCCAGGTCAGCCGTAGTCTCTTCCAGCGACCCAGCCGTGTTCGTGACCGGAATTCGCCTTCGGTTGCAGGCGTCAATATCGATGTTGTCGTAGCCGACGCCGCAATTGGAAATAGCTCGGAGATTGGAAGCCGCTTCCAGCACCTCTTCATTAACCCGTGCCGAGCTGACCAGGAGCCCTTCAACATGGCGGCACTCCTCAGCCAGTTGCTGAATCGGGATAGCAGCGTCTTCCGGATAACTTCGAACCTCGCAGGCGCCTGACAACAGTTCCGCCGCCCGCGAGGGCAAAGGGCGCGTAACAAAAACTTTGGGTTTCATAGTCTCCTTCATACTTTAGCAGGATGATCGAGTGGTTTGATATCACTCTCAGACGGAGACCGTCAATCTGTGAAACTTATATGAGTTGCTCGCCAGCCATCCCGTCCTATTGTGACGGATCATTCTCTTAGGTCGGCCATCGAAAGTCACTCACAAATCACCCTGTATCTTGAACGTGGTTATAATGGATGCCCAAGTTGCCATGCTACACGAAACAGAATCCGAATTTCTTCGCAAGCTCCAGGATGAAATTGAAACTTTCATCCAATCTCTCGCACACCCAGTTGTGGTTGAGGATGAGATGGAATTGTTCGATCTTACTTCGACCAGTTGGCGACTGAGTATTCAGTTTGACAAGCTGCTTTTCGAGGCGTGGAATCCAGTCAGAACTTTGGCGCGCCGAGTCGAGGAGGCAGCCTATCGTGACGGAGAAAGATTGGGCATCTTCGTGCGCAAGCCACACGCCCGGGCGACATCAGTTCTCGAGTTTCGCGAGCTTCATCCAAGACGGCGAAGAGGACGGGAAGCCATACGCCGCGCTTTTAAGCAGGAATTTGTGGCGATGCTCAAACAGGAGTCTCAGGGCTGGCGCTTTGAACACGTCAGCAACCGTTCCGATCGTGAGTATTCGTTTTCCACATGGTACACGCGAGGAATGGCTCGACAAGGCCAAACCGGTTGCGCATTCATCGGACTCAGCAAGGATGAGACGCCTGCCGCGGCAGAATCGGTGTTGGCCTTCGGCCTGATCTGGCTCGACTGGTTGCGGAACCATGCAACGAAGACGATGGTTTCCAGACTCCGGATTTATCTGCCGCGCGCAACGGTCGAGTTAAACGCCCAGAGAGCGGCTGCCATCAACCACCGAGCGGTACAGTTGGAGCTGTTCGAATGGAATGGTGATGAAGAACGCCCAGAGAGCGTGAATATCGAGACCGGAGGCAGCATCGAGACTCGGCTTGTGCCCCATCTCCGAAGTGAGGCGCTCATCAGCCGGCATCGGGAGCTGTTAGGTGGACTGCTGGGATGCGCTGTGGATCGTCTCACAATGACGACCGACTCTTCGGGGAAGTTTGTCTCCGTACGTGTGGCGGGCCTCGAAGTGGCCCGAGTTGAAGGAGATCTTTCACCGAAGATCTATTTCGGCTTGGAGGGGAGCGTGCGCAGAATGGATGAATCCAGCCGTGACAACTTTAGGGATTTCATCTCTCTCGTACTCAACCGGCGCAATGCTGCGAGTGGAGATACGTCTGATCAGTTCTATCGCCTGCAGTCTGAGCGCTGGCTGGAAAGCATGCTGGTCAACGACATCTCAAGAATTGATCCCGGACTTTCCCCGGAGTTTGTGTATCCCCAGGTGCCGGCCTTCTCGAAAACCGATCGCGGTGTGATCGATATCCTGGCTGCCACGCGCGACGGTAGGCTTGCGGTGATTGAGTTGAAGCTTGAGGAACAGATTAATCTGCCATTCCAGGCTCTGGACTACTGGCTGCGGGTCGAGAGACTTCGCAAACAAGGGAAGTTTCAGGACTTTGGATACTTTCCGGGTCTGGCACTTGCCGATGCGCCGCCATTGCTCTACCTCGTTGTACCTGCTTTCCGGTTCCACTCCACAACAACACGATTGCTTCGTTATCTTGATCCGGCCATTACCGTGATACAGGTTGGCATAAACGACCAATGGCGCCTGGGCATCAAAATACTCTTCCGAAGAGAACTGCGATCGGGCGTTTGAAGTGCCCTGATCAGTGCGTATTGAACGCCGGTCATCACCGCCCGCTTGAGAGCGTTTCCACCTGTTTCAAAAGGTTCGGTCGGAATCAAGCAGTAGTGTTACCGGACCGTCGTTGACGAGTTCGACATCCATCATAGCGCGGAACTCTCCGGTTTCGACCTTGAGGCCAAGGGCCTGAAGCGATTCCACGAAGTCGTGGTAAAGCGGCTGGGCCTTATCTGGCGTCGCGGCGTCCATGTAGTTTGGCCGGCGGCCCTTACGGCAATCGCCGTAAAGCGTGAATTCGGATACCGCCAGCACCGCACCGCCTGCTTCACGAACGTCAAGGTTCATCCTGCCTTCTTGATCCTCAAAGATCCGGAGGTGCACGATCTTTTCCGCCAATTCGTTTCCGGTTTGGGGCGAATCCTGCCTTGCGATTCCGACAAGGACGAGCATTCCCCGGCCGATCTTGCCTTTCACCCGGACTTCCGCACGCATGACGCGCTGGACAACGGCTCGCATTAGCCCCTACTCCTTTCCGACTGCTACCTGGGTTGGCGAGTGTCATTGTATCGAACCTGCCTCGGGTTGTAACGCTGCCGGTGGTAATCGCCGGGTGAATTTTGTGGAAGTGCAATTTTTACCTACTGTGCATTCATTTAACACTTCTTGCAGAAATTAAAAAAAGAAGTATCCAGCAACGACTGTATCTTATTGATATATAATACTTTATAAATTTACGTCCCAAGCGTCTCAACAGTCCCCACCGTCTCATTTCACGGGGTTAGGCTAGAAATGTAGATGGGACATGGGCGAGGCCACCGGGCGTGGCTGCCGCGGGAAGGGTTCCGTCACATCGAGGGAGAGGACTGTCTTGCAGACGCAAATGAACGCAACAGGGACACAGCGCGAAGCGCACGCCGGCCGGCTGGGAGCAGCAGCCATTGCGAACCTGCCTGCAGAACGCCGCCTGGTTCAGGGGGTTTTTGAGTGCTGCGACGCAGTGGTCGAGGAAGCTTGCGCGTCATCATCTGTACCCCCGGAATTTCTGGGCGCGCTGGTGGCGAATGAGAGTGGCGGGCGCGCGGAGGCCACGCGTTTTGAGGCTTCGGTCTACGGCCATCTCGTAGCGGTCGCGCAGGGCAAGTCGCCCAGCTACGGCAGCATCAACGTGGCGGAGCTTGACCATGAGCTTGCCAATCTTCTTCCGCCGACGGACGCCACGCTCCACGCGCGCTACCTGACTCCGGCTTTTGGGGCGAACCATCGCAGTGAGATGGCGGCCGCGACGGACGATGTGTTGCGCGAGCTTGCGACTTCCTGGGGCTACACGCAGATCATGGGCTACCACATGATCGGCCAGCCGGGAGACGTGCGCCGATTGTTGGAGCCGCCCTTTCATTTCCAGATGGCGATCCGGCTGTTGTCGGAATTCGTGGTTGATTACCAGCTCGACCCCACTCAGGAATTTTCAGAGATGTTCTGCTGCTGGAACACCGGGCGTCCCTACGGCAGGACGTTTGATCCGGATTATGTCGAGAAAGGGCTACAGCGGATGCAGATCTACAACCAGCTCCGGCGCATGCGGCGAGCGGGGCAATAAGGATTGGCGGCCGCGGACGTGATGGCTTGCAAGGTTGCCTGCCAGCGAAAGGCAGACGCCTTGCAGGGCCCGGAATGGCGGGCGGAACGCCTGAGGATAATCAGGCAAGGAAATTCAAGCATTCGGCTCAACCAAAAGGAGAGAAGAGATGACCAACCTGGTGACGTTTCTGGCGGGATTTTCGGCGGGAGTAGTGCTGGCCAGCTTATTCGAGCAGCGCGCCGTCAAGGAAATCATAAGTCTGCGAGCCTACCTGCGCGCAGAGCTCCAGAAGCTGACGGCGAAGCTGTAAGGCAATTATGAATTACGAATTATGAATGATGAATTGGGTTGGCAGCCACGGCGGGTTTGTGTGCTGCGAAGGCTCAATAAATTACGAGTTACGAATGACAAAATCGCTTGGCGGGGACAACAAGATCGCACACATCGCACAATGCGCGATGTATGCGCCACCCGGCCAATTCGCAAATCACTCGATCGCTCAATGACTCAATGGTTCAAGCGATGCGCGAATACATCAAGCAGCTTTTTTCCGAATCCGGGCAGGCGAGTTTTGGGAGGACGGGCTCATTCTTCGGCCTGTTAATGGGCGGCGGCTGGGTTTCATTCCTGGTCTGGACCACGCACCATCTTCCGGACCTGCAAGGGCTGACGGTTTTTATTTCCACGCTCTACGGCCTCAGCAAGACGGGCGAGACCGTGCAGCGGACGATTGGAAAGAAACAGTGAATGAGTGATCGGGTGATCGGGCGATTGACAAATTGAGGGTCGCCAATTCGTAATTCACTTCAATCACGCAATCACTCAATGACCCAATGAGAGAAACCATGAATCGATGGATCAAGCGGATTCCCGGTTGGGTTTGGCTGGCTGCGGCGGGCCTGCTGCTGGCGGCTTTCTGGCTGCGGCAGCATGACGCGCGCATTCGCCAGCAGGCGGACCTCAAGCAATTGCAGCAGCAGACCGCGGCGCAGGTGGCTGCGCTCAAAAAGCAGGCCCAGCAGGACATCCGGCAGGCGAACGTTGAGAATGCCGAGGCGATCCAGAAACTCGAGGCGCGCCGGCAGCAGATGGAACAACAGAACCGGCAGTTGGCGGCGCAACTCGATGCCCTGCGCAAGCAGGCGCAGATCCAGGCTGACCAGGTGGCCACCCTTCCCATACGAGACGTGGTGACCCGGGTGGCCGCCCAGCTTGGATTTGATTCTGCCGACGGTTCTTCCGCAGACATCGCAAAAAACACGACGTCTGCGCCACCCGCGACCCCTCACCCGGCTGCTGGCACGGCCACCCTCTCCCCTGGGCGAGGGCTTGGTTCCGTGTCTTCTGCACACCTCGCAAACGGCGCGATGTCTGCGCCACCCGCAACCCCTCACCCGGCCGCCGGCGCGGCCACCCTCTCCCCTGGGCGAGGGCTTGGTTCCGTGTCTTCCGCACACATCGCAATTGGCGCGATGTATCCACCACCCACCGATGCCGTGGCTACCAATGAAGCCGTCATGGCCCTGACCGATTCCGGGGCGCGCAAGGTGGAGTCGGCGCTGGTGCAACTGAACGCTTGCAAGGCGGAAAGCAAGATCCAGAACCAGCAGATCGCCAACTGCCAGGCGCGCGTGGCGGCGGCTGATGCCACGATCCAGCGGCTGAACGGTTCTGTGGCCAGCCTGAACCAGGCGCTCGAAGCAAAGGACAAGATTCTTGCCCAGCAAGACAGCGAGTACAGAGCGGAAGTGAAAGTGGCGAAGGGAAGTTTTCTGGGACGGCTGGCGCATGTGACCGAGCACGTGGCGATTGGCGTGGCGGTGGGTGTGGTGTTGGGAGTGGTGATCCGATGATGCCTCAAGACTTTGCGCACATGGCGTTGTGGTGGGGACCGGGCGTGCTGCTGCTTCTTGCATTCAGTTACGGATTCCTGCGGCTGGCGCAGATCTGGATTGAACGCACCATGGACGTCAAGGGGCGGCAGATGGAGAGCCTGTTCGGCATGGCGGAGCATTACGTGAAACAGTTTCTGAATGCGCAGCGGTCGCAGGCGGACGCGCTCGGGCGGCTGGCGTCGAGCGTCGAGCACAGCGACTCGCGTGACAGCCTCGAGCACCAGCAGATCCTGGTGGCGCTGCGGGCCATGCGCGGCGATATCGAAAGGATGGTTCACCAGCCAGTGGAAGAAAGGGGAGGGGGGAAATTGCGATCAGGCGATTGAGCCATTGAGTCATTGAGCGATTCAGAGATTGAGTGATTGACGATTGGAAAATCCTAAAACCACAAATCACGCAATCACTCAATCACAACTCGCCGAATCACCAATCCCGGAGGGCCGATGCGAGGCAAAACGTGCGAGCAGTACCAAGCAGGAAGGACCAGCCAGACCAACAGGAGCAAAAACGGTATGACCAGCAGCCTACGGCAAAAAGAAATTGTAAGAGGAAAGATCCTTTATTACCTGAAACTGATCTACCCGCAATCGGCAACCCTCCCGTTGCTGCAGGGCGAACTCGATATCTTCGGCTATCCGGAGCCCCTGGAAGATCTGGATTTCCATGTGGCCTACCTGGCGGAAAAGGGGCTGGTGAATCTGGAAAACATTCGCGGACCTCACGCCCGCCGCTACATCACGCTGGTGAAAATTACCGCCAAAGGGATCGATTACTTTGACGGCCGGCTGCCCAAGGACGAGGGCATCTACCTGGAGCCGGAGCTTTAGCCACCAATTACGAATTATGAATTACGAATTGCCAGACCCGGAGAAGGGGATGCCCGCTAAGAACGCACACATCGCAAAAAGCGCGATGTATGCGCCACCCGGCGAATTACCAGACCCGGAATTTTCTCAACCGTGGATTCTTTGAATGAAGTGCTGGGTTATGAGTTCTGAATTATGAAGGGCAGTTCTTTGTGCCTCCGTGATGGATAAGGTTTTAACACAGAGCGCACAGAGGATTTGGCGAAATGAACGAGGGCTTACAGGAGCGGGGACTGCAATGACGGACCAGAAGAAGACAAGAGCCGGCGGTGAGGACGCCGCCAGAACAACTTCCGCAGAGATCGCCAAAAGCGCGACGTCTGCGCCAACCGTCGAAAAGCGGATTACAGAAAAGGCGTGGCGGGGTGAGCCCGCCGCTACGGAGCCGTCTGCCCGCCCGGTGAACGATGCGGCGCAACTGCCCGCGGCATTGCGGGAACTGGCGGAACGCATGCTGATCGAGGGCGCCACCTTCGAGGATGTTTACGAGGCGGTGAACGAACGCGGCGTGCCGGTCACGCTCCAGGCCATCCAGAACTTTTATCGCGGCGACCTGGGATTGCAGAAGCGGCGGATCGAATTCCAGTTGGAACGCGCGCAGATCCTGACAAAGGCGCTGTCGGACCCGGACTCGGCGGACGCGCAACTGGCGTATGCCGCGATGCTGACGGGACTGCAAAGCCTGCAACGCAAGGACACCGGAATGAGCTTGCGGGACGCCGTCAGGAGCACGCTGGAGCGGCGCAACATCATGCTGAAACGCGACCTGCTGCGGATGAGGATTGCGCGGGAAGAGGAAGAGAAACGCTTCCGCAAGACGCGGCTGCACGCCGAACTGCTGAAGCTGCGATTGACCCGAACCAAGCTGGGACAGTTGCAGCGCGAGATGCAGAAGCAGAGCAAGAACGGAACACTGGGGCCGGAAACCATGGAAAAAATCCAGGAGATTTATGGCCTGCTGCAGATTCCGGTGATTCCGCGGGACGTGGAGCCGGCGGGGTGAAAGGCAATTATGAATTT
>JAKAWN010000088.1:576-18603 GCA_021827245.1 Acidobacteriota bacterium | reverse complement strand
GTTCCAGCCTCCAGACGCTTATACCAGATCGCCCATCCGTCTCGATCCCAGTACAGGATCTTCACCCGGTCCGTCCGGCGGTTCGAAAACACCAGCAGGTGGCCGGCATAAGGGTTACACCCAATCACATGCTCGGCCATCATCGACAGACCATCAAACGATCGGCGCATGTCGCACGGCACCGTGCACAGATACACCTTGATCGCCGCCGGAAAACTCAGCATCCACCTGTTCCCAGAGCCGACAGCACGGTGCGCAGCGTCTCCTCATCGACCCCCCTGGTAATACGTAGCCGACGACCGCCGGCCAACACCAACTCGATCCCGGCGTCGGTCGCGGCGTCCTTACTGACCAGGGCGAAGCTCGCCGACCCCTCTCGCGCTCCCGGCTTCGCTTTCGCTCCTTCTGGCCGGCCTATCCGAAGCCGCCGCTGCCACCAGTAAAACTGACTCTCCTGCAGCCGCCGTCGCCGGCAAAACTCCCGGATCGACATTCCACCCCGCGCTGCCTCGCCTAACGTCTGCTGCCAGTATCTTGTCTTCTCCAGATTGCCCTTCCCACTGCTGCTCACTTCACACCTCCGCCTTGAATCTCCACGTGCGCACCGCACATGTCGTCTTGCCCGTCACATGTGACGGAATTATCAGCCAGAAATTTCAACCGCGGAAGGTGGGTTCACCGGACGGATGCCGAATTTGTGAAGCTCGAAATTCCGCACAAGCAGGGCAACCCGCGGTGGAGTGGTCTTCCCGAATCGCCATTACGGACGAACCCTGCTGATTGAGTGCCGTTAATCTTCCCCTAGGCAAGAAGGGTTCACAGAGCATCCGGGGAGCTGAGGGTGGTTGGTCTCGACTAGTGGATGTGCTTGACCTTTTTCTTCATGTAATCCATTAACAGATACTGGCCAAGTGTATAAGGTGTGGTGAAATAAGCTTTGCCACGGCAGATTTCGGTGATTTTCTGCACGAAGCTGACCAAGCCGTAATCGGACGAAAGCATGAATGTATTGATCAGGATTCCATTTCGGCGGCACCGAACGACCTCATGGAGCGTTTCCGAGGCAACCAGGGGATCGAGACCAAAAGCGTTCTTATATATCCTGCCGTCCTCAAGTGTCAGAGCGGATGGCTTGCCGTCGGTGATCATCACGATCTGCCGCATGTCCTTTCTCTGCCGGGACAGGATGCGCTGCGCCAGACGCAAGCCTTCACGCGTGTTGGTGTAGTACGGCCCCACCTTTACTCGTGCAAGCTGCTGAAGCGGAATCTCTTCCGCTGAATCATGGAACAGCACCATGTGGAGCGTGTCGCCGGGAAATTGCGTGCGGATCAGGTGAGTCAGCGCTATCGCCACCTTCTTGGCCGGAGTAAAACGGTCTTCTCCGTAAAGAATCATGCTGTGGCTGCAATCGAGCATCAGCACGGTTGCGCAGGAGCTCTGGTATTCGCACTGCCGGACTTGCAGATCCTGGTAATCCAGTTCAAGCGGTATGGTAAGGCCGTTGCGCTTGATGGCCGACAGCAGTGTGGCGTTTACATCCAAGTTCAGCGTATCGCCATACTCGTACCGGCGGCTCGACCCGTCGGACTCAACTCCGGTGGCCAATTCACGGGTGTCGTGGCGTCCAAAACTTGATTTCCCGAGAGATCCGAGGAGATCTTTCAGAGTTTTAAAACCCAGAAAGTCCAAGGCCTTGTCAGTGATCTCAAATTTGGTTCTTCCCTCGCCCCTTCCCATCTGGCCAGGCCTCGGTTCGGTGACTGTGCCTTGCTGGGGTTGATCAATCGTGACGTAACCTTCGTCCGCCAGTTGCTGCAGCATCCGATCGAGGGCGCGTGAGAGGGTTGAATTCTCAGGATTTTCGAGCATCTCCTCGAGAAGCTCATCCGAAATCATGCCCTTTTGCTCCAGGGCCTCCATGAGCGCCTGGCGCAACTGCTCCATAGTCTTCTCAGCGTCCATCTCATAGACGCCGTAATACTGGTTGAAGAATCCGCTGTCGAGCAGGAAATCCTGAAGCATTTGCATCAGGTCTTCGGCGCTCAACCCTTCGAAAGGGTCCGGGATATGTTTTCCATACTTGATGTACTTCATAGGGCCTTACCTTTAGGCCGTCCGGAAGACGCAGCTCCGCTGTGTCAGTAGACTAGTTTAGTGACCTGCGCCGATGGCCAAGCCTTTCGCTCGGTTCCTCGATTGGCTCGGCGGTCCGGCGCTCCACGTAAAAACCGAGTTCTTCGTTGCGGCTGATTTTCTTGAGCGCGTACAGTCCTTCCAGAATGAACTCAGCGCCGGAGACGAGCAGCGCGGGATCGTCCTTGGGTTTAATGCCAAGCGTCTGAGTTTTTTCCAGAAGCCCCTGAATCTTCTTGAACTGCGTGTACAACTCCGATGTTGAGGCGCTCTCCTCGTATTTCAGTGTTCCGCCCAACTCAAACCACTGCACAAGGGAGTGAAGCGGCACGTTATCGAAGTACTTCTTGAAAATGCGCGCGTTCGCTTGCCGAATGACGTCGCGCGCAATGTTCTCAGCACCGCGCAACTCACCTTCATATTCAAGTTCAAACTTTCCGGTTAATGATGTCAGTCCCGCATAGATGTCGGAGGGGCGGGGCACTGCAGTTGTCTCGCCCTTGACCAATGCTCGTCGTTCCGCGTTTGAGATGACATTTTCAAGGCAGGTAATGGGCATCCTCTGGCTGACGCCGCTCCGCTTGTCGATTTTCTTTTCTTCCCTGGCCTCGAACGCGATGGTCTCAATTAGTTCGCGGATGAAGCCTGGAATAGTCAGGTGAAGCGAACCATCCCGGTCACTCCATGCTTCCTGCGAAGTGATAGCAATGCCGTGTTCAAGGGTGGTCGGATAGTGAGTGCGGATTTCGGAACCAATGCGGTCCTTGAGTGGGGTGATGATTTTGCCACGCGCAGTATAGTCTTCCGGGTTCGCAGTGAAAACGAGAACGACGTCGAGCGGCAAGCGCACCGGATAGCCCTTAATCTGGACGTCGCCTTCCTGCATGATATTAAACAACCCCACTTGGATTTTGCCGGCCAGGTCGGGAAGTTCATTGATGGCGAAGATTCCGCGGTTGGCCCTCGGCAGCAGGCCGTAGTGAATGGTCAGCTCGCTTGAGAGCGCATGCCCGCCGCGCGCGGCCTTGATCGGATCGAGGTCGCCGATAATGTCGGCAATCGTAACGTCGGGGGTCGCCAGCTTTTCAACGTAACGCTGCTCGCGAGGGAGGTAATCGACGGGCGTTGCGTCACCGCACTTTTCGATTAACTCGTGGCACGCGCGGCAGATAGGGTTCAGAGGGTCGTCATTGATTTCACAGCCGGCGACAAATGGAATTTCTTCATCCAGCAGCGAGACAAGAGAGCGCAAGATCCGACTTTTGGCCTGGCCTCGCAATCCCAGCAGAATAAAATTGTGGCGTGAAAGAATAGCATTGGAAATTTGAGGAATAACCGTATCCTCGAATCCCACAATGCCGGGGAAAATCATCTCCCCGTTGTGCAGCTTGTGGATCAGGTTGGTGCGCATCTCATCCTTCACGCCCTGGCTGTGATAGCCGGACTTCTTGAGTTCGCCTAAAGCCTTAGCTTTTGTCATAGCCCCTCTTTCTCACTTCGATTATACGCATGCTGCCTGAGTGAACTCAACGAAACTATTCGCGGAGTCTGGTTGTGCTAACACAGAGACCACGCCCTCTCAAAATGCGTGGCTGTATACTCAGTTGATGTGCCGATAGTAGTTTCCGTTGCCAGGAGCTTCAGGCGTGGTTCGGTCCGCACGGCAGACTGGCTCCGGACGTAATGTATAATAAGAAACTGCAACAGGAACAAGGCGCTGGCTCGAAAGCCATCGGGCACGCGATACCGAGAGAGACAAAGGGGAGTATTGATGTCCACGCTCACGACCCTATCTCCTGAAACCCTGGCGAAGTACGAACCCGTGATTGGGCTGGAGGTTCATGTCCAGCTTCTCACCAAATCGAAGATATTCTGTTCGTGCTCAACACGTTTTGGCGATCCTCCTAACCAGAACACTTGCCCGGTCTGCCTGGGTTTGCCAGGGGCGCTGCCGGTCCTGAATCGTGAAGCCGTCACGATGGCAACGAAGGCGGCATTAGCACTCAACTGCACGATCAATATGCGCTCGCGATTTGCGCGCAAAAACTACTTCTACCCTGACCTGCCCAAGGGATACCAGATCTCGCAATATGATGAGCCGCTAGCCGTGGACGGTTGGATTGATATCGAGGTGGCAGAAATCAGCAAAAGAGTCGGGATCACGCGGGTGCATCTGGAGGAAGACGCCGGGAAGTCCCTGCACGAAGGGTTTTCTGACTCCGGGGAGAAGACATATATTGATCTTAACCGTTCGGGTGTGCCTCTGATTGAAATTGTAAGCGAGCCGGAGCTGCGCTCGCCGGAAGAGGCATACGATTATTTAACCCGTCTGAAAACACTAATGCTTTACCTTGAAGTGTCTGACTGCAATATGGAAGAAGGAAGTCTCCGAGTTGATGCCAACGTGAGCGTGCGAAGGAAGGGCGCAACCAACTTTGGAGTCAAGACGGAAGTCAAGAACCTGAACTCGTTCCGCTTTCTGCAAAGGGCCCTCGCGTACGAGGTGGAGAGGCAGATCGAAGTGCTTGAGAGCGGCGGGGAAATTTCTCAGGAGACCCGCCTGTTTGACAGCCGCGAACAGCGAACCTATGGCATGCGGTCAAAGGAATTCGCACATGACTATCGTTATTTCCCTGAGCCTGACCTTTTGCCGCTGATTGTTACAGAAAAGTGGAAAGAAGCGGTTCGGAAATCTCTGCCGGAACTGCCGGAGGAGCGGGAGAGCAGATTTCAGACGCAGTACGCCCTGCCCAGGCAGGACGCGGCCCTGCTGACTGCGTCACGGGCCACTGCAGATTACTTTGAACAGACCGCGAAGGCCTGCGAAGAAGCCAAACTCGCCGCCAATTGGATCTTGAATGATCTGAGCTATTTGCTGCAGGAGAACGGCGAGGTAATATCCCACAGCCCGGTAACAGCACAGAATCTGGCTGGGCTGATTAATCTTGTGGCCGAGGGTTCGATCTCCGGGAAGATGGCCAAGGACGTTCTGGCCGAGATGTTCCAGACTGGCAAGACCGCGAGCCGGATCGTGAGCGAAAAGGGGCTTGAGCAAATCACGGATGCTGACAAGATTGCGGAAATTGCCCGGCAGGTTATTGCGGCCAATCCAAAGCAAACTGAACAATACCGCGGGGGCAAAACCGCCACGCTAGGCTGGTTTGTGGGACAGGTGATGAAAGCGACGCGCGGACAGGCAAAGCCGCAACTGGTACAAGAAATTCTGAAAAAAGAGTTGTCCTGATCGTTTACTCCTGCCGCGTTGCTGGTGAAGTGGGGATTCTTCAAACGGGCCGCGGGGGTTGCCAGGCCAACGATCTATGTTCTTTAAATCTTCTCTTCTTTTTCTGATCGCTTTCGGAATATTGTTCTTGCCCTGGCGAAACCTGAGCGAAGCTGCCGTTCCGCAGGATACGAGAGACCTTTCTGCAACCGCAAGACGCCGCGAAGTCCAGGGGCATCGCCGCACCGTCAGCAGACAGGCCGAACGTCACGTGCGAAGGGCGGGAGCGGCTCACCGTGCGACGGTGCGATGGAGTGCCCAGGAAGAGCTTGCAATCGGCAAGACGCTGGAGGCCAAGGGGCTGCTCAGCAGCGCCACTTTTCACTTCGAAAAGGCTGTGAAGTTGGCGCCCAATTGGTCGGAAGCTCATGACGCCCTGGGTACCGCGTACGACCAGCAGCATAAATCGAGCCTTGCAATGCTGGAATTTCTTCGGGCGATTCGCTTGGATTCCGGGAATGCCCAGGCTCATTACAATCTAGGTACCCTGCTTCGCGAGGAAGGGAATCTGACCGCGGCTGCGCAGGAATTCCAAAAAGCCGTCCATCTCAAACCCGACGATGCCGGTGCTCATAATGATCTTGGACTGACGTATGCGCAGATGGGAAAGCTGGGGCCTGCAATTGCTGAATTCCGTACGACCGTGAGGCTGGCCCCGGGCTGGGCTATCGCGCATGACAACCTTGGCAATGCGCTGTCCATGGCTGGAGATTTGGATGGGGCGATGAAATCGTATCGCAATACGATTGCCTTGAACCCGGACTGGGCGCAGCCTTACAACAATCTGGGAAACGCCCTGCGGCAGGCTGGCAATCTCAGTGGCGCCGTGGCTCAATATCAAAGGGCCCTGAAGCTGGAGCCCAGGTATGCAGCCGCTCACAACAATCTTGGCCTCGCTCTTCAGCAGGATGGGAACATGGCTGGTGCCATCAAACAATATGAGCTTGCCATAGAAGCGAATCCCAATTATTCGACTGCCTACAACAATCTTGCCACAGCGTTTTATCAAAAGGGCGACTGGAAGGGGGCGGTTTCTGACTTTGGGCAGGTTTTGCGGATTGCACCGAACAACCCCGTCGCGCACTTCAACTTGGGATTGGCGATGAAAGCAGCGGGTGAGCGGCAGGAGGCTCTTGAGCAATTCCATCAAGCTCAGATGCTGGATCCTGCCAACGATCAATACAAGCAAGCTTATGAAGCTCTGTTGAAACAGTCAATTCCGGGGGGAGCCGGCAAGTCCGGGTCAGGAAAGGCTGTTTCGGAGGCCAACGCAGGCCGATCCAAATAGATTCAGGAATTGGGCCACCGGAGGAGTTGAATATGCTCAATATTGGAGATAAAGCGCCGAGTTTTTCCCTGCCGTCTGATTCCGGCAAGCTCACGAAGTTGAGCGATTTCAAAGGCAGTATGCTGGTCCTCTATTTCTTTCCAAAAGCCGACACTCCGGGTTGAACGCGGGAGGCTCACGAGTTTCGTGACGGCAAGAAGGAACTGGATAAGCTTGGGGCTAAAGTTGTGGGCATGAGCGCTGACTCCCCGGACAAGCTGGCCAAGTTCCGAGATAAATACCAACTGAATTTTTCGCTTGTCAGTGATGCCGAACACAAGACTCTCGAGGCTTATGGCGCTTGGCAGGAAAAAACACTGTACGGCAAGAAGAGCATGGGGATTGTGCGCTCGACTTACATTATTGACCGCCAGGGCAAGGTGAAGGCCGTGTTCCCGCGGGTAAGAGTCGATGGACATATCCAGCAGGTACTGGCAGCCCTAAAATTATAGCCAGCGAGTCGTGTCTCTATTTCGCGAGCGCGGAGGCGAGTGAAGGGCTGCGCTGGTAAGCAAACGACGGGTGGTAGCAGTAGAAGATTCGGACGGGGCGATTGTCCAGCGAGGAAATCTCGGTGTGCTCTTCGACGCACCTCAAGGATCCCATGAAAGCGGAAAAAGGCTGAACATCATCCGGATCGCGATCCAACAGAAAGCGCTGTACTCCCAGATAAGCATCCTCTCCCAGCACAACCAAAGTATCAAGGTTGGGGAACAGGCTGAATTCGTTGCGCAAGTGCCGTGAGCAGTTGTGCATGGCCTTTTCAGGGACTCGCGGACCCGAGGTGTGGCAGTGGATCACATCGGTCAGGATAAATCGTTTCTTGAACTCCGCAAAGTCGGCCACTCCAAGCAGTTCGAACAAAGCGGTAACAAATCGATTGGGCCTTCCGCTGTTGCGATAGAACGAGTTGTCGGGCCTGGCGGTGGCATGGCGTCCTATCACGGCAATGCGCACCGTGCTAAGGTCAGGATAGTCACGCTTCAGGTATCTGGCCACAAATTCGCGTGGGGGGAGCAAGATGGTCGAAATCGCGGCGCAATCACGGCAGGTTTCAATTTTGTGCATTACTGCTTCTACGTCAACCCCCGGGACCCTGGTCTCAGCGGTGGTTACGGCAGGTGCGGATAAAGCCATCTGCAATAGCTCTTCCGGAGATGTTCCCGAGGGGCCGAGGATGGCGTTGTCGATCAGCCGCACTGATCCGACGCGTGCTGCAACCAGGCCAAGAGCGCCAGCGGTCACACGCTTGACCGGTTCAAACCGCAGCGGGTTGACAATAGCGGCGTAATCGATCTTGACTCGATCGTCCCCCCGCAAAACGCGATGCATTTCGTCCAAGATCCTGGCTGCATCGCATTCACCGGAACGGGCGAGTTCCTGTGCTCTTGCGAGACTACGGGAAAGAGCCAGGGAAGTTTTCCGCTGAGCCGGGTTCAAGTAGACATTACGAGAACTGATCGCCAGGCCGTCGTCATCCCGCACGATGGGGCAGATGACCAAGCGGACGTTCAAGTTGAAATCTTCAACCAGCCTCCGGATGATGATGGCTTGCTGGAAGTCCTTCTGGCCGAAATATGCCATATCCGGCTGCATGATGTTGAAGAGTTTGACGACCACAGTGGCCACGCCTCGAAAGTGTCCCGGGCGTGACGCCCCCTCGTAGATCTCTGCCAATGGACCTGGCTCGACAAATGTTTCAAATCCCTCGGGATACATTTCGTCGGCGGACGGAGAGAAGATGGTGTCAATGTTGTAGGCGCTCAGCAGTTCGAAGTCTTTCTCGAGATTCCGAGGATAACGTCCATAGTCTTCGTTGGGACCAAATTGCGTGGGGTTCACAAAGATTGAAACGACAACCACATCGCACTGCTGTTTTGCCTGACGGACCAGGCTCAAGTGACCTTTATGCAGAGCTCCCATTGTGGGAACCAGTCCCACTGATCTGCCGCCCGCGCGGGTTTCACGCGTGAGGGCTTTCATTTCGCTGATCGAAGTCACCAGGCGCATCGGCTGTTACGGTATCTTTCCATCGCATTAATGGTATGGCCGCGCGAGCCAACGGAGGAGAATGCATTAAGTTCAAGAGCGCGGTTGACCGGAAACCTCTTTTTCAAATTGTTCCAGGACCCCCGAAGGGCAGTGATAAGATTCAGCGTCGCTTGGGAATCGGCCTTCCAGAACATCGTCTCTGTATTTCGACAGAGCTTCGTGCAACGTCTGACGGAGACCGGCGTACGCCCGCACGAACTTCGCGGGCTGCTGAAAAGTGAGCCCGGCAAGATCATGGAACACGAGTACCTGGCCGTCGCAATCGGGCCCCGCGCCAATCCCAATAGTGGGAATCCGGAGCCGGCGGGTGACCATGGCCGCTAGTTCGCGTGGAATGGCCTCCAAAACGAGGGCGAACACGCCTGCGTCTTCCAGCGCCTGTGCGTCTGAGAGAAGTTCCGTTGCTGATTCCAAAGTTCGCCCTTGGACTGTGTAGCCGCCCATCCGGTGAATTGATTGAGGCGTAAGTCCAATGTGGCCCATGACGGGAATTTCCGCGTTTACCATGCGCCGGATCAGACGGGAACGCCGCTTGCCTCCCTCGATTTTGACCGCTTCCGCGCCACCCTGTTTTATGAAGCGCAGGCTTGTCTCGATGGCTACACGGTCTCCCATGTGGTACGAGCCGTACGGGAGGTCAGCAACAAGTAACGCCCGATGTACGCCACGGCGGGCCGCACGCAGATGGTGAAGCATTTCGTCATTCGTCACCGGAACCGTGGAATCGTAGCCCAGGACCACCTGTGCCAGAGAATCCCCGACCAGCAGAATGTCTATTCCTGCCTCATCTGCCAGACGGGCTGTTGGGTAATCGTACGCGGTGAGGGCAGTAATCTTCTCCCCTCGGAGCTTTCGCTCAAGGATTAAAGGAACAGTAGTCTTGCTCACGGCCTTTGAATTGAGGTCCATGGCAGTACCTCCAAATCAGAAAATTGAGCCGAAGAAACCTACAATTGGTCTACCTTTCGACCCGAAAACTAAAAACATCTCGATCCCAGCTCGATTCTTCGCGGTGCAACCCGGGGGCTGTGCCCGAGAGCCCGTCTCGGGCCCCCGCTCGTCTGGACAGAGAGTGTCGAAACTTTTCTGTGTTCTTAACCGGCAGCGGCGCCTGAAAAGGCAGAATCTGGCGCGCCGCCGCGTCCGACCATCTCAGTCCGCAGAAGCAGATCCAAGCGGCAAAAAGTACTGAGTGCCCCGAACTGGTTGTGTCAGCCGATGGAGCAACTGCTTCAAATCTTCGTTCCGGTCGACAAAATCGATCTCGGACGTATCAATCACCAGCAGGTCGCTCGAGCGATAGCGGAAGAAGAAGTGCTCATACGCGTTGACAACAGCCTCCAGATATTCGTCTGAGATGCGGCTTTCAAAAGGAACGTTCTTCTTCTCGATCCGCTTCTTGAGCATCTCCGGCTTCGCTTGTAAGTATATCACCAGATCAGGGATGGGTACCTGCTCGGCAAAAATCTGGTAATACTGTTCATAAAGCTGCAGTTCGGCGTCGCTCAGGTTGAGATATGCGAAGATTTTGTCCTTCTCAAAAATGTAGTCACTGACCACAATACGGTCCGCAGAGGGCGAAACGTCAAGCGCGCGAAACTGCCTGAAACGCTCCACCAGGAAATAGAGCTGGCTGGTAAAGGCCGCACCGGGCCTTTCAGCATAAAATCCCTTTAGAAAAGGGTTGTCGTCCACATCGCGCATGCGATTGGCCTTCAGGCGATTTGCCAGAATATCCGCCAGAGTCGTTTTGCCCACCCGTATCGGGCCTTCAACGGCTATAAACCGTGGTGCTTCGAATGGAGGGATCTGTGCCACTAGTTTTTCCTCGAACCAAGTGAACGTTTTTGTCTTTAGACCTTGCTATTGTCTAAAGATACCGGATTCTAGAAAATTGAGCCCTGCCGCTCAAGGCCACCGCAAAGTCGGCCATAGCCGAATCTTGCTACTGGCCAGCGGGCTCGTCAGGCGGCTTAATGCGAATAACCAGGCTGCTGTCAGACGTTTTGCTCAACATTTCAACGACCGTTCGTTCGGTCACGGGATGCCGGAGGCTGGCTTCAAGTTCGCGCAACGGGACCAGAACAAATCTCCGTTCAGCCATGCTCACATGAGGAATGTTCAAAGCCGCAGAGCGAATAACCGCATTCTCATAGAGCAGGATGTCGATGTCAATCTTGCGCGGCCCTTTGTCGATGATATGCCGCCGGCCGAGGTCGCGCTCGATTCTTTGCAGTGTTTTCAGCAGTTGGAGCGGAAGCAGATCCGTTGCAACTTCGGCCACGCAGTTCACGAACCATGGTTGCTGCCGGAACTCGACCGGTTCGGTGCGGTAAAAGGAGGAAACCCGCCGCACTTCAATGCCTTCCGCAGCGAGTTGTTCGAGTGCTCCTCTGATGTTTCGATACCTGTCACCGAGATTTGATCCCAGGGAAAGAAAGACGCGCTTCATGAGTTGCAATTCAGACTGCGACCTGTGTTGCCCTAATTTTCAAACAGGCTTGGAGCCCTGCCGGGCGCAGCCATTTTGAGATGTTTGTACGCCAACTCACTGGCCATTCGTCCACTCTTGGTGCGGCTGACGAAGCCCAACTGGAGAAGGTAAGGCTCGACCATGTCGACAAGAGTGTCCACCTCTTCGTTGAGGGTTGCAGAAATAGCTTCCACGCCGACCGGCCCTCCGTTGTAAATGCGAATAATGGTTGATAGAAAACTTCGGTCGAGCTCATCCAGTCCCTGCTCATCCACGCCCTCCAGTTGCAAAGCCTGGCGTGCCAGTTCGGGCGTGATCTTTCCGTCCGCCTTGACGTCGACATAGTCCCGGACGCGCCGGAGGAGCCGGTTAGCGATGCGTGGCGTGCCTCGGGAGCGCTGAGCTATTTCTGCGGCGCCGGCATCGTCGATGGGAACATCCAGGATCTGGCCGGAGCGCAGGATAATCTGTTTCAGGTCCTCGACCGGATAAAACTCCAGGTGAAAGAAGAGGCCGAACCGGTTCCGCAAGGGGGCCGAAAGACTCCCGGCCCTTGTCGTGGCGCCGACCAACGTAAACTTCTTGAGCGGGACGTTGATGGTCTTGGCAAACATTCCCTTGTCAACCACAAAATCAACTTTAAAGTCTTCCATCGCCGGATAAAGGAACTCTTCGATGTTCGCTGGAAGCCGGTGGATCTCATCGATAAACAGGATGTCACCTTCGCCAAGGTTCGTGAGAATCCCCATCAGATCACCGGTTCGCTCGAGGGCCGGGCCGGAAGTGGTGACAATCTTGGAGCCCATGACGTTTGCGATAATGTGTGCCAGTGTCGTCTTTCCCAGCCCGGGCGGCCCATACAGGAGTGTGTGCTCCGCGGGCTCAGATCGTTGCCGTGAGGCCTGCAGCGCGATGGAGAGCTTTTCAACGATCCTGCGCTGCCCCACATACTGCTCCAGCGAGGGCGGGCGCAGAGTCTGATTGAATTTCTCCTCGTCCTGCGAGATTAAATCAGGCGATACTAATCGGACTCTGGACATATCTCAAAAGTGTTGCTGATCTTGCCGATACTTTCAACTTCCTGTTGCATCTTGCCGTTGCTCGAAGACCTTACGCAGGAATTCATCAATCGATTTGAGGTTCTTATGCCGCGAAAGAATTTCGGACGCTATCCGCTGAGCTTCGGCTCGTGAATACTCAAGTTGCTCGAGAACCTGAATGGCTTCCATTTTCAGATCCGAGAAGGACTCGCTTTCCACCGCAAGTGGCTGATCGCTGCGGGCCAAGGCAAATTTCGCCATTTTGCCTCGCAGGTCCGTTACAATTCGTTCTGCCGTTTTGGTCCCAATGTAGGGCAGCTTTTTGAGCAGTTCCGTATCACCGCGCTCGATGGCCAGCGCGATCTCATTGAGGGGCCGGGTGAGGCATTTCAAAGCTCGCATGAAACCGACGCCCGGCACGGTGGTGAAAGTCTCGAAAAATTCGCGATCCAGCGGGTCGAGAAATCCTACGAGCTTAGGAGTGAGATGTCCCCCGGCAAGTCCGCCGTCGATGTAATAGATTGTGTATAGGGTCAGCGGATTCTTCCGTTCGCGCTCCGGCGCCTGACGCAGCCGGGATGCGATTCCCGAGGGCACATAGACCTCATAGCAGAGTGAGTTCACGCGCACGAGCAGGGAATTGTGCGCAATGCGGTCATAAAGGACTTCGCCGGTGACTTCTGAGATCAAAAACTTACTCCTAACTGAACTTATTGCCCCAGGACCGTTCAGTGGATTGGCTTCGAGCCTTGCTTGAACTTCCCGGCGCTGAGCCGGATTCCGTTGGCAGGAACCCGAAGCGTATTGAGATAGCATAAGGCCACTGCAAGCGCGTCGGCAACGTCCGGAGGTTGTGGTGCAATTCCCAGCGAGAACTGCTGTTGCACTGCCCGCTGTACCTGGAGTTTTGAGGCATTCCCGTTGCCGGTGACCGATTGCTTGATCCGCTTGGCCGGCATTGGAAATACTGGAACGCGGGCTAGCCTGGCGGCAAGGCAAATCACACCACGGGCGTGACCCATCAGGACGGCGGTCTGCGGGTAGTCGGCGTGGCTGTAAACCTCCTCAAGACAAACAACCTCCGGCCGGAATTCCTCGACAACTTCCCGGATGCCCTTAAAGAGTGATTCCAGGCGAATGGGCAGGTTGTTCCCCTGGGCCCGCGGCAGACGAATCACTCCCGCCTCGACGAGGGAAGTTCCTTGCCTCCGGCGTTCGATGATGCCATAACCGGTGATATTCAAGCCTGGGTCAATGCCCATCACTCGGATTGGATTGGCTGAGCTTGCTGCCATGCGAGGCAATTGTAGCACGGACGCCCGAGCCAGAAAGCGGAATGTCGGCGAGGCTGCCCAGGCTGCGGTTGGTGAAGATTGCGGGTTGTCAGGGATAGGGAGGTCCAGGTCTGAATCCATAAGGGAAGCTGTTTTATCGCGGCAGGCTGAAGCACGGTTTTTTTCACGGTCTTTTATTTTCAACAAGATCGGTAGGTTCGTTTTTCGGTTCGTTCCGGTTCGTTTTTTATGCACTCTAATGTTTTCAACAACTTCTCCGCTTCGTTTTTAGGTTCGTTCCGGTTCGTTTTTGCACCACGATCCTTTGTTTTCAATAACTTCTCCGGTTCGTTCTGCAAAAATAGATATTTTTTGTCCCATTTGTTTCACTCTTCAGGGCGCAGGTAGTGACTGAATTTCTCTTGTGGCACGGGCGGCCTCGCCCGTGTTGCGCTCCAAACACACGGCCAGGATGGCCGCGCCACAAAATAGGAAACGAACTGAGTCACCACGAAGGCGCATAGGCGGAAGATGGCTGTCTGCCGGCAATAGCGCGACCACTTTCCGGTCCGATTTTCGGCGAAATTCGTCACCCTTCACCCGTAGCCTTCCAGCAGCCTGCGCCGCCTTGAGGCAAGAAGCAAGGCTACCATACTAGCCCATAAAAGTCAAGCAAAATCAGCAAAATCGGCTGCTTCGTGCGGAGAAAAGCGCTTGAAAGCATGATGGGGTGTTTTTACAGAAGAAACCCGCAACACGAAAACCAGTGTCGCGGCTACCAACTTCCGCCACCGCGAGGTTGCAGGCAAAGCCGTTGTCGGATAGGATTGCACTCCCGTGCGGGTTGGTGAAATTCCAATCTGGTGGCCGATTCGGTACGGGCAAATTGGGGCAGGGGGCAAGAGAATGATTCATAAAAGGCTTGTTCTGTTTTGCGCTTTTATCCTGATGCTGGGCGCTTGTGTGGCGCTGATGGCCGGTGATTGGCCGACCTTCGGGCATGATCCGCAGCGTGACGGATGGGCGCCGGCCGAAACCAAACTCAACGCCAAAGACGTATCCCATTTGAAGTTGCTTTGGAAAGTTAATATTAAGGGGAACAAGCCGAAATCCTTAACGGCGTTGACGGCCCCGGTGGTAGCAAATGATGTCGACACCCCGATGGGTGCGCAGAGTGTTGTCTATGTGGCAGGCAGCTCGAACGACGTAAACGCGATTGACGCCGCCACAGGAAAAATTCTCTGGAGCCGGCAGATTCCCGTGCAGGTACTTCCCAAGGACGCCGGCATGTGGCTCTGCCCGAATAACCTGAATGCCACACCCACCATTGATGTTCGCCGAGGGCTGCTGTATGTGATTTCCGCTGACGGAGCTCTTTATGGCCTGGATTTGGGCACAGGGAAGACCAAACTCGGACCCATCGAGTTTGTCCCGCCTTTTTCCAAGGACTGGAGCCTGAATCTCTGGCACGGAATTCTCTACACCTCAATTTCGCAGGGCTGCGGCGGCGCGCCCTCCGGGATTTACTCGGCGGACATTCGCCACCCGCAATGTCCGGTGATTCGCGACCTGATCGTTGAACACGGCTACGGTGCGGGCATCTGGGGGCGCGGGGGAGTGACCATCGGAGGGAACGGGCAAATCTATGCCGCCACGGGTGACGGAGCTTTCGATCCTTCCAGGGGTGACTATGGCAGCAGCATCATTAAAGTCTCGCCCCGGTCGCTGAGGGTGCTCGACTACTACTCGCCGCTAAACTATCGGGAACTGACGCGATATGACCTGGACATCGGAGGATCGAGCGTGGTCTGGTTTCCATACCGGAAGTTTAACCTTGTGGCGGGCGGTGGAAAAGAGGGTGTTCTTTACCTGCTCAATGCCGACTCGCTGGGCGAGAAGGACCACCAGACTCCACTCTATCGCCAGCGGCTCGGGAATGATGATCTGCACTATGAACAGTACGGCATCTGGGGCGGCCTTTCAGAGTGGATGGATACAAAGGGAGAAGCCTGGCTGTACGTTCCAGTGTGGGGTCCGCCCTCAAAGAAGCTTCCGAAGTTTCCCATAACAAACGGCCCTGCTCCGCATGGGAGCGTCATGGCGTTCCGCGTGGTGATCGACTCGAAAACGAAACAGCCGACACTGGAACCAGCATGGATTTCGCGAGACTTGGATGTTCCCGAGCCTGTCGCCATTGCTGGCGGCGTGGTCTTTGCGTTGTCAACCGGTGAAAATACGCAGCAGACAACCGGTTCACCTTTGATCTTTCAAAAGCATAAGCTGCTCAGTGATAAGCAGCGGACTGAGGATACGCACCACGCTGTCCTGTACGCACTTGACGCAATGACCGGCAAGACGCTCTATGATAGCGGCAGCGATATCGGGAGTTGGACCCACTTCAGCGGCTTGGCCATCGACGATGGCCGCGTGTACGTTGTAGACCATGGTTCAAACCTCTATTGCTTTGGATTGCCGGCAAAATAGTTGGTTGCTTCGTCACGCTGAGTGAATGCAATGGTAAAAGACATTTCGCGCTGGCAGGTTGCTGAAAAACGTGTAGCGGCGGCTTTATGCCGCCGTACACCGATTGGAAAGGCTGAAGTTATGGCGACCTAAAGTCGCCGCTACGGCTCAGGCACTGGGTTTTTCAGCAACCTGCCAGGGCATGACAATCACGACCAGTAGGAAGCGAAATGTTGGGCAGCAAGTCTTCCGGTTAGCGTCGAATCCACGCTTCAAGATCAAGGCATCGATTCTCGATAGATTATTGCGGTCACGAGCGGAGGTGGCTCTTGCTTTTGGGCGCCTCGACCGGCTGACGTGGCGCGGACCCCGGCGGAGCGGCGCGCAGATATTGGACGGGCCAGGTGGTGGGGTAGCCCAGTTCCCGCGCGGCTCGCAGAGGCCAGTAAGGATCGCGAAGCATTTCTCGCGCAAGGAGCACCATGTCTGCCTGGCCGCTGCGAATGATGTGGTCTGCCTGTGTAGGAGCCGTGATGAATCCGACGCTCCCGGTGAGGATGTTCGCTTCACGACGGATGCGTTCCGCAAAGCGCGTCTGGAAGCCGGGACCGGCAGGGATCTGAGCATTCGGAAGGTTGCCGCCGGAAGAGCAATCCACCAGATCAATGCCAAGGTCTTTTACCTGCCGGGCAAGTTCAACGGACTGGGCCGGGTCCCATCCGCCTTCCTCCCAATCGGTCGCAGAGATTCTCAGGAAGAGCGGCAAATGTTCAGGCCAGACCTCCCGCACCGCTTTAACCACCTTGCGAGCCAGCCGCGCGCGGTTTTCAAATGAGCCGCCGTATTCGTCCTGGCGATGGTTGCTGAATGGGGAGAGGAATTCGTGGATCAGGTAGCCGTGGGCGCCGTGGATCTCGATGACATCGAACCGTGCTTCCCGGGCGCGGCGTGCGCCTTGCGCAAAGGCTTCCGCGACGGAGCGGATGCCTTCCAATGTCAGCGGCTGCGGCTTGGGATAATCCTCACTGAAGGGGTCCGAACTGGGACCAAACACTTGCCAGCCGCCCTCGCTTTCCGGAACGGCGTTGTGGCCTCTCCAAGGCGCGTAGGTACTGGCTTTGCGGCCGGCGTGCGCCAACTGTATCCCTGCCAAAGCTCCCTGGCCGTGGATGAAGTCGACGATCCGGGACAGCATATCAACGTGGCCGTCGTCCCAAATGCCGAGGTCCTGCGGGCTGATCCGGCCTTCGGGCAGGACTGCGGTGGCCTCGGTCATCACGAGTGCGGCTCCGCCCACCGCGCGGCTACCGAGATGTACCAGGTGCCAGTCGGTTGCGTAGCCGTCGATGCTGGAATACTGGCACATGGGCGAAACCGCGATTCGATTGCGAAATGTCACGTTGCGAATGGTAAGCGGGTCAAATAGTGTGGCCATTCTCTTCCTCCTCGACTGACTTTGTGGTCAACTTTTGTGTAAGACCGTTGGATGCGCAGCCGCATTACCACGTTTCAGGTAATCAGCAGCGCTTCCCGGGCGTTCTGGACGGGGGCTGTGGAAACTTAACACAGAGGGCACAGAGAAGCCGCTCCAGTTCTATTGTTGTGAATGTCTCTTTCTCTTTGGGCGCCGTAGTGCCGATGGTCCTGGGTCAGAGGTTGCAGAGGCGCTCTTTGCTAAATCTTCGAATGCGATGCATGAAGCCTGTGCTGCTGACCTTTTCCTGCGCTCCTTCCCTAACAGGTTGCTGAAAAACCCGGTTCCTGAGCCGTAGCGGCGACTTTAGGTCGCCATAACTTCAGCCTTTTCAATCGGCGCATGGCGGTATAAAGCCGCCGCTACACGTTTTTCAGCAACCTGCTAAGTAACGACAGTTGGTTCCCAGAGAGGTGATCTTACCGGAAAAAGCATTCGCAAGATACGAAGATTGACGGTGGCACTTCTTTTGGCCTGTCTCGCGCATCAGTTCACGCTGCGACCC
>JAKAWN010000088.1:0-566 GCA_021827245.1 Acidobacteriota bacterium | reverse complement strand
TTTCAATCGGCGCATGGCGGTATAAAGCCGCCGCTACACGTTTTTCAGCAACCTGCTAAACATCAAGGCCGATGGAACGCATCAGCTCAAGCGCGTTGCTGGTCTGGACAACGCCCGGCGTCAATTTATAGTCGAAGCGGAGTTGGCCGTTCTCCAGATGGTCCTGGAAGTGGAAATTGGTAGCCTGCGGTCCCAGTTGTTCAACCATCTGCGCCAGGGCCAGGTCGTGAGTTGTGACCAGCCCGATCCCCCCGCGCGCGACCAGGCTGCGCACCAGGCTCTCGGCGCCGATCCGCCGATCATGGGAATTGGTGCCATTCAGCAACTCATCGAGCAGAAACAGAACGGGCAGGGGGCCGTTGGTCAACTCGGTGATCAACTTCAGGCGGGTGATTTCGGCATAGAAGCGTGAGACGCCTCCTTGTAAGGAATCGAGAATGCAGATTGAAGCGGCCACGGCCAGGGGCGACAGGCGGAAGCGGCGGGCGCGGACCGGCGCTCCGCATTGGGCCAGCACCGCGTTGATGCCCACGGCGCGGATGAGGGTGCTTTTGCCGGCCATGTTG
>JAKAWN010000625.1 GCA_021827245.1 Acidobacteriota bacterium | reverse complement strand
GTTCGATCAGTTGAGGCTGTATTTTGTTGTAGCGCTGGCCCGGCCTGGGATCGAGCTTACGAATGATTTCAATGGCCTTTTCGACAGCCGGCACGGGGCGGTCAAGAGCCCGTGCGATTTCCCGATGGTGCTTGTTTTGAAGGAGTTTCAAATGATCCGAGACAATCTGGGCGGCAAGCGTGCTTTCAGGAGCCAGGGCACGAAGCTGAATCAGCAGACATTCCCGCACGTCCCTTGCCGCCACACCCAGGGGATCGAATTCCTGGATCAGTTTGAGTGCAGCCTCGATGTCGGTCTGCTCATGTCCGCCTGTCTCCGCAATCTCCTCCAGGCCGGCGGTCAAGTACCCATCTTCGTTGAGGTTTCCAATAATCGAGTGGGCCGCATCCCGCACCGCATCCGAGCACTTGGACGCGCCCAACTGCCATTCCAGATGGTCTGTTAAGGATGACGGCTGAGCAAGGAAATTTTCAAAGGAGACCTTTTCGTAAACCTCGCCGGCAGGAGCTTTGAATCCCGGGTCCAGATAATCGCGGAAAAAGGACCCAAAATCAATCTCTTCAAAGGAATCACGATTTCCGTTTTCGGCAGGGTTCTGATCGGGGGCCAGTTCCGCTGTCCCGTTTGGCTCAACTTTTTGCGCGGCCTCGTCAACCGATGGAACATCCTCGGGAACCTCTTCCAGCACAGGATTGGCGACCATTTCCTCGTTGATCATGTCGCGCAATTCCAGCTTGTTCAGCGCCAACACGCTGACCATCTGGACAAGGCCCGGCGTCAGGATCTGCTTCTGCGCCACCTTGAGGTTCAGACCGATTCTAGGTTGAGTGCCACCCATCAAATTACCAGTCTAAAGTTATCGCCGAGATAGATTCTCTTAACTTCCGCATCGTTTCCCAGTTCTTCCGGAGACCCGGCCCGGAAGATGCGTCCGTTGTTGATGATGTATGCGCGATCCGTCACCCGCAATGTTTCGCGCACGTTGTGGTCTGTGACCAACACCCCGATTCCGCTTTCCTTCAGCCGAACGATGATTTCCTGGATGTCCAGGACAGTCAACGGATCGATTCCAGAAAACGGCTCATCAAGAAGTATAAACGATGGAGAGATGACGAGGGAACGTGCAATTTCCACGCGCCGCCTTTCACCCCCGGAAAGCAGGTACCCGTGGCTGCGTCTCACCTGTTGCAATCCGAGATCTTCAAGCAATTCTTCGAGGCGTTCGCGACGCTGGTGTGCCGTAAGCGGTAGCGTTTCAAGAACCGCCAGAATATTTTCTTCCACCGTCAGCTTTCGAAAGATCGACGGTTCCTGGGGCAGGTAGCTGATCCCGCTCCTTGCCCTTAAATACATCGGAAACGCAGTGATGTCCGTCTCGTCCAGAACCACCTGGCCGGAATCCGGGTTGGTCAAGCCGACAATAATGTAAAACGTGGTTGTCTTGCCTGCGCCGTTCGGGCCCAGCAGGCCGACCACCTCACCTTGAGCGATCGTGAGGCTAATATTATCGACAACCTTGCGGCCCTTGTATGCTTTGGTCAGGTCAACCGTGGAAAGAGTATGCATGGTCGCTCACTGCGCGACGCGGTGTTTCGAAACTGTAGGGGAATTGGCGTTTCCATCCACGAGCAACCTATCATTGTGAATGTAGAAAGTCAATCGTTGCCCGCTCATAAAGCCCTTTTCCGCGTCATAAACTGTTGGCGGTCCTCCTGTCATGACGACCGTTCCCGTACGGGCGTCGTAAACCGCGTGCTCACCCTTAGCATAGCGCATCGGCTGAATGACTTTCACATGGCCTTCCGCTACGGCACGCTTAACTTCGGAGTCCGCCTGCTTCCTGCCGGACGAGAAATAGACGTCCAGTTGGTCTGCTTCAATCCTCGTACCCTCTGTATCCAGCTCGACGTCGCCGGAATAGCGCGCCTTGCGCCCGGCATCAAAGTAGTCGAGCCGATCTGCCCGGACGGTCAAGGGACGCGGGCCAGACTGACTTGCCTTTCCTTGGCTGGCCTTGGATGGAGCAGGCTGCAAGTGAGAGGTTACCACCCGCGAATTCGTACTTACTCTGCGCTGATTCTTGTAAACATCAAGTGTTGGTGACTCGACTACGTCAGTCCCGCGCCAGGCGCGGACGTGGCCTGCGTAGTGAACCACCTCGCTCCTGTGGTCAGCGACCATTCGGTCGGCAACCACATTTGTAGGGAGGGAAGGGTCTCGTGGATCGGTATGGATTGCATGCACGTTGCCGATTCCTTCTGCTGTGTCAGACGCCAGCAAGATCACAATTCGGTCGGCCCGCGCCCGGGTGGTCAAATCCTGAACTTCCGGGTGACCCGTGAGAATCAGCTTCTGCTGGCGCGCCAAATCCCGAGCTTCTTCACCCGTCGCAATCAGGTTCCCGTTGCGGAAATGGAAATCCCCTTTTTGCTCGACGGATTCGACCATCTCAGTTGCCGGGTCAAACGTCGCCGCCATCTGTTTGGCAGTCGCGACCGCTGCCTTGTTCGTAGAGTTCGGCGGTGGCGCAAAAACAATTCGAGTTCCGCCAGTTCCGCGAAGCGATTCGAGATGGCTTGTGGAATCAAAAGCCATGAAGAATTTAGCGGCGGTCACCGTCCGATCCCCCGCCTTTGCGCTCTCCGGATAGAGGACCAATGTTCCGGGTCCCGAAGTTTCAGCTTCCTTGAGGTTCTTTCCTTCGGGGCGAAAGGAAAACTGGAGCTTTTCAGTTGCAAGATCTTCCCTCGATATCTTTCCTCCGAGGTTGTACGATCCCGAAGTAACCTTCCCTGCCCCCGGGAGTTGAGCAATCGTCAAGTCAACTTGTCCCATGGCAACGCCGTTGGCAGGAACGTGAGTGGCGGCTGAAAAATTCAACACCACCTCATGCGCCTTGAGATTTGTGAGCGCGCCGCCCTGGCTGGATTCACTTCGCACGTGGCCTGCCGCTACCAGCTTGCTGAGCCGGCTGGTCACTGGATCAAGATGGCCGCGCAACACATCGGACTCAAGGCTCAGCCGGCCGCTCGGAGTGTTGTCAGAGGCATGAGCCTGTCCTTCCAACAGAACTTCTGTCACGCGGTTCAGCGCATCCAGAGAAATCGAACCCTGTTCAGCGGTGACAATGCGATTGCCTTGGCGGATTTTCAGCGGCCCCCACAATTCGATACCCTTGCCGGCACCGCCGTAATGGAGGAAAATGGGAGATCGTCTGTATGGCAGTTCCACACGGTTCTTTTGTTGAGCATGTACCGAAGATAGC
>JAKAWN010000087.1 GCA_021827245.1 Acidobacteriota bacterium | reverse complement strand
ATCCCTGGAGTAATTACCTGCGTGGAGTGCTCAAGTTCCTGCAGGAGGATGGGCACCGGCTGGGGGGCGCTGACGTCGCGTTTGGCGGGAATGTGCCGCGAGAAGCCGGGCTCAGTTCATCGGCGGCGGTTGAGGTCGGCGCCGTGACGCTAGCGATGAAACTCTTCAACATCGACCTCGACCCGCTGGAGGTCATTCGGCTCGCACGCAGGGCCGAAAATGAATTCGTCAACGTGCCCTGTGGAATCATGGACCAGTTCGTGTGTGCGCTGGGCAAGCGCGATCACGCCCTGTTTCTCGATTGCCGCGACCTCGCTTATCGCCACGTTCCATTGTCGGATCGCATCAAGATTGTTGTGTGCGATTCCAGCGTTCGGCGGGCGCTTGCCTCCTCGGAATACGAGATCCGGTTGAAACAGTGCCGTCAGGCTGTGGCACAACTCGGAACCACCGGCCTGGCTGTCAACTCGCTTCGCGAGATCGATTTGACGGACCTTGAAGTTGCCAGACACAGCCTGAGCGAAGTTCTGCTGAAGCGGGCCCGGCATGTAGTGAGTGAAAACGAGCGGGTGCTTAGGGCCGTGAAGGATCTAGAGAAAGGCGATCTCGAGAGCTTCGGCAGCCTGATGGTTGCCTCTCATGAAAGCCTGCGCGACGACTATGAAGTCAGTTGCAAGGAACTCGACCTTCTGGTGGAACTGGCGCTGAAGCAGCCCGGGGTGTTGGGAGCACGAATGACCGGCGCGGGCTTTGGGGGATGCACCGTCAACCTGGTGCGCGGTGACGCGGCAGAACACTTTGCGGATGCAGTCAAGGAAGGTTACAGCAAAGCGACTGGACTCAATGCGGGAGTGTACGTTTGCGAGGCCTCTGACGGTGCTCTAGCCAACTGGCGGAACTGAGAAGGCGCTCGCCTCGATGTGCGGAGCCGCTGGTTTCTGAGTCCGTCCGGGCGGGCGCCGGAGCGGAAGATTGCTTCAGGTATTCTTCCTTCCAGATGGGATCAAACAGTTCCTGCAGTTCTAAGTCGTAGCGGACCATCGCATCGTAGTACCTATCATCCCGGAGCGCCTCAGCCGCCGCTGCGTCTTCCGGCTCAGGATGGAAAGTGTCGATCAGCTTGCGCCCCACAGCATGATGATCGCGAAGCGAACAGGGCAGAAGCCAGTTGCCATGCTCTTCGGGGTGATTCTTGCCCAGGCCGTAATCCCACTGCCATCGGCGAATCGCCTGAAAATAAGGCAACTCATACACGTCATCCAGAGTGCCGCCCTGCCTGTAAATATCGTGGATGTTGCCGGCGGCGTAAGGCACAAAAACGCAAGGCATGATCTTGCCGTTCCAATCGATATAGAAATAGCCGACCGGCGCGCAGGCGGCAATGCAGCCTTCTGATGTCGTGCCGCAGTTCCAGAGATCGGCCAACATGATCTTGCGCTCGCGGATCAATTGCCAGGTTCGCCGCCACATCCACAATCGTTGCTGCGGGGTAACCAGCAGATCGAGCGTGTAGGCCTTGCCGATGGGCATGTACTGGAACAGCCAGCCGTACACGGCCTGTTGCTCTTTGAAGAAAAAGTCAATGAAGGCGTCGGAGAGAAGTTCTTCCGCGTTTTCGCGAGTCGCGGTGAGCGAGACGCCAAAGGGGACACCAGCCTGGCGCAAATGGCCCATCGCAGCAAGGACCTTCTTGAACACGCCTGGCCCCCGCCGCTTGTCCGTCAGGCTCTCGAAACCTTCCACGGAAATAGCAGGCGTGAGGTTCCCGGCATCGGCGATTTGTCCCGCCAGCCGTTCATCAATCAGGGTGCCATTGGTGTAACAAAGGAAGAAGGAGTCAGGGTGCTCCATGACCATGTCGAGCAGGCCCTTGCGGTGTGAACGGTAGGCAAAAGGTTCGCCGCCTGAAATCACAAAGAAGCGCATGCCCCAGAGCTCCTTAGCCTCCGTGATGACGCGGTTGAACACGTCCCATTCCATTCGCTCGCCGCTGGGACCGGCACTGGCATAACACCCGATGCAGCGCAGGTTGCAGGTCCGGGTCGGGCTGATCACCATCAGCCCTGGGGGCTCCTGGCCACCGTGCCTTTCGGCAAAATTGACGGCGGCATTCTTCGATTCTTCATCCTGCATCTCGTCGATGTAATTTGCGAATGCGCTTCTTAGGAGGGCATGAAGAACCCCTCGGGATATCTGCCCGCGCTCGAGCGCGCGCTCGAAGGAGCGCAGCAAGGCCTCCATCATGTCCTTTTTGTCCTGCTGGACCTGGCAGGGGCGGCAGGCATCAAGGAAAGTGTCCTTACGGGTCAGAATGTGCCTCGTGACTTCGCTCATCACGATACGCCGCCACGTATCGCTCAGCAAAGCCTGCTCAAGGAGGGCCAAGGTGATAGCGGCGCTGCCTTCCGCCAGCTGGTGGGCCCAGCTCTGTACGCGGTTCATCGCAGCCTCCTTCGCGACCGGAGGATAGTTTTTTTGCCTTCCTGGCTTTCACGTACATTATACGCCCTTCTGTTCGCACCGTTACCCTCTTCCCGTGCTTATCCATTCCGAGAAACAGTGGTGGCCCGGAAACGCCCCAGCGAGGACTTGGATTGGCACGGGGTAAACGTGGCTTGTGCCGGTCGTCAAAGCGGGTCTTGAGATTGTCACCGGCTTAAACGCGGCAGCTTACATTTTCGAGACTTCTGACGGCATTTTGGCTGGAGGATGAGTGCCGATCGAGTTGGTCAGGGTTGCGATTTTGCCGCCCTGCACCTGGTTACCATTTGTGGCAGGCTTTTTCCCGCCCGATGAAGAGTTCTTCGGCCCTTTGAGAAGCAGCATCAGAGCGCTGAGCAGAAAGAAAACGAGCAGGATAAAGA
This sequence comes from Acidobacteriota bacterium, assembly GCA_021827245.1. The sequence continues at coordinate 15,825 of JAKAWN010000087.1, read as the reverse complement.
GCAGTGTGCGCGCTACGCGGCCACCCTCACCCTCAATGAAGGGGCAGTCTGCTTTCGGAGTTCTGCGGCGAGCCAGATACCAGGGGAAGATAATAATCCACAACAAAAACGAACCCAGACTCCACCGGAGCGGCTTGGGGATATTTTTTTCGCGCGCATCATGAAGGACCCAAACTGATGAAAGAATCACCAGCCCGCCCAGCGCCAACTGGCCCTTTTCATATCCCAGAAATCTCTCCGCGATCAGAGCAACAAGCAGCCAAATTCCCAGCGTGGCGAAGAAGATGCTCCATGAGAATCGCGCGTATTCCTTAGCGGGCAGGGGAATCACCTGCGAGGCAATCGGAATGACGACGTCGGGACGCACGATATCATTCGGGTCAATGGCCTCTCGGCAGGAGGGGCATACCCGGCATGAAGGCGCAAGCATCTGGCCGCAGTGCGGGCAGGCAAAAGGCTCGTCCGGAAAAGCGGCCATTGGCATGGAACTGTTCTCCTTGGGAAACTCAGCCATCAGCGACTCTTTCCTCCCCTGGGCAACCCTTATCTGTACTCATGGTTTCAAATTCCATCCTTGGTGCTCATCCCAGTCTAACACTTGGCGGTAAACTAATCTGCGCGAAAGCTGATTGAAAACCCGGAGATGGCCTTCGGCGCGATTGCCTCCCTGTGACTGATAAAACCAATCTGCCTCCTGGCCCAGAGCCATCACTTCACCGGAGACAAATAAAACCCGCTCTGAATAATGATACGGAGTCCAAGGAAGAGTCTTCGGGTTATAGACCCTGTCCACATACAGTTTGATGCTATTCGGAGTGAGTTCCTTCTTGTCTACCATCTCTTGGAGCGCCTTCACCACAAAATAGTTGCACACAATATGATCGATATGCCCTTCAGAGGGAGGATGCGCCGTCACAATCGCCTCCGGATGAAACATCTTCAGAAGTTTTCTTACAGCAGCCTCAACCGACTGCCGGGCATAAGGCAGGTTGGGCTGATAAATATGCTGGTAGGGAGTGTGGCTGCACGCCAGCAATGGCGCAAGGTACGGATGGGCGGGGCTGGGATGGTAATACCAGATTTGCCCAGTTCCACCATCAGGCAGCCCCAGAAAATAGATGTCATCTTTGCGTACGCCCAGGTGGCCCAGCGCCGCCCGCGTTTCCGCCATGCGCAGTGTGCCGAAATTCAGGGCCTCTGCAGGACTGCACGAATGCTCGTAATAAAGATCGCACGATCCCGCATCGCCGCTGGTAAAGTAAACAAAATGGATCGGGATATGATTCTCGACCGCCGCCCGGATCAAGCCTGTCCAACCACCCTCGTCATCCTCATGCGCGCAGAAAATCATGATCGACTTGGGCAGGGGATTCACACCCAGCTCGAGGTCATTCTCGGCTACAGTATCGCCGGTCGAATCGCTCAGAACGACCTGAACACGATAAAGGCCCGCCTGGGCAGGAAGGGCAAATGTCACCGTTTCATTTGTGGGGACCGCTCTGGCCGAAAAATCAAGGTGAGTGCCAAGAACCTTTTTCGCAATTTCCTTTCCTTGCGGATCAAGCAGCAGTGCAGTCATGGAAATCTGCTTCCAGACCCTCGCTCCAGGGTTTTTAACCGAGAAGGGAATGGTCGACTCGCGCCCCGGAATAAACATCGTGTGCAGCTTGTCGAAATGGATGGCCGAATCGTGGTCCGGAGGATAAAAGTGCCGGTAGGTTGTGGTATCAACATCCTTCAACTCAGGATAGGTATACTGCAGCGGATAAGGCTTGGGTGATGTGACTCCGGGCGGGCTGATCAGGACGAGCCGACTGAAAGAAATGTCCAGAACGTTTTTGCGATCGTGGTTCCACACCACGACGCCGTACTGATGGATGGTAGGCCGCTTGACCTTGCCGGCGACCGCAGCATCGCTGGAATGAATTTTCACCTGTTCGCCTGGAGTAAGTGTCAGATTCCTTCTCAACGTTACAATGCTGGCGGCAGCCTGTTGCGCACGCCCGGCGATCCACGGCCAGTAGCGGTTTGAAAACTCCACCCGAAGCCCATTCAGGGGCTGGTCGGTAAGATTTTTCAATGTAATGTCACACGCAACCTTGTCGCCGGTAACGTAAAAAGTCTTTTGGACCTTGATGCTTTCAATCTTAACCAGCCGGCGATAAACGGCAAAGGATCCGGCCTGGTGAGCCTTGATAACAATCTCTCCGGAAATCCGGTCATACCCCTGCAGGCCAATCTCATAGCGTCCTGTCCGGGCGTCTCGAGGAATTCTCCATAAGACCGAGTAGGAGCCTGTGCCGGAAGCGGTCGGACAGGTCCATACATGCGAGGGAGAAGTTGTGTACACGGCCTGGGATTCGCCGTCGTAGCGGACAGTTGCTGAAAAGACCAACCCGTCACGGATCGAAGCCCCCGGAGCGGGGGCCAGCCGCATCAGAACTTCTGAGCCGACGTCGTAATCGGTTCTATTGGTTACTGCCAGGACACTCGGTTGCGCCCAGGCAAGTGCCGGCAGGAGCAGAACTCCAGCAAGGACCACAAATCTCGTACAGATGGATCTTCGCATGTGCCCTGATAACACATTTTCCTCCGCTCCCGGGCAGACGAAGTCCGGACCTTGTGCACAAAACTGAACCAGCCCCGCCGCGCCCATGTATCGCCCCAAAGTCGGGGTTTATGCGCAAAAATCTTAATTTATCACGAAGCGGCACACGCTGCGCGCGCGTCTCCCAGGGCGCGTTTCTGAAAATCCGGGTAGTTTGGGAAAACTACGCTTCCGGAGGGGAATTCAGTTCCGGTTGGTGAATCAGCTCAGGCAAGGTGCCTGCCTTTGCGAGGATATAGTAAACCACAAAACCCACGATGAAGGAAAAAAGAACAGCCGGCCGGTCAGCCTTCACCCAGCTTGCGGGTATTCCAGGGATGCTGTTGAGGATTCCGACCACAAAGCCGATCGCCCAGGATATGTATCCGCCCCAGTTGATTCCTCTGCGCGGGCCTGACCACTTTCTTCCTGCCAGGAGATAGTCGGCAGCCATGGCGCCGCAGATCGGCCCGAAGGAAGCGCCCACTATCGTGAAAAACCCGATAAGATTCTGCGCCACTCCAGTAATAGCAAGAACAGCTCCGATGGTCACGCCCACCATGGTTGAAGCAGCGCGCGGGATTTTCGGCAGCATGGTTCCAAAACTATTACTGGCGATGAAAGTGCAGAATGTTGTCGGAACCATCGAAGCAGCCGCAAACAGAAAGAACATGATTGGAGCAAGAGTTCCCACGCTCTTGATGGTGCCGGCATAAGTGAAATCCGAAGCGTTTCCGACTTTGCCCAGGTGGCCAGCTACCGAAAGCACCGGCAAGCCTCCCGCTATGAGGATCGCCAGAGTGATGCCTGTCAGGCCACCCCAAACCACGTCGCTGCGGTTCCTGTTGTTCAGGCCAAAATCAGCACCTGCCGCGCCTGCCGTTGCAAAAAAACCGATCACGATGGCAAGCATCGTCAGAAAACCACTCCAGGCATCATTCTGCGGAGGATGATAACTGGCCACGCCTCCCTTATTGGCCCAAAAAACGATAACGATCATAAACAGCGGTACCCAATTCAGATACTGGGCGATGCGCGCCATGTAAGAAATCCCTTTGATGGCCACCCAGGCCAACACATAGGCCCAGAGCAGTGCGATGCCGACAAACAGCCCCTTCGAGTGGCTGCCAAGACCCTCCATGATGTAGTCCACGGCGAAATACGTTGCCACTGCGAACCATCCGATTTGCAGTAAACCCATCAACAGGCCGGGCATCAGGTATCCTCCCTTCACGCCGAAGGTGGATGTTCCAACAATATAGAGGGGACGTCCGGTCTGCATTCCGAGCATAGCCGGCGCATAGTAATAAAGCGCAAAACAGAGCAGGCCCGCCACAAAAAGGCCGAGGAGGCAGACAGCAGGACTGGCCTGAATCAGTGTCGGCGCGGACAATCCGAGATAGAAACCGACCCATAGGAAAATCCCCGCGTACGAGGGGAGCGTGCTCTTGTACCAGGGAACCCGCTTACTGACCGGATTGGGGACGGAGGATCCGACGTAACTTGGAAGTTCGGCAGCCATTTTACCCCCAATCAGACACACCCCACAGAGTCTGGTTGGGGACAAAGAATATTCGCTCTCATACCTTTATGCAAGCTCAAAAGCAAACATCATCGTGGAGGTGACTACGGCCTGCGGAATCCCGTCAGTTAAGGCTGGAGAAGATTTCCTGGGTCGCGCTCGGTTACCGTTGTTCGCCTTCGGCAAACAGCCGGTAACCAGGATTAGGAGGAAACATCTGCGCCATCAACGTCATCCGGTTGCGCAAAGCCGGAACAGTCAAATGCTCCGGTCCAAGCCGGATTTGAACGTCGTGCCAGAGCCCGTGCATATATTCCGCGCACGTGCTGGTGAAGGAAACGTCGCGATACTTCAGGAACTGCGAACCCGTTCGCGACCTCCGGCCCTGCCCTCGAAGCAGTTGCTTGGCTTCGTAGGCCTCTTCATCAATTTCCCCGTCGATCCCATTTCGCAATTCCTCATGGAGCAGGGTTGTAAAGCGTTCTAGTTCTTCCGGCATAAGCCGCGACCGCAGCAGTTCGGCGACACTTGCCAGGAACTCCCACCCCGTGTCATGGGGATCGAGGTCGCGGCAGGCAAGGACCAGATCAATTCGATTCTCGTTTTCCAGCCAGACGGCGGAATGCTTTTCTCCCTCAGGGTTGGAAAAAGCGACCAGATCACCCCCAGGGAGGCACGCCACGAAAGGGACCAGAAGAATGCGCAGTTTCCCAAGCCGTCGTGCAATGGCTTCCGGAACGGCCTGCGCTGGCTCCCGGACCATGGTGCGTTCTTCGGAGGGGCTCAGTACAACGGCGGAATGCATTTCCCATTCATGTGCGAGCCGGGAGAGCGGCACAAGCACCCTCTGGACATATTCCCGCACCGGAATATTCTTGCGCACCGAAGCCTGCGAAGGGTTCAACTCACTCCTCGCGAACCGAATCTTAACCCCTTATTGTGGAGGATAACCTCGGCCAGTGTCCAGCCGTCCACGGTCGGCGAAAGTGACGTTTTGAATCCACCCGCACTCGGCCTGCGAGCCTGCCTGTTACAGCCTGCTGCCAGAGTCTGAGTGTCCCGCCATCAAAAAGCAACGCTCCGACGCGCCTCTCCAAAGCCAACTCGAAGGTATTCCAGAAAAGAGTTGCGCTGGGCATGGAGCAGAGGCAAAATGAAAAAGTAAAGACTTTGAAAGGCTGGGGGACGTGCCTTCTGGCAGCAAGATTCTTTGTGGGCTCCGGCATGAGGAGTTAATCACGGGCATCCCCATTGAGGCTGGACTGCGGTAAACAGCTTTGCAATTAATCCCTGAAAAATTCCCCGTTTTCTCACTTCCTGACGACAAATTCCACGACCATTGTGGCGTTTTCGCTGTTTACGGCCATCCTGAAGCTGCCAAGCTAACTTATTTGGGACTTTACGCCCTCCAGCACCGTGGCCAGGAAAGCGCTGGCATAGTTGCGGCCGACGGCCATCGGTTGATCGGCCACAAGAACATGGGCCATGTAGCGGAAGTTTTCAACGAAGGAGCTTTGCAGGACCTCGCCGGACATGCTGCCATCGGCCACACACGCTATTCGACTGCCGGCGATACGAACTTGAAGAACGCCCAGCCCCTGAGCGTTAGTTGCCAGAAGGGGCAGGTTGCCCTTGCCCACAATGGGAACCTTGTGAACGCGACCAGTATCCGGCGTGAACTGGAAGCGCGCGGCGACATCTTCCAGACAACCAGCGACACGGAAGTGATCCTGCACTATTTCGCGCGTTCCAGGCACACCGGCATCCCGGAATCCATTGCTGAAGCGCTTGACCGCGTTTCCGGTGCGTACTCGCTGGTGATGCTTTTCAAAGACAGCGTTTACGCAATCCGGGACCCGCGCGGATTCCGGCCTCTCAACCTAGGGCAACTGAACGGTGCTTTTGTCGTCGCCTCAGAAACCTGCGCGTTTGACATCATCAGTGCCACCTACGTGCGTGAAATCGAGCCCGGTGAGATGGTGGTTCTGGATAAGCGCGGCGTCACGTCACTCCGCTTTTCACCGCCAGCGAAGCCGGCCAAATGCATTTTTGAACATGTCTATTTTTCCCGGCCTGACAGTATTGTTTTTGGCCGCTCCGTTCAAAGCAGCCGAGAAATGCTCGGACGGCGGCTCGCCCTGGAACATCCGGTTGATGCAGACCTGGTGGTTCCGGTTCCCGATTCCGGAGTTGCTGCAGCCATCGGCTATTCGGAAGAATCAGGCATCCCGTTGAAATTCGGATTGATCCGCAACCACTATGTGGGGCGTACCTTTATTGAGCCGACACAAGCCATTCGCGACTTTGGCGTCAAGCTCAAGCTCAATCCCGTGCGCAGCCTCCTGGAAGGAAAACGCGTCGTGCTGGTGGATGATTCCATCATCCGTGGCACGACAAGCCGGAAAATCGTGCGCCTGGTGCGCGAGGCGGGAGCACGCGAAGTCCATTTCCGGATCAGTTGCCCTCCCACTGTTTCGCCCTGTTATTACGGGATTGACACGCCCACGAAAAAAGAACTTATCGCTTCCAGCCACAGCGTGGAAGAGATTCGTGACTACGTAGGAGCAGATACGCTGGGGTATCTTTCGCTTGAAGGGCTTCAGGAAGCTGTCGGGAACGACAAAGAGAATTATTGTCTGGCGTGCTACACCGCAAGCTATCCCACTGCCATTCAACAGCCTCTCATCAGCATGCGAAACCGGGAATGAGGTTTATGGATTCTTCAGAAACTTTAAAGATCGAAAAACAAGATCAGAATCCCCCCGAGGCGCCTACTTCTCAGCCCCAACGCGTTTCCCGGCACGATGGCCTGTGGGAAACGGTTCGCTCTCTCCTGATCGTACTGATCGGGGTGTTTTGCATTCGGACATTTGTGGCGGAAGCCACCGTGATCCCGACCGGGTCCATGGAAGACACCATTCTGATTGGTGATCACGTTTTTTTGAACAAGCTGCTTTACGGTCCCCGGGTGCCTTATACCGACCTCCGTTTTCCTCGCATCGCGCCGATCCACCGTGGAGACATTGTGGCGTTCCATTATCCCGTGAATCCTTCTCTGATGTTCGTCAAGCGCGTGATTGGCATCGGCGGCGATGTCATCAAAATTGTCAACCAGCAGGTTTACGTCAACGGCAAGCGGCTGAAAGAACCCTATGCCCACTTCGAGTCGCACGGGGTTTTACCGCTTTGCCTCAACTTTCCGCCGCCTGTCCGGGAGGTCGAGGACATGCCGGAAGCCTTGGGCCTGAATCCCAAATGGGCTCGTGAAATTCCCCGTTACATTCGTAAAGATGGCCTTCATGTTCCGAAAGGGGACTTGTTTGTGATGGGCGACAATCGCGATGATTCCCTGGACAGCCGGTTCTGGGGATTCGTGCCCGTGCAGAATGTTGTGGGAGAACCGTTGTTTATTTATTGGTCTTATAACGCGCCCACGCACGACTGGACTGATGACCGGCTATCAGACCGGCTGAAATTCGACGCTTCCATCCTCTGGAACTTCTTCGGCAGAACGCGCTGGTCCAGAGTAGGCAAGGTCTTCTAACAGATTCCGTCCTTCTGATTTTTCGGTGATTCCACCCGAGGAGTTCTCGGCAATCGATGCGCTATCGAGACGCGGGCGTCGACATCAACGCGGCGAACCGCACCAAGTCACAAATCAAGGAGCTTGTCAGCAGAACCTTTAGCTCTCACGTGCTGAGAGGGTTTGGTGCTTTTGGAGGCTTCTTTTCCCTCAAGGGAGTTCCGCCGGACGCTGTATTGGTTTCCAGCATGGACGGGGTCGGTACCAAACTCAAGCTGGCATTTGCCACCAACCGCCATGAAAGCGTCGCCTCAGACCTGGTGTTTCACTCGGTCAACGACATTGCCGTTCACGGTGCCAAGCCGCTGTTTTTTCTCGATTACCTTGCAACCGGTAAAATCCGCTCCAAGGTTGTCACGGATATTGTGCGCGGGCTTTCCAACGCTTGCCGCGAGGTCGGCTGTGCCCTAGTGGGCGGAGAGACCGCGCAGATGCCGGGCTTTTACGCTGCGAATGAATACGATCTCGCAGGCTGTATCGTTGGCTGGGTGCGCCGTCGTGACATCCTGGACGGAAGCCGGATTCGCCCCGGCGACGTGATCATCGGGCTGCCGTCACTTGGCCTGCACACAAACGGTTATTCCCTTGCCCGAAAAGTTTTAATCGACCAGGCAGGGCTTCGGCTTTCGCAGCGCGTTCCGGAACTGGGACGTCGGCTCGATGAAGAACTACTGGCGGCGCATCGATGCTATGGTTCACTGCTCTTGTCGCTGCATCATAAAGGGTGGCTTACGGGTCTGGTCCACATCACCGGCGGCGGCATCACCGACAACACGCCGCGAATTCTTCCCGCTGGATGTTCGGCAGAAATTCATCTTGGATCGTGGCCGGTGCCACCCATTTTCAACCTGATCTCCCATCTCGGGAAAGTCCGACAGGATGAAATGTTTCACACCTTCAATATGGGCCTGGGCATGCTGCTTATCGTTCCGCAAGAGAACATCATCCATGTCAGTCACGCCCTCAAAAGGAAAAAAGAGAAGTTTTGGGTTGTGGGCAAGATTGTTGGCGGTGAGCCTGAGGTAAAATATCTCGCTAGCCGCGTGGACTGAGCTCGCCGTTGCCAGGCCTTCGGAATGATTTCGCCTTTGCACAAGAGGCGTGTTGCGCGGGTATTCTTGTTCACTGTGGATAAAGGTCCATGAAGAACATCGGCATTTTGCTTTCCGGTCGAGGGTCGAATTTCGAGGCGATCGCGCGCAACGTTGCGGCCGGGAAAATACCAGCAAAAATTGCCCTGGTGATCAGCAACCGTGAGCAGGCGGCAGGCCTTCAGCGCGCCCGCGAACTGGGCCTGAAGACCCTTCTTATTCCCTCGAAAGGCAAGGAGCGTGAGGCTTATGACCGGGAAGTAGTGGCCGCCCTCAAAGAAGCGCAAGTTGACCTGGTGTGCCTTGCGGGCTTCATGCGTATTCTCAGTCCGTACTTTGTGCGATCGTTTCCCGGGCGTATCCTGAACATCCACCCGGCGCTTCTTCCAGCCTTTCCGGGCCTTGACGCCCAGAAACAGGCGCTCGACTACGGAGTTAAATTCACCGGCTGCACCGTCCACATCGTAGACGAAGGGGTGGATGCCGGACCCATCGTCTGCCAGGCAGTTGTCCCGGTCCTCGACGACGACACAGTGGAGACGCTCGCGGCTCGCATCCTAAAAGAAGAACACCGGATTTATTCGGAAGCTATCTGCCTGTTGATCGAAGATAAAATCCGCATCGAGGACCGGCGCGTGGTGTTGAAAAAATGAAGCCAGCCTTTTGGTGGACAGGATGGCCTCACACACCTACGGCTTCTGGACACGGACATTTGCGATGACTCTTAACGAACAACTCGCTTATCTCACCAAGGGTGCGGAAGAAACCATCCGCGCTGAAGATCTGTATTCCAAACTCGAGCGAGCGGCGAAGACGGGCGCTCCGCTGCGGGTCAAAGCAGGATTCGATCCTACGGCGCCGGACATCCATCTGGGCCACACGGTTCTGATCCACAAGCTCAAACACTTTCAGGACCTGGGGCATACGGTGATCTTTCTGATTGGGGATTTCACCGGCATGATTGGCGACCCGTCAGGTCAGAATGTCACTCGCAGGCCAATGACGCCCGAGGAGATTGCAGCCAACGCCGAGACTTACAAGAAACAGGTCTTCAAGATCCTTGATCCCGAGAAAACCGTCGTCGATTTCAACAACCGCTGGCTCGGAAAACTGACCGGACGTGACTGGATCACGCTTTGCTCCAAATACACCGTGGCGCGAATGCTGGAGCGTGACGATTTCGCAAAGCGCATGAAGGAGCAGCGCCCGGTTGCCATCCACGAACTGCTCTATCCGCTGGCGCAAGGCTACGATTCGGTGGCGCTCAAGGCCGACGTCGAACTGGGCGGAACGGACCAGAAATTCAACCTGCTGGTGGGCCGAACTCTGCAACAGGAATACGGCCAGGAGCCTCAGGTGATCATGATGATGCCGATCCTGGAAGGGCTGGACGGCGTGCAGAAAATGTCAAAGTCCCTGGGCAATTACGTTGGAATCAACGAGCCGCCACAGGAAATGTTCGGCAAACTGATGTCCATTTCCGATGAACTGATGTGGCGCTACTACTTGTTGCTCACCGACCTCACGCCGGCAGAAGTGGAAGATCTGAAAAAGGGAGTGGCCTCCGGCAAAAAGCATCCCTTCGAAGCAAAGAAGGCTCTGGCGCGGCGAATTATTACCGACTTCCACGGCTCGGACGAGGCTGCACAGGCGCAGGCAAGTTTTGAGACCAAGTACAGAGACAAAGGTATCGATCCCGATGCACCTTCTGCAACCGCTGAAATCCTTGAGGCCGGCCAGTTCTCTGTGAGGGCTGGATCGCCCGAGCGTGTGTTCCTAGTTGGGTCGAGGCTTGACGATTGGCTTGTAAGCCTGGAGTTGTGCAGATCCAAGAGGGAAGCCCAGCGCCTCATTAAAGCCGGTGCTGTTTCACTGGCCGTCGTTGGTCCCGGCCAACCGACCTGGAAGCGAATCACGAGTCCCACCTACGAATTCAATCCCTACGACTATCGCGGACATGGGGAAAGCACCGAAATTGCCTTCCGCGTTGGTCGACGTCAGTATCCTGTCGTATTAAATTTCCATTAGTTGACGACCGTCTCGTCGATCCCCGAGGTTCGTTAAACCGACAACGAACAGTATTTGCCACCTTCCTTGTTGGGCACAGGTTGCTGAAGGTCAACACCAGACCATAACTTCCTCTTACCATGTTTTTTCGGTCCAGACTTAAGGAGCCTGAGTGAAAACTGCAATTGTAGCGGCCGTTTACGACCGTCGGCCTTCGTTATTCAATAGATTCGGCGCTCATGGAGCGCCGCTACAGTGCAAGGACCGCAGTCTTCACACAGGCGCTTGAGGTGGAGTGGATATGAGTGGCACGGCAGGTTGCGCGCTAATCTTTAGGCGGAGGGATGTGGAGATTGATCACCAGGTTGGTGCGTGTGTCCCAGGAGCTGACCTTGCGCAGTTCAGATAACTGGCCTTTGTAGTGGGCTCGAAACTGGTAATCCTGCGTCAGCTTGAGGTCCGTGAACTGGAAATGCCCCTGGGGGCCGGTATAAATAGCCAATGTCTTGCCAGTGGTCAGGTCCTTCATTTCCACTGCGGCGCCCGCGATGCCATTGCCTGAGGCATTGAAGACTTGGCCCACCACCGTCTTTGAGGTCGGTGGCTTCCGGCGTTTCGCCATCAAAGGAACCGGATGAAGCGCCAGCCCTAGCGTGGCGAAGGCCAGTGCCAGAACGCAAATTCTGGCCATGACGCCTGAAAAGACAGCACGACTCCGCGAGGAACCAACGGTCTGGGACCTAAAGGACGTTCCTGCAAAACCTTCACCAGTCTTCTGCCCCATCATCGTCTCTTTCCTCGCCGTTTCCAATAATATCCAGCTCCACAGGTTCCGTACTCACTACCTCGAGTTCGGCCCCGCACTCAGGACATTCGATGGTCTGCCCTTCTTCGAGCTGATCCTCTTCGATGTCGATCGTTGCATCGCACTCTGGACAGGTCGGCATCGCGTACCCCCCCGTTCGTGCCGTAATATCAACAATAAAAAGTCTAGTCATTTCTGCGAGCGGTGTCCAGTGTCTCGACGAAGGCCAAAAGGCATCATCGGAACCACGTCAGAACCGGACTCTCTCTTTCGCTTCGGGCCGGCCATAGGTTTTTGCCATCCGCTGCCGGACGCTGTACGCTTAGCAGGAAGCTCAAACGAACCTTTGTGAATCCTCTTGTGGATGGCAAGAGATCCACTCCGGAGAGGTGATAGATGGAAAAACTGCTGAATTTCGCGACGTTGGCCGTGCATGCGGGAGAAGCCCCGTGCCCTGCGACCAACGCGCTGGACACTCCAATCTACCAATCGACTACATATGTTTCTGCAGATGCGGACGAAATGGCCGCGGTCTATGGCGAGCAGAAGCCCGGGTACATGTATACGCGTTACGGCAATCCCACGATCCATGCGCTTGAGGCCAAGATGGCAGCACTCGAAGCAGGTGAAGCGGCACTGGCCACAGCTTCCGGCATGGCAGCAGTTTCAACGGCCATTCTCGGTTATGTCAAGAAGGACGATCACGTGGTGGCGGCCCGCTCGCTTTACGGCGCCACATACAATTTTCTCAACCGCAAACTGCCACGAATGGGCGCTTCGGCAACCTTTGTCGAGTCAACTCGCGTGCAAGACTTTGAAAAGGCTCTGCGCCCCAACACACGCTTAATCTATTTTGAGACGCCCAGCAATCCCGTGCTCGACGTGGTTGACATCGCCGCTGTCGCTGCGCTCGGCTGCTCCCGTGGAATCCCGACCATGGTAGATAACACCTTTGCTTCGCCTGCCCTACAGCAGCCACTGCGCTTAGGTGTCACCGTCGTGGTTCATTCGGCTACCAAGTACCTTTGCGGACATGGTGACGCGATGGGCGGAGCGATCGTCGGCCCACGCGATTACATCTCGCTGCTGGTTCATGAAATCATTCGCGATTTTGGCGGTGTGATCAGCCCGTTCAACGCCTGGCTGATTCTGCGCGGGATTCGCACGCTTCACGTTCGCATGCCCGCCCACTGTTCGAACGCACAGCGGATCGCAGAATTTCTTGCCGGCCACTCGAAGGTCCAGCACGTCAACTACCCCGGCCTGCCCAGTCATGCAGGACACGACCTCGCAAGAAAACAGATGAGCGCGTTCGGAGCCATGATCAGTTTTGAAGTGAAGGGTGGCTACGAAGGCGGCAAAAAGGTGATGGATCGCGTCAAGCTGTTTTCCCGTGCCGCCAGCCTGGGCGATACGCGTTCCCTGATTGTGCATCCGGCTTCAACCAGTCATCGGGCTGTTCCGCCTGACGAGCGCCGCGCCATCGGCATTTCCGATGGGCTGGTGCGGTTGTCAGTGGGCATTGAAGCGGCCTCGGACCTGATCAACGACCTCGATCAGGCCCTCCAATTCTGACGAGCGCTGGGAATCGCTGCCTATGTTCCTGGACGGCTTGCATGCCCAAGAAACCGTGTCCTTAGAACTCAGTTCGAATGAGTGGGGGATGGTGTAGAGTCACAGCATGGAACAAGTGATGCCTTGTCATCATTGAGCGGGTATCCACAGACATTGCTGATCCGTCCGTAGGCCACGACGCAAGCTTTTGGAATTCGATTGGAGTTACAATCTTCCCGAGTCGCTAGTGTGCCGTTTCAGCCGGGCAGACCGGTCGTCACAGATCTTTAAACATATTGGGTTGCAGAGGCCTTATGAAAACGCATGTCCTTTCTCGCAGAGATTTTGGCAAGACTGCCGCCATGGCAACGGCAAGCCTGGCGCTTTCCGCCGGATCCACGGTTTCAAATCTCCTTGCACAAGACCAGGCTTTTTATGTTCCAGAGAATCCGCGATACACCGTTGTCGACTCTGCGCTCGATTCCATTCATTTCACTCTGGATAAGACATTGCGGCGTGATGAGCGTGGCCACCTTGAATCGATCTCGAGTTTTGTGGACCAGGATGGCAAGGTGATGGGCTGGCATGATTTCGGCCACTTGGAGGGGCCGGGATGGGCGGCCAATGGCGTCGGCGGCTCCTACGAGATCTACATGCTGGGGAGGTTTCTCGGAAGGCGCGACTGGCAATCCAAATCATTGAGTATTCTGGAACACCAACTCGATGGCGGCTTCATTGATGAGAAGACCGGGTTCATTCGCGGCTATCGGGAGACCACGACGGGGCGGTTTTGCCTGAACTACAAGCACAATTCCGATTGGTTCTGTCCGGGTTCGATGGCCAAAATTGCCTTTCAACTGCTGATCTTTGCCCGCCAGCTTGCGGGCGATTCTCGCGCCGGAAGGATGCAGGCGGCAGCGGCACGCTGCGCGGAGTGGCTTCATGCTCACGTGCAGCCGGTACCGAACGGCTGGTTTCCTCGCCGGACAGCGCCCGACGGGAGAGTGTACCCTAGAACGCCCGAAGGCGGTCACGATCCCTTGTGGCAGGCCTCAGGCGACGGATTGTTCATTCTGCAATTGCAGGCTGCGCTGACCGCCCTGAAGCTGGCCGACTACTCGAAGAATCTGCGCGAAAAGACCGGGGTCTTCCTCCGTGCGGGCGGTTTTTTCGGGAGCATCAATCAGGATACCTACGATGCTCACGAAGATGTCTCCTATGCCGTAGGCTTTCGGACCTTGCTGGCGGTTTCCCGGGTGCTGAAGGACAAGTCGATCCGAAGCTTTGCCTACGAAAAATGCCTCGATGGCCTTGACCAGTTCAAAATGCGCCGGGACCGCAATGGAGTGGCTACCCGAGGATTGCTCTACATGGAAAAGTCTTGGAACACGGCGTATCTGTGGGAGAACGCCGAGGCGGCTCTCGCCTACTTTGAGGGTGCGAGGGATACCCGGCACAGTCAGGCGGCAAAGAGCCGGCAGTACGAAGTGGACGGGCTGGTCATCCTGCGCGCCGCCGCTAAGCATCACCACGGCCCTTATGGCTTCCTCACCGAAGGCGTGGACTGGGACAACCACGTCGGCCAACAGCACCACATCGGCCATGCCCGCTTTGGCGACATTCGCTACACGGAACCGTTCCTGAACAACCAGCACATCAGTGAACCCACCTTGTACTATCTGCGGAATTTCGCAAGGAAGTCTGTCAAGAGCCATAAGGTCGAATGGTTTGACGCCGAAGACAACAGGATCTACCAGACCAGCGAGCTTCCAAAATAGAGTTCACAGCCAAAGCGTGCGCCATGTGTCACGGGCCTGATCCGGCGGTCAAGGACGACGTTGGCACGAAAGAATAGGCGACCGCGTACGCCAGCCGAAACCTGACCGTCGATTCAGGAAGACGAAACCAATGCATAACAGAGAAAGTGCAGAAGCTCCACCAGACACCCCCAACGCGGTAAGAAGCAGTTGAAGCCGCGGACTTAAAGGGGAAGCGGGCGTAAATCTTCCTTATCCCCACGGGTCGTCCACGGTCGTCGCGTCGAGGAAGAGTATGCTTTTCAAGCCGTTGTTGAATTCCTCATACTCGCTTCCTAAGAGTTCGTTCCGTGGGTTACAGCCGGGTAGGTTCCACAACTCCGTTGGAGTCTTAAGGGAGTTATCGGAGTTGTGCATGTCCTGGTGGACAGCAATTTCATTCCAGACAAAAAAGGCCACGATTGCTCGCGGCCTTTTTGAAACTGAAAGGTACTGAAAGCGGAGAACTTTTCTTTGACAACTGAGTTGAGCAGCCACGTCACCGAGCTGTGTGTTCCCGGCCGAATCTGCTTGGCAGATTCCGGGAACCGGTTCTCTCTTAGAAAGGAGGTGATCCAGCCACAGGTTCTCCTACAGCTACCTTGTTACGACTTCACCCCAATCATGAGTCATACCTTGGGCGCTACCCTCCTTGCGGTTGGGATCACGACTTCTAGTACAACCCACTTTCGTGATGTGACGGGCGGTGTGTACAAGGCCCGGGAACGTATTCACCGCGTCGTTCTGATACGCGATTACTAGCGATTCCAGCTTCATGCAGTCGAGTTGCAGACTACAATCCGAACTGAGGCCGGCTTTGTGCGATTAGCTCCCCCTCGCGGGTTCGCGACGCTTTGTACCGGCCATTGTAGCACGTGTG
>JAKAWN010000624.1 GCA_021827245.1 Acidobacteriota bacterium | reverse complement strand
CTCTTCGCAAACTCGATGCCGTTGGTGGCCGCCTGAACGCTGTTGAATCCTTTCTTTCGGGCGTAACGGACGGCATCAATGAAGTAAGGCGACATTGTCGGCTCGCCGCCGGAAAACTGTACGGACATCTGCCGCCGCGGCTTGATCTTGGTTGCGTTGTCCAGGATCTCCTTGATGTCCTCCCAGCTCAACTCGTGGACAAAGCCGACTTGGTTGGCGTCCATGAAGCACGGATCGCACATCATGTTGCAGCGGTTCGTCAGGTCTACGGTCAGAACGGACCCGCGTCCATGGCGGATGGTGCTGGAGCCGTGATTGTGCAAGTCGGTGTCATTGTGCGACCGGATGTCGCGCCCCGGAAAATTCTGCTCGATCCACTTCAGGAAGTTCACATCGATCGCCATGATGTCTTCGTAATGGCCGTGAATCGGACAATCCTTGACCATCCACACCTGGCCGTCCCGTTCGATAATCTGCGCCTTGATCTCGCCCACTTTGGTGTTCAGCAGATCATGCCAGTCCTTTTCTCCGGAGATGATCGCCGCGCGCGCTTCCTTCACGCAGCCGGGACAAAGCGAATCGGTTTCTCGTGGCCAGCCCAGTCGCGGCCTAGTCTTCTGCCAGGATTTCAGGATCGGCTTGTCTGACCACCTGGGAGTAAAAGATGGGCTGGGTTTGTATTTGTTAAAAAACTGAATGGAATCAAACAGCGCCCCGGCAGTCATGGTGACCGCCCGGTCGACATACTTCATCGCTCGTTGACCTCGAATACGTGGCATATTCAGCACCCCTCTTCGTTGAAATAGTCACCCACCACAAGTTGGGGAGGGTGTTACGTTCCTCTCACGTTGAGCGAGGTCATCCAGCCGGAGGCTTCACGCCGCCCGCTCGGAACAACTCCCGCGATAAATCCCTTGCCGCATAAGGGCCCGGCCAAATGCCTTGCTGTCCGGACCTGTCTGCGCTCCCGAGGCTTGCCACCATCGGGTATTGCTCGATTGCTTTCTCTGGCTCCTGACCCTCAATAACCCGCAACTTGATCCAGCAATCACATGTACGCGCGTTTACAGTTTAAATTCTATGAAACGCTCTCCCCATCGTTAAGCACTTTGCGCCGAACTGCTGCAAAGCGAGGTTGGATGGCCGTAAAAACCATTTGAACGGAAACGCTAAATCCCCTTGAAATTCAATATGTTGGCCCCAAATTGGCCCTCCTTTGCGGCTTCGCGCCTTGGCCTGATCCGTCTGCTGAATGAGCATCCCTTCGTTCCTAACGGGTTGCTGAAAAATGCCGTAGAGAGTGTAGCGGCGGGTTTATCCCGCCATAAGCCCAATCTCTTCGGCACTTAATGGCGGCGTAAAGCCGCCGCTACGACCTTTTTCAGCATCCTGCTGATGGCGTTCTGGCTTCCCGGTTCGGCCTCAGCAGTGCTCCCGCTGCGCTATGATGGTCAAAGCATGTCACTCAGCCTGATTATCAAGCAAAAGGCCCTTGAAGCCGGATTTGACATTGCCGGCGTCGCGCCTCTGAGTGTTTGGGAGGACCTCGATTTCGCCCGCAAGTGGGTTGAGCAGGGCTACGGCGGTGAGATGCGCTATCTCGAAAACCCCAAGCGCCACGACCCGCGGCTCGTCCTGCCTTCTGCACAGGCGGTGGTTTGTGTGGGGCTTGTCTACAACGCTCCGTTTCCTTATTCGACCGAGGTTTCCAAGGCTGCCCAGCCGAAAAATGAAGACTTGCAGTCCATTCAGCCGGATATAGCCCAGGCTCCCCGTGCCTGGATCTCCCGCTATGGGTGGGGACGGGATTATCACGAGATCATGCGCGCAAGGCTGGAACAATTACGAGGGGCTATTGAAAACCTCGCGCCCGGCACGGTAACCCGCGTTTACGTGGATACCGGGCCGGTGGTCGAACGCGCCTTCGCTCGTTACTCCGGCATCGGCTGGACCGGCAAGAACACCTGCCTGATCAACCCCTCTAAGGGCTCCTGGTTTTTCCTTGGCGTGATTCTCACCAGCCTGGCGCTCGACCCCGACCTGCCCGCTCCCGACCGCTGCGGCTCCTGCACGCGTTGCCTCGACGCCTGTCCCACCGGAGCCCTGACCGAACCCTACGTCATGGACGCCTCGCGCTGCATCGCCTACCTCAATATCGAATTGAAAGGGTCCATTCCGGACCAATATCGCTCAAAGATCGGTTCCAACCTCTTTGGCTGTGATATCTGCCAGGACGTCTGCCCATGGAATAGAAGGCAGGAGGCGGAAGGCAGAATCCAGAATAAAGTGATCATCCGTCAGCCATCAGCTTCCGGCTCTCCGACGGCGGAAAAAGGCTTCGGCCGGGCCGGCGCAGCCACCACAACCTTGCCGGAATTCCAGCCCGTCGAGATAACTTTAACGGCTTCCTCTTTAAACTCCGCCGCAGCGGCCGGCAAGCCCGGTACAGATGCAGAATCCGTCGAGGAAGAGGTTCCGTCGCCGGCACGGACCTTCTCACTGTTCAATCCTTCGCTTGATGCACTGGCGCACCTGACCGAAGAAGATTTCCGGTTTGCCTTTGCGCATTCGCCGATCAAACGCCCCAAATATCGCGGCTGGCTGCGCAACCTCTGCGTGGTAATGGGCAATTCCGGCAACCGTCGCTTCATTCCGAAACTCGAAGAACTTTCCCGCCACCACGATCCTATCATCCGCAAGCACGCCGCGTGGGCACTGAAGCAACTCGCAAAGGCGCCCAAGCAGGGCACGCAGGTCAACCCGCTCTAAATCGGACCTTCCCAATTGGCGATAGCAGGGGGTGAAATGCAACGCATTCAGTTGTGCCGCCGTGCGGCATACTTTCGAGAAACAAGTCAGTTCGTGAGGAACGGCAGAAGGCGGCCCACGGTGTCACCAGCCCTCGTCCCGCAGGTGCTTCATCAGCTCCCTTGACAATAGTCGTTATAACGACTATATTGGAACCGTGACGGGAAAGCTCCAGGCCGAAATCAAGCAGAAGGTACCGTTCGCGAGCGTTGAGGAGGAGGTCTATCTCAACCTGCTGCGCACCGCTGATGCGCTTTCGCAGAACGTCGAAACCCTGCTCCGGGCGTCGGGTCTTTCCGCAACTCAGTACAACGTTCTGCGGATTTTGCGCGGCGCGGGGCCGGGCGGGCTCACCTGCGGCGAGACGCGCGGGCGCATGGTGACGCACGATCCCGACATCACCCGCCTGCTGCACCGGTTGTAGAAGCGCAAGCTGATCACACTCTCGCGCGACGCACGCGACCGGCGCG
>JAKAWN010000623.1 GCA_021827245.1 Acidobacteriota bacterium | reverse complement strand
CACGCGACGGCGGAGCCGGAGCAAACATTGCGCGCAGGCTTCGACGTTGTGGCTATCGGCGAAGGGGAGAGGACCATCACAGAATTACTGCAGAGGCTCTCCACATCCCGCGACCTTTCAGGACTGCGCGGTGTGGCGTTTTTTGATAATGGCAAGTACTTCTCTACTGGGAGTGCCGAGCCCGTTGATCTCAACGAGTTTCCACCATTTGCGGTGAAGCACCGGCGGTTCAATCCGATCGAGATTACACGCGGCTGCATATACGCTTGCCGATTCTGTCAGACACCCTTTATGTTCAAGGCCCGGTTCAGACACCGCACCATCCCGAACATTTGCCAGTTCGTCTCCACCATGAAACAACAAGGTCTCAAAGACGTTCGGTTCATTACGCCAACCTCGCTTTCCTACGGGTCGTCCGATGCTTCAGTGGACATTCAATCGATCGAGGAACTTCTCGGCTCAGTTCGGGCGATCGTCGGCCGCGACGGCCGAATCTTCTTCGGGACATTCCCGTCGGAGCTCAGGCCTGAACACGTGACTCCTGATGTTCTTGCCATCTTAAGGAAATATGTGGACAACGACAATTTGATTATCGGAGGCCAATCCGGCAGTACCGAAGTTCTAGAGCTAAGTCGCCGCGGTCACGATGTGAGCTGCATCATCGACGCCGTGAGGTATTCTCTAGAGGCTGGCTTCTTGCCAAATGTGGACTTCATTTTTGGGCTTCCGGGCGAGACGAGCAGTGACCTGCATGCTTCGATTAGGTTGGCAGAGCGACTCGTAGAAATGGGCGCGCGGGTTCACGGGCACACGTTTATGCCGCTCCCTGGAACCCCGTTTCGAGGTGCAAAGCCTGGGGTGGTACCAGCTTGGGCCTCTCGACATCTCAAGCGTCTCGAATCTCGTGGTAGACTTTACGGCCAATGGAAGCAGCAGGTTTCAATAGCACGTTGTCTAGCCTCGGCGGCAGATGAAAGGGGAAGACATGGGAAAGAGACGATCCAAACCGCGTAGATCCGTTTGGATTTATCTACGTCAGGCCTACGTTCGTGCCAGCGACATACTCGGCGCCTATCTCGAGGCATCGATACCAATAATTATCGGGGCCTTCATCATACTGGGCATGCTGGTTTTCGGCCTGACCCCAGGTTTGTCTGACACCGTCAGCATTTTGGCAACGTGCTTAATCAGTTCCGTAGTGATCTTTCTGGCTCGTGTGGCTGCCCGCCACGACGCCGTCTTGATAGAAATCAGCACGTCCTACTTACTTCATGGTGGCAAAGCATTACTTGATCAAATGCTCGGGAAGATGATCGCGGGAAGATGGAGGCGCGAGGAGATCAGACCTGGAGATGCTTTGTTCAAGGTACTTCTGGAACTCTGCAGGCACGGGGAGTGGGAACTGAGGCGAAGAATTGCCGAAGCTTTGCCTATGTTGGGTGAGATTAACCCCAAGCGTACCTTGGACCTGGTCGTCGTTCTTAGGGAGGACTGGGATGGGACCAAGTGGAGGGCCGACCTCCGGCGCCGCGCGGTCGAAGGTCTAATTAATCCTCCTCCAGACCGCGGGCTTGCTCTGATCCATAAAATCAAGCCAAGCCTCATAGAAACTCTGCTTCAGCTAAGAGGGAACGACGACGTTTTTACTGCTATTGCGATATTGGAGGCCCTAGTAGAAATGGAGGTAATCGACGAGTCGGGTGCGACACGCCTCCGAGAAGAGCTGATGAATTTTGCCCGGAAGAGCCTAAGCGCTGAGCAGTTCCAAGGCATGGAAAAACTCGCGGAGCTACTGGAACAGTCGAAGACGCTCGATGTTTTTGAACTTGCAAAGAGTATCGATGCATTGGCACGGAGCGAGAATATCTACATTCGCGTCGTTGCAGCGCGGAACGTTTGGAGGCTTTTCAACAAGCTGCCCGGCGAGGCATTAGCCATCATGGAGTGGCTCGCCCAACCTATTCAACACAAGTATGTGCGAAGGGCGAATGTCAAGGAGCGGTCAATGGAGTTTATCACCCGCATGATTAAAGGAGAACAGTATAGAGCTAAGGCTGAAGCTCTATTACGTTCTCTAATTTCTGACCCTGATGAAATAATCCGCGTAACGGCATTCGATTCAGCAGAGGCCCTCAAGGACGACGAAAGCGAACTCCTCAAGGAATTGTGCGACTCCGTCATTGCCCGAGAGACTTGCGAGGTGCTCAAGGGCAGGGCCCAATTAGTACTGGATGAACTGAAGCCTGCTTCCTGATGTTCTGGCGAATTGAGCAAAGCCCGGACGGTTGAGGGTGACCCTCTAGTACAAGGTCTATTTCTGACCCTTATCACGCCCACTGACCCTGGGCGGGCGCTGCTAGCCCGGACGTCAGATGTTCCGCTTCGATGACCAAGTGGCTCAATACCCCCTCGTTGTCCTCTTCGCCTTGATTTGCCTGGTCACTCTCCGTCCCTAGCGCCCCATCTTCTCGCGGGCACGGCGGGCGAACAGCCGTGCACCTCGTGGTCGCTGGCTTAACCTTCAACCAGTCCCCACCTCCTGGACACTCCAAAGAAATCTGGCTTACGATCTCAGAGCGTACGAGCGACTTCTATGGCCTTTTCCATTTGTGGATCTAGCCCGGTCTTTAGGGACTCATAACTCTGTTTCACTTCGACGTCAGGCGTGATCCCTTTTCCTTCAAGCAGCGTGCCTTGCCAGGTATAGAAAGCGCCGGCTGGAAGGCCCAGAAAGTACCCATGGCCAACCTTGTAGGCGCTGCCGCTCAGCAAGCGCCCCGCCGTCTTCGTACCTACAATCGTTGCGAGTTTATTTTCTGCGGCAAACCCTGCCACAATTTCCGCTGCGCTTGCCGAGTGATGATTTACGAGCATCACGACACGCCCGTGGAACGATTGAGGCCCGAGTCCTTCAGTAACGACTGCGGCTGAGCCCGCAACACGCGCATAGCGCAAAGCGAGCCATATAAGGGCAAGTTTGGAGTGCGGTATTTTCCCAAATCGTGGCAATGATTCCTTTTTAAATCCCTTTTCAGCCCTCGCGCGAGACAGGCTGTATCCGATGGGCTTTTTTTCAGGGGTGAGATAACTCATCAGCCGCAGGCCGCCAATGCCGCCGCCCGTGTTCCCTCGCATGTCCACGATCAGCCGGTCGCAGTGCAACTCGTGAATCGCGCGATCAATGTCCCGGGCGAAGTCTATCCCTACAATTCCTGGGAACATCGTCACGCGAAGCAGGCCAATTCCATCGTCGAGTTTTCGGAACACGACGGCCTGCGGGGGATTGACGGGG
>JAKAWN010000086.1 GCA_021827245.1 Acidobacteriota bacterium | reverse complement strand
AAGGAGAACAGGCCTCAGCGGCTAAAGCCGGTTTTTCAATGGGAGCGCGGGGCGGCACGCCTGAAGGCGTGGTCTGACAACTTATCGAATGAAATTGAATGACACGCCACTAAGGATGCTGGCCGTTTGCGGAGAAATATCGGGCCAGAAACTTTCCTGTATAGGACTGCGGACTTCGCGCGATCTCCTCGGGAGTGCCTGCCGCCACAACGGACCCGCCGGCGTCCCCGCCTTCCGGGCCGAGATCGATAATCCAATCCGCCGCTTTCAGGACGTCGAGATTGTGCTCGATAATCAGCACGGTAGCACCGAGGTCAATCAATCGGCGGAAAGCGGCTAGAAGCTTCGCGATGTCATCGAAATGGAGGCCAGTGGTAGGCTCGTCGAATATGAAAAGGGGCTGCGAGGTTGCCGAATGCGCCATGTGTGCCGCCAGCCGGACGCGCTGTGCTTCACCGCCCGATAAAGTGGTGGCCGACTGGCCAAGCCGCAGGTAGCCCAGGCCAACTTCGTCCAGGACACGAATTTTGTGGGACACGGACGGAACGCTGGCAAAGAAAGCCAGTGCCTCCTTCACCGTCATCTGGAGCACTTCATGAATGTTCTTGCCCTTGTAACGCACCTCGAGAATCGCCGGCTTGAACCGCATGCCGTGACACTCTTCGCAGACCAGTTCAATGTCAGCAAGGAATTGCATTTCCACGGTCACGGTGCCGTCGCCCTGGCAGGTCTCGCAGCGGCCTCCGGGAATGTTGAAGGAAAAGTGTCCCGGCGTGAAGTTGTGCTTCCTGGCTTCCGGGGTGGATGCGAAGGCGTCCCGGATGCCGTCAAACGCCTTGATATACGTCACGGGATTCGAGCGTGGCGTGCGGCCCAGCGGGGATTGATCAACCAGGATGATGTCAGAGAGTTTTTCGTCTCCCTCGATGGAATCCAGTTCGGCCTTTGGCCCCGCGCTGCCCTTCCGGGACATGAGAGCGTTGTAAAGCACGTCGTGCACCAGCGTTGACTTGCCTGAGCCTGACACGCCGCTGACGCATACCATAAGCCCCAAAGGAATGTCGACACCAATCGATTTCAGATTGTGCTGCCTTGCCCCGCGAATGTGCAGCCAGGTTTTGCCCGGTTTGCGCCGCTCCAGCGCCATGGGCACCGTCACTTCCCCCGTCAGATATCGCCCTGTGAGGGAATGGGAATCCTTGAGCAGACCTTCATAGTCTCCTGCATAAACAATGCGGCCCCCATGCTCTCCGGCGCCGGGGCCGAGATCCAGAATTTTGTCCGCGTGGCGGATCATTTCCGGGTCATGCTCGACAACAACAATCGTGTTCCCAATGTCTCTCAGGCTTTGCAGGATGCCAATCAGCCGGTTTGTATCCCTGGGATGAAGGCCAATCGAGGG
The DNA here is from genome assembly GCA_021827245.1 of Acidobacteriota bacterium. Next base: position 17,417 of record JAKAWN010000086.1, on the reverse strand, counting down.
CTCATCGAGAACATAAAGCGTCCCAACCAGATTGGACCCCAGTGCCGTAGCAAGCTGAATCCGCTGTGATTCGCCGCCCGAAAGCGTTGAGGCCAGGCGGTCCAGCGTCAGATATTCCAGGCCCACCTTGTAAAGGAAATCCAGCCGCGAGCGGATTTCCTCGAGCACCCTTTCCGCCACCGCGTTCTGAGCAGGGCTCAGCTTCAGATTGCTGAAGAAGGAGCGCGCTTCCTGGATGGACAACTTGCAGACATCAACGATGTTTTTCCCTTCGATCGAAACATTAAGAGCTTCCCGCCGCAGGCGCCCGCCATGGCATTCGGAGCAGACCGCATAGCCGCGGTACCGGCTGAGAAAAACCCGGATATGGAGCTTGTACTTCTTTCGCTCGAGGTATTTGAAGAATCCGCGAATCCCGCCGAATTCTTCATCGCCGTCCATGATCCACTGTTGATGCTTGGGAGCCAGTTGGTAAAAGGGCACATTGAGGGGAACGCCATGGAGCCGCGCCGCCAACTTCATCTCTTGCTGAAGGGTCCGGTAACGCGGCTTGGTCCAGGGTTCGATAGCGCCTTCGCTGAGTGTCTTTCGCTTATCAGGGATCACAAGGTCCGGATCGAAATCGATCGTGTTCCCAAATCCCTGGCACCTGGGGCACGCGCCGGCAGGGTTGTTAAAAGAGAAAAAGGATGGTTGCGGCTCGGGGTAAAGAATCCCGCAATGTTTGCATTCGAACCGCTCGTTGAACCGCAGCCACTCCGCCTTGCCATCAGGCGCGGACGGCAACAGCTCGACGACGGCTTCCCCGCTTTCACGGTAGCAAGTCTCGACCGAGTCAATCAGCCGCTGGCGAATGTCCGGCCGCACCGCCAGACGGTCGACCAGGGAATAGACAGGCTTGCGAAAATCAACGTCGAGGAGGGATTCGGGCGTCGAGAACTCAAAAATGCGGTCATCCTGGAGAAGGCGATTGAATCCCCGCTGGCGCAGCAGGAATAAATGGCGCTTGAGAGAATCGCTGATGGCAGCAGGCACGGGACTGGTCGCCTGTTTTGCATCGGGAGAGACTTTGCGCTTGCGTTTACGCGCTGTCGGCCCCGCTTTCCTGTCCAGGTCCGCCTTTTTCTCAGCCCCAACTTCAACGGCCTTCTCCTGATCCAGCCGGAAAAGGACGTAAAACCTGCGTCCTTCTTCGAGGCTTAGAATCTGATCGGCAACGGCGTCCACATGGTCTTTCTGCACGACATGGCCGCACTGCGGGCAGGTTGTTGTCCCGATCCTTGCAAAAAGAAGCCGGAGATAGTCGTAAATTTCCGTTGAGGTAGCAACGGTTGAGCGCGGGTTGCGCGTCAGGTTCTTCTGCCGAATGGCGACGGCCGGAGCGATCCCCTCGATGTCGTCAACGTCCGGCTTTTCCATTCGCTCCAGGAACTGCCGCGCGTAGGCGGAAAGCGATTCCACGTAACGGCGCTGGCCTTCCGCATAGAGCGTATCAAACGCCAGGCTGGATTTGCCCGAACCCGAAAGGCCGGTCACTACCGTCAGCCGGTTATGAGGAATTTCGCAATCCACTCCTTTCAGATTGTGGACGCGGGCTCCGCGCACAACTATTGCGCCATTCTCAGAGGGGTCTGACGTTGTACGGGAATCGAGTCCTCCGCCATTCACGCCGTTCGGACCCTTCCTGGCGTCAGGAGCGGTCAGGTCTGGAATGGGAAAAGCAGGCCCGGTATTTTGCGACAACTGCTTTGCCATCGTATTCTTGGAAATCTTGTATAACGGCTTCTGCTCTCACTCGCAGAGTGGGAACACACGGCACTGATTGAAAAAGAGCTGTACGCCCAAACCTTCAATTATAAGTTCGACGCCCTCTGTAGGCAAAGCAAAGACCACATCCGAACACAATATTGCCGGCATCTTAGTCTACGTGGAGAATGAATTCACACAGGGACAATTGGAGGTATAGGAAGGAAAGTCGGGAAAGATCGTGCTGCCTGCCCAACTACTTGGACTGCGCTTCCCACTTCGCGCGCAGCGCATTATGCAAACGCTCGCGGACCGCGCCGGGAAGCTGAAAGAGTTTGCCGTCACAGTAGAGTTCGACGGTCTTCTTTGTCGTGTCAAAGACAGCCTTGCAGTGGTGGCAGCCGTTCAGGTGGACCTGCAACGTGCGCTTCAGCTCTTCATCCAAATCCCCGTCCAAATAACCGGAAATCTGTTCGAGCGCGTTTCTACAATTCACTTATGCTCAACCTCAAGTTTAAGAGTCTTGCTGGATCCTAAGAGTCTTGCTCAATTCTTCGCGAAGGCGAAGACGGGCCCGGAACAAGCGAGCTTTCACCGCGCCTTCGGTCAAGTTAAGCATTTCCGCCGTTTCCTCGGTGGAAAGGCCCTCCACGTCACGGAGGAAAAAAACGGTTCGAAAAGTCATGGGAAGAGAACGGGCGGCTTCCTGCAAAATTCTTTCAAGCTCCGTCCGCTCAAGCTCCTGCTCGGGATTGGGTCGCCAATCAGCGAACTCCCGCGGCATGATCTCGCCGTCATCATTTGAGGCATCGTCTAATTGCACTTCTTTGCTGCTGCGGCGTTTCCGGAGCTTCATCAATCCCTGGTTGATTGCAATGCGCACGATCCAAGTATAAAAGCGCGAGTCTTCGCGAAATGTCGGCAGATGCTCGAAGGCCTTCAAGAAAGTTTCCTGAAGCATATCCTCCGCATCCTCAGGGCTGCCGGTCAGGTTCAATCCAAGGCGGTAGATTTTCTTTTCATACCGGTTGACTAGCTCTTCGAAGGCCGCATAGCTGCCCGCTTTGGCGTCAGCTACAAGGACCGATTCGTCCTTCGCGAGCCCGGTATCAAGAGACTTGGCCATCAGAAATTCAACGCTCCTGTCAGGTGAAACTCCCAGATACAGACTACCATGCCTCATGGCTCTATGAGATGACTTTACGTAACAAAAAGATTCGGAAGAATTTCAGAAGTGGCCACTCCAGGTCTGCAAATTCCTGCTCACAGGCCAATGAAGCGGCCTCGATTGGGCTGTTCCGGCATTTGTTCAGTTGCGAATCTGGGGGTTTGTCGGCCAGAATAACAAGGCATCGTGGTTCGGCGTATGCAAAGCATTGCTGATGAGCAAGGAGTCGAGTAACAAGCCGTGTTGTTAGAACCGCGTCAACCATTCAACTTTGAACGTACGCTGAAGTTCATTTTAAGCCCGCCGCTGCTTCTGAACGGTCGTGCTTTCAAACCACTTCTGGACCACTTTCAGGGCGGCGAGTACCGGCGTGCCATCAGAATTGGCGGGCAAGCTGTCCTCTACGGCGTATCTGAGCAGAGGAATGGAGGCGAGGCCACGCTCAGGGTCAGGATCCTTCAGGGCCCCGCCGGCAGGAATATTCTGCACCACGTCCGACAAATCGCGTCCCGACAATTCGCTACCGAACTTGACCTGTCTCCCTTTTACCGGATTGCCCGACGGGACAAGGTCCTTGCAAGGCTGGCAGACCACTTTCGCGGCCTGCGCATCCCACAAGCTCCCACAGTCTATGAGTGCGTGGTGTGCGCGATCCTCGAACAGCAAGTCAATCTCACTTTCGCCCATCAGGTCAAGAAAGCCCTGGTCGAATCCTATGGCCAAACCACCGAATTTGAGGGTCAGCGATACAGCACGTTTCCCGAGGCGCAAACTCTCGCCGCCGTTACACCATCCGAGCTCCGCGTGCTGCAGATCTCCGGTCCCAAGGCCCGATACATCATCGAACTTTCGCGCGTCATTGCTGACGGCAGGCTCGACCTGGAAAGGTTGCGGTCGCAGGCTTCTGAAGCGGCTCGTGCGCGCCTTCTGGAACATAAAGGAATCGGACCCTGGACGGCTGACTACGTCTGCTTGCGGGCCATGGGGAAGCTGGACCATCTGCCTGCATCCGACGTTGGGCTGCAAAAGGCCATCCAACTCTTTTACCGACTGAGAAAGTCACCATCGCCTGCCCGGGTTGAGCAGCTTGCCAGAAAATGGGCAGGCTGGCGAAGTTATGCAACTTTCTATCTCTGGCTGACTTACTGGGAAGAAGCCGAGTGGAAAAGGAATCTTCTGGCGGAAATATATTCTCGGAAAAGGATCTGATCACAATGAAAACAAAACAGATAGACTTGGCTGATGCCTTTTTGAACGAAGCGCGCCGCGTACTGGTTGAGGTCTATCCTCCCCGCATCATTCGCTGCCTGCAGCTTCTCTCCGAGGAGGAAATCTGGTGGCGTCCCAACAGCGCCTCAAACAGCATCGGTAATCTTGTTTTGCACCTTCAGGGAAATGTCCGGCAGTGGATCATCTCCGGACTGGGTGGGCAGGCAGACCACCGCGACAGAGATAGCGAGTTTTCGGAAACCGGCCCCATACCCCGCCGTGCGCTCCTGGCCGGGTTGCGCAAGACCGTCGCGGAAGCAGATCAGGTTCTTAAGGGAGTTAGGAGGCCGGATTTAGCGCACAGGTTTTCCATCCAAGGATACGACGTCTCGGCCTTCCAGGTTATCTCACACGTGGCTGAGCATTTTGCGCTTCACGCCGGCCAGATCATGTATATCACGAAGTTCAAGCGCGGCAAGGATCTGAAATTTACACGGCTTCCCTCACAACAAAAAAAGCCACGGGGGAAATGAATTTCTTCCTGGCTGTGTCGCAATTCCTGATGAGCCCGGCGGCAACTTGCAGGACTAGAATTGGTGTACCTTTTTGGCCAGGAGAACCATGGTACCGGCAGGAACAGGAGTGCCAGTTCCCAGTATGGTTGTGTTCTGCAAATTGAGAAACATCAGGCCACGGGCCATGAGAGGCGATGTGGAGGAAAGGGTACTCAAGCCGCTGGTGTTAATAAACTCGGTCTGCCCGTCGGTCACCACCATAAAGGGATTGCTCCCCAGAAGTCCAGCGCACGGGGTCATCTGGAATGCTCCAGTCTTGTTATCGGGCCCCGGGGCGCCCACCAGCGAAGAGAATGTTCCCTGGACTGCCTGCGGTCGAGGATAAATCGAGTTTGCTTCCACGCTGATTGGCCCACCGGACGGCTTTGTATAGACGCCATTAACAACCACCTCCTGCCCGGGGGCGAGAGTCGTGTCACTAAGGGCGAGATTTCCGCTGGACGCCAGATTTGCAAGGTCGGAAGACGCCAGATAAGGATTGAAAGTGGTTGACGAAGTAATATTGACAGTGACCGCAGAGTAGATAGGTATTTCCGTCTGATTGCTAGGCTGGGTACCATGTACAAACATAACGAATTGGGTGACCTCCCCGCTTGAATCCTTGGTCACGCTCAGGACCGGGCCGATGAATGCGTATAGCTGCTGAGTGACATCCTCACGATCCTCGACTTGAATCGCTTTGGCCACCAGAAGTCCGTCCGAATTTACGTAACCGTCCACTTCCACGTAACTGCCTGTCGTCAATTGGTCGATCTGTGAGACAGGAACGTTACACTTGCCTCCCATACACAGGTCGGTCTGATCATTCAGATACACGTTGACGGCTGGTCCACCCCCAGCTGAAGAAGTAGAAGTCTGGGGCATCGTCTGAAGCAAAAAGCTGCCCGTAAACGTGCTGCCAGTAATCGAAGGGACCACACTGCGCACCATTCCGTGCAGATCACCGATTTCTCCGAACCCAGTCGAGCCGGAAGGAACAAGCGCCTGCGCGGTGAAAGCCCAGGTGACGTTTCCATTCAACTGCCCCTGCGAATCCACGCCAAGCGTCTTCGGCAAGTTCAAATCCAGTTCGACGGCGCTGACCTTACCGGAGCTCACGACGAGCGGAGGCTCAAGATTGATGGTCACGCTGTCCGAAGTCAAAGTGGGAGAATATTTGGTGAAGGGAGGATTCTGCGTGGGGTCATAAATGGCAGCATCGTTGACAATGGCTCTCAGGACGACCTGATCGTATGTTCCCGACTGGACGGCGGTCAGGTTGGCGATCGCCAAGGTATCCCGCAGTGTAGCCATTTCAAACACGGGTGATGTCAACGATACATTGGTGGGCCACACAGTCACCAGGGCAGTGGATGGCTTTCCGGCCTTATGCAGGTCCATTTCCGAGGGGAACATGGAAAATCCAAGCACATCGCAAGCAGGAGTGTCAGTGATGAATGTGTACAACGTTCCGGAGCCCGTCGGACCCGCCGGTGTCGATGAGGAACTGCTTGATGAGCCCCCACAACCTACCGTCATCAGCACGGCTACAGACGCCAACACCAGGCCGGCAGCCACCTTCCCCCTGCCAATCTGTGAGCGAAGGCTCGTCGCCCCGAACCTTGCATGCCTCTGCGCCTGGCGGCTCAACTTGACTTTGAATCTCAACAGAACAGATCCCATTGACTTTGCAAACGAATGATCAGATGACAAAAACTACCCTCCAGGTTATCTACCTGCATCGTATTTCCGGGTCGCGGTAGCCGCTGATTCCGCTGCAACCGGCCCTATAGCACGTCTGCAGCCCAACACGGCCGCCCTCGACGCGCTAAGGCGGGAGTAACATCCTGTTGGCTCCTGCAATCTGAACGCGGAAATGTCGAAATTCTTACCAACACCAGAACGAGGGCATTTACGAATATTTCGCAACATTGGGACATGCAAAAGAGCTCCCTGCTCAGCGGAACAGTGTGCGTAATCCCCTCCGTTGCAGGCACACCGCCAACTGGCTCTCTGTGCAAACGCAATTTGATCCTGTCTTCAGCGGTGATCGCTATCCAGGCGGGCACTCAATCACACGCCTCAGATAAACTCGGCTTTGGGAATAGGACCCTTGCGATGTCTTCGAAGGCTAATCCGCCGACAGGCAATCTCGCAACCGGCCAAACCGATTGCACCCTGATAACAACAAATCTTTCTAACAACCCCCGGTCCCTTGCTCTGCTGACTCCGGGTTCATCAGCATTACCCACGATCATAGCACAATCATTTCCCTGCTGGCATGTGAGCAAGGTGGCCAACCTCAGGGCCGACAACCACCTTCGCTGCGCTCATCACTCTCCAAAGCCGTAAAGCGGATTCCCGGAGGGTCCGAGCACATTAAATCAGCCGGGCCAGCAGACGCCATAAGGTCGTAAAAACCAACCTCAATCGGGATATTCTCAAACCAGAAACGATCGTGGTTTTTCAACTGAAAAGTCTGGCAATCTTTCCCGCCGTCACCCGCAGAAATCGCCATGCTGAGGTGCCCATTGAATGTGGGCGCGTAAACCCCAACGGCAACCCCAAACGCAGAGCTGACTCTGGCGACGAACCGTGAAATAGTGACAGGAAGGTAGATGTGGCGAGGATAGGCAAATTGGCCTTTGAATCCCCTCTCGCACTCGATGACTTTTCCCCAGAGGCTCACCGTACCCAAGGCTACTTCGACCGACATGCCGAGCTGCCTGTCGCGGACCCTCATCAGATACGTGAATGCGTCAGCAAGATCTTTGAAAGCATAAATCCCGCATGAACAATCAGATTCCAGAATGCCCCGGCACCTCTCCCCCAAGTCAAAGCTGTGTTCAGCCGTGATTTTCCTCCGCGGGACCCAGGGCATATCCAGAATGACGCTACCAAGAGTTGGGCAAGCGTCGGAGCCTGGAAGTGGCGTCCACACCTTCCATGCGCGCCATCCCACAACGGGTTCAACAAGGTCCGGGGCCTCATCAAGGTCTGGCACTGACTGTTCGCCCCGGCGCGTCAACGGGCTGTTCTTCTGGCTCGTGAACCGGCCCAGAGGGTTTTTCGCCCTCATGCGGCACCTCTCTCGGAACGGGGTCCTTCAAGGGTTCGACAATGAAAGTTCGTTTGGGTTCACCCATCTGCGTCATTGCGTCCCTCCTGGCAGGCCGTCTTCTTCCTTTGCTGCTCAAACCAAGGTCCTTCGATCCCTATCTCTGTATATTGTGAACCAATCCGCCGGCAAGAACAAAGCTCTGGCTTCAAAGTTTCAGCACCTCGACGAGTGTCATGTTCCAATGCTTAAATAACAATTTGGCGAGAGAGCAGGAAAAAAATTGCAAAAGGCCAGAAACCAGGAGCTGTCCACAAGCGTCTAGAGAGTAGTTGGACTAATCGAAAGTGACAATAGCACATAAACAGGCTCCTAAACTCTGTCGCAGGCACTCTGGTCTAAATTAAGGACAAGAGGTTAGGTCTGAACATGAAAAGATTGAGGTTCTGCCTTAAATTCGTCGGTCCGTGCCTTATATTTGCTCAGGCACTGGCTATGGCGCGTCCATCGGCCCAGAATGCGCCATCATCCGGCGCGGTTCGGCCCATCGGTGTCGTCACGGAAATTCAGCCGGGACGACTGACACTGCGCACTGACGCGGGTCCAAGCCTGACCGTCAGCCTCCCGGCCGCGGTGTCGGTCCTTCAGGTTCCACCGGGCGCGAAAAGCCTGAAAGAGGCTACCAAAATGGAAGTAAGCAACATCGCCGTGGGCGATCGCGTCCTGATCATTGGCCCCATTTCAGCCGATCAAAAATCCATTGTTGCCAAGTCCGTTGTCGTCATGAGCAAGACCGCCCTGGAAAAGGCCCGCGAAGCTGAACGCCTTCAGTGGGAAGAGCATGGCGTTGCCGGCGTCGTGAAGAATATTGACCCCGCAACAAAGGAAATCACCCTGTCTGTGCCTGATGCGCATCCCACGTCTGGCAATCTGACTCATCCTTTGACTGTCACTCTCGCTCCCAATGCATCGTTGCTGCGCTATGCTCCCAACTCGGTTAAATTCGGTGATGCCAGGCCCGGCACCTTCGATCAGATTAAAGTGGGAGACCAGGTACGCGCCTTAGGCGCCATGAGCGCCAACGGGACGACTTTCACTGCCGAAAAGCTGGTCTCCGGAACTTTCCGGAATATCGGCGCAACGGTGATTTCGGTTGACGCGTCCCAGGGCACCATCACCGTCAAAGATCTTGCAACTGGAAAGCCAATCCTGGTCCTGACAAACGCCGACTCGCAGTTGCACCAGCTTACCCCGCGTGTCGCTGAGACAATCGCTATGTTCAATGCCAGCGTCGGCGCGAAACCACCCGAGGAGAATCCTGCGAAAGGCAACCGGGGCGGGATGCCGCAACGCGCAGAATTTCAGGCGCATCGAATGTCGGGAGGGCCAGAGGCAAAAGCCGGCATGCCTGGTGAAGCTCCAACCGGCAATTTCAACGAAATGCTCAAGCGCATGCCCCCTCTCTCGCTCAGCGAGCTTAAGGCTGGCGAACCTGTTATCGTCGTCAGCACTGAAGGGTCCAAACCCTCGCAAGTAACCGCGATTGCGGTGCTGAGTGGAGTGGAACCCATTCTCCGGGCTCGGCCAAAAGGCAGCAAAGAGGTCGGCCTCGGCCCGTGGAATATGAGCGTGGGCGGCGGAGGTGGGGGGGGTACCGGCATGGGCAGTGAAGGCAACCCATCACCCTGATTCGGTCAGTTGAGACCGTCACCCGGCCGTACAAACAGGCAGTACCCATTGATAGGAAGGAATTGCGGAGGATTAGAGATGACTGGAGTACTTGAAAGATTCGGACGCCTCCTTTGGGCAATGCTGGCGTTGATTTGTTTCTCTGTTGCAGTTTTTGCGCAAACAGGGAAAGGCAGCCTGAGCGGCCAGGTGACAGACCCATCCGGGGCCGCAATTCCTGGCGCCACAGTCACGCTGACCGGACCGAATCATATGACAAAAGTTGCCCAGACGGACGAGCAGGGACGCTACACTTTCCGCGATCTCGCGCCGGGGACGTACGCTGTCCAAATCAACAGCAAGGGCTTTTCAACCTTCACCAAGGCCAGCATTCAGGTTGCCACGCGCCACCCCCAGGTTGTGAACGCGCAACTGGCTTTAACCATTGAAAAGCAACAGGTTACTGTGGAAACCGAAAGTCAGCGCCTCAGTGTCAGTCCTGAGAACAATGTCGGCGCGCTGGTATTGAAGGGCAACGCGTTGAAATCTCTTTCTAACGATCCGGACGAGTTGCAGGCTGAACTCCAAGAGCTCGCCGGCCCGGCAGCCGGACCAAATGGCGGCCAGATTTACATCGACGGATTTTCAGGCGGCCAATTGCCGCCGAAGGACGCCATCCTCGAAATCCGCGTCAACCAGAACCCCTTCTCAGCGCAGTACGAGAGGCTGGGCTACGGACGAATTGACATCACGACCAAGCCGGGCTTCCAGAAATTCCATGGCAGCGTCTTCTCATTTGGCAATGACTCGTCTTTCAATTCGCGAAACCCGTTTGTCACAGACCAGCCGGGTTACCACTCGCAGATGTACTCCGGGGATTTTGGTGGTCCCATCAGCAAGAAGGCCTCGTTCTTTTTCCATATGTTTCGCATGAGCAGTGACAACACCTCGATTGTCAACGCAAATGTTCTGAATCCGAATTACACGATTGGAGGAACAGAGCCTCCTGAGGTGAACTTCAGCCAGGCGGTCCCCAGTCCCCAGACGAGGATGAACATCATGCCCACTGTGTCCCTCCAGCTCAGCAACAACAACGTGCTGTCCATCCGCTACCAGCGCTGGTCCCATGACAACACAAACGCCGGCATCGGACAGTTCTCGCTTCCTTCTCAGGCATACGACTCCAACGAGGTCGAGCACGTGGTTCAGATCGGCGATACCCAGGTGGTCAGCGCGCGGACAGTGACCCAGACGCGCTTTCAGTATCGCCACTCCACAGAGAACCAGACGCCTTTGGACCTGACCCCCACCCTCGACGTTATTGGCAATTTCATGGGTGGCGGCAGCAATCAGGGGACGTATCTGGACACTGCGGACCGCTATGAACTGCAAAGTTTGACATCAATGAACATAGGCAATCATGCCCTGACCTATGGCGGACGCATCCGTGACATCAGTGAATCTGTCAACACGACTAGTGGTTACAACGGCATGTTCACGTTCGCCACGATCAACGCTTACGCAATCACCGAGCAGGGTCTGGCGCAGGGGCTGACATCTGCGCAAATTCTGGCTGCGGGCGGGGGCGCCAGCCAATTCGCTGTCACCGCCGGAAATCCTGTTGCCAGGGTCAACAGAATCGACTATGCGTTATACGGCGAAGATACCTGGCGAATGCGCCCCAATGTCTCACTCACGCTTGGTTTGCGCGCCGAGGGCCAGAACCATATCAGCGATCATTTTGACGTAGCCCCGCGCATGGGATTCGCCTGGGGTATCGGCGGGAAGGTCCCCAAAACCGTCTTGCGGGCAGGAGCCGGCATTTTCTACGACCGCTTTGACGTCAGTGATATTCTCCAGGCGGAGCAACTGAATGGCATCAATCAGCAGCAGTACGTGGTGAACTCGCCTGATTTCTTCCCGAACAACGTGCCGCCCGTCAACACGCTGGTGGGTTCCGCGACTTTCCCCACCATTTACCAGATCGCTCCGAACTATCAAACCCCTTATGTCATCGAGGGAGCTATCGGGCTGGAGCGACAAATAAATCGGAACATCAAAACTTCCGTAACCTATATCACGACCCATGGAGTTCACCAGTTCCTTACCCGGAATATCAATGCGCCGCTTCCCGGAACTTACGACCCGGCAATTCCTTCGAGCGGCGTCCGGCCGTTCGGCGATGTGGGCAACATTTACCAGTATGAAAATGCTGGCCTTTACAACGAGAACCAGTTGATCGCCAACTTCAACATCAACATGGGCGCTGCACTCTCGCTCTTTGGCTATTACACGCTCAGCTATGCCAATACCAATGCGAGCGGCGGCTCGTTCCCAATGAACCAATACAACCTTGCAGAGAGTTACGGTCCGGCCCCATGGGCTATCCGGAATCGGTTCTTCGTGGGTGGTTCACTCGGGTTGCCCATGGGCTTCAGTTTCAGCCCTTTCATGGTGGTGACTGCGGGCCATCCCTATAACATCACCATTGGAAAAGACTTGAACGGTGACTCCATATTTAATGACCGTCCGGCATTTGGTACTGCGGGTTGCCCGACCTGCGTGACGACGGCGCTGGGAATTTTCAATATCAATCCGGCCGCAGGCGAAGCGCTCGTGCCTCCTTACTCTCTCATCGGGCCCTCTCAATTCTCGATGAACGTGCGCCTTTCGAAGACCTTCGGTTTCGGCAAAGAGGCCTCGGGGGGTGGAGAGGGCGGATTTCATGGTCATTTTCACGGCCACGGCCTCGGAGGCCGCGGCCTTAGCAGCGGGGGAGGCGGACCTCGTTTCGGAAGCTCCAGTGACCGTCGCTACCAGGTTTCGCTTGGCGTAATGGCCCGCAACGTCTTTAACAAGGTCAACCTTGGAACGCCCATCGGCAACGTCACTTCCTCGCTCTTCGGTCAATCGAACTCGCTTGCCGGAGGGTTCTTCAATAACCAGTCGGCCAATCGCATGATCAACCTGTTCGTGAGGTTCAGTTTCTAGCGGTTGGAGTTGCTCCTTGAATCGCCAGCCGGCCGGACGCTGAGTAACCAACCCTTGGCGCCCACCCGGACACAACCGCAAGCCACGGGAAAAGCCGATTCGTTTTCGCACTCCGGCATCCGGCAATCCAGCCAATATGCACCGTTTTCGCTTTCTTTCCCTGTAATGGCGGCTCGCGGACCCGGGAATTCAAACCAAATCGAGCGATTTGACTTCGATGCCCGACCTTGCCTAACATGCCCTGAGAGGGAGAAATGGCCAATGGGCGAGCGTGGAGGGCGGCAGGGTGTGCGCTTGTTATTGCTCTCTGCGTTTTGGGTTCAGCGGGTCCGCTGCGCGGGCAGGATACGAAGACTGGCCTGATCCAGCAGATTGGCTGGGAGATTTCAACCGGAAACATCCGGTCCGCATTGGCTGACGCACGCCGGGCAGTACAAGAGTTTCCTGATTCAGCCATCCTGATGCACCTGCTGGCGGTAGCTGAAGCAAAAAACGGCCTGGACAACGAAGCGCGTCAAAGCTTCCGCAAAGCGATCCGGCTCGATCCGACAATTCCGCAGGATTATTATGACCTTGCCCTGCTGGATATGCAGGCTGGCGACTACACCGAGGCGACGTCCATACTCCAAAGTTACATCAACGTCACGCCCCAGAACGCCAAGGCACATCTGATGCTGGGGATCGCCTACCGCAAGCAGAAAAAATACCAACTTGCAATCGCGCAACTGAAGCAGTCGCTGGCAGCTTCACCCAACCTGCCCCTGGCGCATTACACCCTTGGAAAAATCTACGCGAGCGAGGGTGACAACAAGGCTGCACTCGACGAATTCCGTGATGAACTCGGTGTCAATCCCGAATTCTATGACGTCTATTGGAGTGCCGGGAACTCGGAGCTTGCGGAAAAGAATTATGGGTCGGCAGAAGCGTTGTTCCGCCGGGCGACCAAGTTGAGACCGCTGGCCTGGCAGGGATACGATGGGCTGGCCCGCGTCTTTCTGGCGCAGAACAAGCTGGCCCAGGCTGAATCCGAACTCAACATGGTGATTACTCTCGCCCCACAGGACATCGAAGCCCACTCGATGCTTGCCAGTGTTTACACCAAACTAGGGAAAACGCTGGAAGCCAGAAGAGAAGAGCTGGTTGTGGAAACACTCAGAAACCAGGCGAAACAAACGGAAGAACCTTCTGCTCCATCACATTGAACGGACATCGCCTTGAAAGGCCAGCCGAGTCGCGAAACAGATGCAGGAATCTGGCACAAAGTCATTTCGAATTCTGCTGCTGATAAGTGTTTGCGGCCTGCTCATCTCCGCGCCTCCTCTCAAGGCGGATGAATTCAGGCAGACTTTGCACTATCGAGTGCGCCTGTTTTCATTTGGAACGTTCACCGTGGAGGGGCGCACTGGCGACATTTACATTACCGGTTGGGACGATCCGCACGTCGAAATTGAAGCGGACAAGGTGGTGTACGCCAAATCCAAGAAGCAGGCGGAAAATCGCTATAAGCGCATCAGGATTTCTATCGAGGGCCGCGATAAAATAGTCCACCTTCGCACAATCTATCCCCCGCGCAGGCCCTGGCGGCCCTTTCGCGGTGAATCCAACTTGACCGTGAATTTCCACATTCACATGCCTTACGATTGCAACCTGGTCCTTAAGTGCGTGGATGGCGATGTCGTCGTTCGCGGAATCGTCGGGCACGAAAGAATCATGGTCAATTATGGGGATGTGGAAGTTGATGTCCCCTCGCTCGAGCGCTTGAGATCGCTTCGCGCAAAGACGTGGCTCGGCAACGTCCAGAGCAACGTGCAACCAGTGGACAGTGCAGGTTTTGGCAAGAAGGTCCTCTTTTGGAATCCGAATGGAACCCAGGACGTCTGGGTCAAGGTGCATATGGGCGGCATTTATATTTTCCGGGGAGAAGGAGGCTACATCGCCGAATGAGCCATGCCGCAGATGGCACGCCGTATTTGGCAGGTGCTTCGCAACGAAAGTACGCCCTGTCCGCTGGCTTTTTCACGCGAAACAGGCACCCATGGTAAGCCTCCAACGCAGCCTGAAAACCAGCACCGCACCTGCCGGCATAAGTGCCGCCGAATACCCACAACGTTGCTGTTGAGCCACGATGCAGTTTGTTTGCCGGCGGATTCCGGGGTTCTCATGGTCGCTGCTGAGTCTGTGATGGCCTCATCCAAACAAAGCCACCTCACTAAACATGCCTGCCAAAGGAGTCTCCGCAACCTGCTCAATTTTAGCTGCTATGCAATTGGCGGGAAACCATCACGAATGGTCTTTCAAAGCTCGGCTGATTTTACCGATCGACTCCGAAAGTCCCTTCAGGCGCTGCTTCAGATAGCGGCTGGCGGGATCGGCAATCGGACCATAGCCCTTCAGATATCGGGGATCAAGCTCCTCGACGTAGGTGAGCATTGTTGAGACGAGCGCGGCGGCCTCACGCCGGGCGCTGCGGTGCGAATGCTCAAGGCCCAACTCAGCCTTCATCTCGCGGATTTGGGAATGCAGGTCGGCAATCCCCTTTTCGATCTCCTCCATCAATTCTTGCGGCAATGGTGGACGCGATGTAAGCGCCGACTCATACGGCCGAAAAAGCTCCATCAGCCGGATGGAATATTCCTCAAGAAGGCGCATTCGAACGGAGAGCACCCGGCGATGATTTTGACCGATGAGAGATCGCAGCGGTTGATCTGACATGGCGAGGCCCTCGCAGCCAGGCGGCAGAAAGTTCACTTCGCGGAACGATACAGGATAACCCTGCCTTTCTCAAGAGTGATGAGTCCTCCGCCAACCGTCTCATCCAGTCTAGGGAGGATCTTTTCGATTCGTTCCGAATCTTCCACCATGTCGATCACAATCGGCAGGTCCTGAGAAAGGCGCAGAATATTCGCCATTCGAAAGCTCCGAAAAAACCTACGATGATTCCGATACTATAAATACAGAGGACCCGGGAGGCAAGCTGCCATGCGGACGCTGAAAGCCGCTGCGCTTTATTTCGCTATCGTATTCGGAGCAGGTTTTGTGCTCGGAACCGTCCGCGTGATTGGGATCGTCCCGCGGTTCGGGCCACGGATCGCGGAACTGATAGAGGCTCCCCTCATGCTGATGGTCATTATTTTGGCAGCGAATTGGGTGGTCCGCCGTGTTTCCTTGCCAGCAACGCTCCCGGCCCGGCTTGGAGCCGGTTTGATCGCTCTTGGCTTATTGCTTGCCACGGAATTCACCGTTGTACTCAAGGTCCGCCATCTCACAATATCAGAGTATTTCGACAGCCGGGATCCCCTGGCAACAACCGTGTACATTGCGCTGCTTCTGGTCTTTGCCGTTATGCCCTTTTTCGTCGCCAACAAATAGATCTGGGCCTTCGGAACACAGACAGCGCTCTCCTTTTCACAACGTGCACATCATAATTGAGAACGAGAAAGTCCTCCCCGCATACGCGCTTTGCTACGGCGCCAATATCGGGTTCCCCTGCCTGCACATTTGAAAAAATGAGAGAATTGTCACACTCAAGAATTCCCTTGCGGTGCACCTGCCTTTTTGGTTTAGGATAGTCGCAGGAGGTTTCCCAAAACATAAGCATGCACGTTTCGGCGTGCAGAAGGTAAGAGGCGTCCGGCAACGCAAGTGCCGGAATCCGACCTCCATCTGACGCTTTCCGTCCAGGTTTGGGGATACCGGGCGGAAGGCTTGCGCACCATAACTTGCGTCGGGGAAATCCAGCGGGTCTCCAGCGATAACGAATGGCATTGAGTCAGGCTGAATATCCATCGCGACTGGTTGTGCTGTCCGCGGACGGGATGCGCCCGGACTTCTATCGGCACCCGCAAAAATACAGGCTGAAAGTTCCAAACCTGCGGGAACTGGTTGAGAACGGAGCAAGCGCCGAGGCAGTCGAGAGTGTGTATCCCTCGACAACTTATCCCGCACACGTCACGCTGGTGACCGGGGTTCATCCCAGGAAGCACGGGATTTACAGTCACCTCGCATCCCTCGACCCGACTGAAAAAGCGCGTCCCTGGACGTGGTTCGCGCGGGCGATCAGCGTACCTACCCTTTGGGATGCCGTGGCTGCCTCGGGACGAAAAACCGGCGCGGTCGCGTGGCCGGTCAGCGCCGGGGCCCGAATCACTTACAACATTCCGGAAATCTGGGACCCGGCCGCACCGGACCCTCAGCGCGATTTTGAAACTCCCGCGCGCCATTCCACGCCAAGACTCTTTGATGAAGTCCTGAATCACATCAAGTCGCCGGCCGCGCATACAACCAGGAATCGGCGAATGCCGGAAATCCATGAGATGTCACCTGACTCCCTTCGTACCGAGGCCGCCCTCCACATCTGGCGGCGTTACCACCCCGACCTGCTTCTGGTCCATTTTGCTTTATACGATCAACTCGCTCACCGCCATGGACCTTTTGCGCCAGAGGCCGTCCGGGCCATCGAGCAAATGGATGTTGAGATCGGACGCATTCGCGAAGCGCTGGATGGCCGGGGACCCACCACTCTTGTCGTTCTCTCGGACCACGGTTTCGTTGCCGTCGATAAAGAAGCCTCGCCGCTGGTGGCACTGGCGGACGAAGGTTTGTTCGGACGAAATGCCCAGGGCGACCCGGAGCTGAGGCGCCTGGGAGCCATCCATTCCGGCGGCTCATTTGCCCTCTATTGGCTGGAGGAACCAACCAGTGAAAATCGGCGCGCGCTCCAGAGGGCAATCGCGAAAATGGTGCAGACGGGTGCGGTCCGGGAAGTCCTGGATCGAGCCAAACTGAAAACGCTTGGGTCCGATCCCGACGCGGAGCTGATGCTGGACGCCGCTCCGGGCTTCTATTTTTCTGACCGCTCATCCGGACCTCTGGTGCGCGACAGCATCAAAGACCGGGGAACCCATGGCCATGTTCCCTCCATCGAGGGCATGGAGGCAGGCCTTGTGGTGGCCGGGCCTGAGATCGCGCCCGGCAAGAACCTGGGGCGCATCGGGCTGACACAGGTGGCCCCAACCTTGATGAA
>JAKAWN010000622.1 GCA_021827245.1 Acidobacteriota bacterium | reverse complement strand
GCGAGGGTTCTTCGTGTCCACGGTGGGCCAGGATGAAGGGGCGGTTCGTGAATACATTCGCAACCAGGAACAGGAAGACAAGCGCTTGGACCAGTTAGGTCTTTGGTAACGAGCCACCGCAAGGTGGCCCCGAAAGACGGCGCCGCGTTAGCGACGCCCAATAGCCGCTTTGAGCGGCTCACAACCGTAAAGCCTCCGGCTCTGCCGGAGGATGCTTACTTCAATAAAATCCGGGTCCGTACATAGGACAACAGGATGTTTCCCCCTCACTTTAGCCAGAGGGTATAGGTCGTTCTCAAGCTCCTTGCCATGATTACCCGCAATCAAGAGGACAGGGGCGTGCTCTGCCATGCGGATTATAGCGTCCACCCAGAATTTTCGTTCCCGAATAGTCTGCTTGTAGGTGGTGAGATCGCCGTTCAGCACAAAAAGGTTTGTGCCTTGCTGAATGGCATCTTCGACGAACCACTCGATACATTTCGCTGTGTCTGCGAAATAGCGATCTTCCTCGAGGTGAAAATCACCGCTTTGTGAAAAAATATAGGGCATTGTCATCACCTCCGATCCTATTTTTCAAAATGAAGTGTGGTGTCAGCTTCAACTCGTGTCGTTTAGAGGGGCGAACGCACAATGGCAGTGCAAAGAGGTCAATGCTCTTCAGCCACAATCAAATAGATTCCAGAGAAGCGAGCTTTTCGACAGACTTTTGCACAGACTTGTGAAAAATCCCGGCGCGCAGCCTGTCGTTTTGACGGGACGGGCGGACATGAAGGTTTACGTCTGGAGTCTTACGGACCAAACAGACCCAGTTGGTTCTCGGAAGTCGAGACACGGCGCGAACTCTTTCTTCTGACAAGCTCGGCCGCTGGCATTCCGAATGCAAATAGAGGCTGCGACGCCAGAGGCGGCGGATCGGATGGTACGACCGGTTCCATTGCCATTGGAATTCCCGGCTCATCTTCCTGCCGGCTGCCGAATGTTTCCTCATGACGCTTTTGGAGCTCGCGCCAAACCGTGGACGCTGAATCCCCTACACCCTTCTCGGTCACCAGCTCGCGCGCCATGGCCATCAGCATGTCCTCATCGCCAACGGCTTGAAGCCCTTCGGCTGAGAATTTGCCTTCCATCGCCAATGAGACGAGGAGTTTCCGACCCATCAATCGCAGGCAAGCCTCCTGAACAGTGTCCTTGTAAGCGAGGAATTTGACGATCACATTCCGGTGCTGGCCGATGCGCCAAGACCGGCGGCTGGCTTGGCGCAGTGTGAAAATCGAATAGCCGGTTTCGTAAAAGATCAGCGTCGGGAACGAGAGCAAATCCAAGCCGAGCGCTACCAAACGTGGATGTGCGATCACTACTTGCGTGCCCTGGCGCAGTTGTCGTTCGTACCACGCCTCGCGCGCTTCGGGCTTTACGTCGGCCGTCAGCCGCGCCACTAGAATGTCTTCCTTTGCAAGAATTGATTCCAGGCGGCGCGTCACATCTCTTTTCTGAGTGTAAACCGCGTACACCTGAACCTTTCTCCCGCGTGACATTTCGGATTTGATTTCCTCAATTAGCCGGCGCTCCTTGGCATAGATAATCTCCTCGCTGAGGTCGCGTGGCTCCGCGAATACAAACCGTTCACGACGTTCGGTTTGGGGGTTGTATTCCCAACCGCAAAGCGGACCAAGATCGAAAGGCCGATCGGGATAGAGCAGCAGAGCATTGATTCCTGTGCTCAATACCGACTGGTTGCCGCGATGATCCCGGAAAGCCTGTTTGATGTCCCGCTCAAGGTCTTCGTAGGAGGCCTTCAGCTCCGGGTCCATCTCGACGGCTACCAACTCTTCGCGGTATGGGGGTAGGGCGTCAGAGATATCTTCGAGCGAGAGAAACGCCGCGAAATCCATCAGGAAGTGGCCGAAGAGGAGCGGCGAAGCGCCCGGCCGGCGGCGGACACGCTCGGTGACACGTGCCTCGGAGCATTTATTGTCAGCAGGCTCGATGGTCGTCACCTTTTCGAGCAGCCCGTAGGTCTCGGTGAAGTATTGAAGTCCGCCTGAGCTGTGCTCAAAGCCCATCGAAACCATCTTCGAAGCGTCGACCCGGTAGAGAATATGGAAGATCTCGTCCGCAAATCCACCGAGTAAAGTTCCCGTTAGGATAAGCGTGTGCTTGGCACACGCGGCGAGACTCGCAAGGGCATTCCCTTGAGCGGTGTCGCCGCCCTTCAATTCGTGCACTTCGTCCGCGATGGCGTAATCGAAAAAGCCTGCTAAATATCGAGCCAAGAAGTCGGCCGGCGCAAAGCGACGGATTCTCGATCGGTCCGCCTGCCAAAGAGGGCTGTAGAGCGTGCGCCGGCGCTTGACGCTTGCTTTCTCATCCCCGTCGGCTTCGATGCCCAGCCATTCCGCGAGCTTGGTCTTCTTGAAGTCGGAGCGAATCAGCCTCTCGCTATCTTCGCCGAGGTAAATGGGACAGCCGGTGTCCGCATTCACGATCGTGCCGGCGTATCTCCCGCTTTCGGCGACGTTGTAGGAATGCTTCCAAAAGTACGAGAGCTTGGCTCGCTCCCTTCCGATGATGAAAATTGCGGGAGAGGGACACAGCGCGTTCCAGCGCGCCCGCGCAGAGCGGTAATTCTTCCGCAAGCGCAGCTCGGTGAGAGAGATTGCTGAGGTCAATCTCGCTCGTTCTTAGAAGGGAGAAAACATTAAACCCCCTCGCCAGGTGAGAGTCCAATTCCCGCTGGGTCTGTTTTACGATGTCGAACCGAAACTTGAGATTATCGAGGTGCGAAGTCAAAGTTGAGCTGACAGTCGGCATCTGGCCCTATCCTTCGATGTATCTCCTACACTCAATCGTGATGTCACTGTCCAGGTGAGCGGGGTGGAGAACCTTCGCATCTCCGCCGAATCCGATGAGCCAGTGCTTTACTTCCCACAAATCCGCGACCTGAAGCGTCAGAATTATACTCCCGTCAGGTTCATCTTCAATGCTTTGGCTAGGGTGCCAAGTGCGTTCGCGGATGCGGTCGCCTGAAACCAAACGCTCAACAGCCTATCAGGGCAATGGCAGTCGGAAGCACTTCCGCTTGGAATACTCGCAAGATGTTCCTTATACCCAATTGTCCATTCCTGCTGTCCGCTCCGCCCTCGTCAGTCGATCCAATCCATTAGTCCATTCACGCAAATTGGCGATGACTTCGAACACCCCGCCGTCTGTAAGCACGATAGTTTTACAACTGCCAAGCGGCGCTTCCATCGTATCAGCAAGCCAGCGCGGAAAACCAGCATTGCCCCCTGGCTCGTGCACGATACGCCTCA
>JAKAWN010000085.1 GCA_021827245.1 Acidobacteriota bacterium | reverse complement strand
GTCGCTTCCAGGCGCACGGGGACAACGCCAACGACTTTGCTGATCGTTTCCAAGAAAGCGAGGTTACCCTTTCCCGCCGGTTCTGGCAAGTTCCTGCTGCCCGATGGTGCGAGCCGGTTTGGCCTACCAGCCGAAAGCGCGCTATACTCGGCAGGCGATGCCGCGATCAAGATTGCTTCCGGCGGGTAAAGTTCCTCCGCGCCTGCTCGAAAAGCTGCTCAAATCCTGCGACGTTGTTGCTGGTTCAGGCGTGATTCTCGGGCCGCGTTACGGAGAGGACGCCGCAGTCCTGGAGACACGCGAGAAATATCTTGTTGCCAAGACTGATCCCATCACCTTCACTTCCGACCGCATCGGCTGGTACGCCGTCAACATCAACGCCAATGATCTCGCAACGATGGGGGCGCGGCCGCGCTGGTTTCTGGCAACGTTTCTATTTCCCGAAGGGCACACAACCGATGCGCTGGTGGAGAAGATCTTTGGCGAAACGCTGAGGGCCTGCCGATCGCTGGGCATCACGCTCTGCGGTGGGCACACGGAGATCACTGTCGGCCTCGAGCGTCCGATTGTTGTGGGGCAGATGCTGGGCGAAGTTGCTCGCGACAGGCTGGTGCGCAAAGAACGGCAGCGGCCGGGCGATCTGGTGATTCTGACCAAGGGAGCAGCGATCGAAGGGACCGCAATCCTGGCGCGCGAGAAAGCCGAAAAGTTACGCCCAAAGATGGGACCAAAGCAGTTGAAGCGGGCGCAACGCTTGCTCTCAAGGCCCGGCATCAGCGTCGTGCGTGATGCGCAAGTGGCGCTCGCGGACGGAGAGGTGCACGCCATGCACGACCCCACCGAAGGAGGCGTGCTGACGGGGCTCGTGGAACTGGCAAGCTCGGGCCATGTGGGCATGAGAGTGTGGAAGGAAAGGATTCCTGTGCTGGCTGAGACGCGGATGCTGGCGCGAGTGCTCGGCTTCGATCCGCTTGGCCTGCTCGCTTCCGGGAGTCTGCTGATTGTCGCCGAACGCCAGAGCGCGCCCCGCATCGTCACTGCGCTTCGTCGGCATCGCATCGCCGCGCGCATCATCGGCGAAGTTTGCAGGCCGAAGGACGGAATCACGATCATCGAAAACGGCCAAGCTCACCCCATCGCCCTTCCTGAGCGCGACGAGATCGCCCGCCTGCTGAGTCAGCCGGGGCGCTGAGCTTGTCCGTATCATTGCCTCCCGTGGTTTCTCAACCCGGCCTATTCGCAACGGTGTGAGGAATCAGGCAGTTTGAGTGCGCTTTTCGGTGACTTGCATACCGTGGGTGTCGAGCAGGCGACGGATTTCGGCCGCCTCCAAGGTTTCGTACTCTACCAATTCATGGGCAATCGTCTCGAGTTCGTTGCGGTGCTCGCGCAGCGTCTGCTCTGCTTTCTGCTCGAGAAGGCGAACAAGTGCGCGCACTCCTTCGTCGATGAGCCGGGCGGTATCTTCGCTGAAATCCGGCGGCTGCGCGATCTCGCGTCCACGGAAGACATGCTCCTGCTCGCGGTGATAGGATACGGGACCCAGTTTTCCACTCATACCCCAACGGCTGACCATGCGCCGAGCCAGGGCAGTGGCCTGCTGCAGGTCGTTTTCAGCGCCGCTGCTTGCCTCACCGTAAATTAGTCTTTCTGCGACCCGACCACCCAGCATGACGGCGATACGGTCCTTCAGATAACATTCTGAAAGGTTGTAGCGCTCCTCGTCCGGCAACTGTTCGGTGGCGCCAAGCGACCGCCCGCGCGGGATGATGCTGACCCTTTCCAGGGGATCGGTGTTGGGCAGCAAACAGGCCAGCAGAGCGTGACCGGATTCATGAATGGCCACGCCCCGCTTCTCATATTCATCGAGCAAGCTATCTCGTTTGTTGCCAAGCACTATGCGGTCCCGGGTGGGCCCATCAGCAGAATGCCGCGCGGCAGCTTGGCCCCGATCTTCTGACAGCGCTCGGGATTTCGCAGGTATTCGATGATCTCCCATAGGTCGCGCTTGGCGTTTTCCAAGCCAGCCACGTCGTCAAAAGTCACATCGCTTGGTCCCTTGTGGTATTTCTTCGCCTTGGACTTACCGAACCCGAAGATGCCGCGCGGGCCACTCCCATCCTTTCGTTGCACCCTGTAGGTGATGTAGCAGGTTGCTGAAAAACCCGGTTCCTGAGCCGTAGCGACGACTTTAGGTCGCCATAACTTCAGCCTTTTCAATCGGCGTATGGCGGCATAAAGCCGCCGCTACACGTTTTTCAGCAACCTGGTAGATAAAGACGCCGATCGGCAACACCCAGGGGAGAAGTCCAATCAGAAGCTCGCTCCAGATGGAGCTGGTCGGAGGCGAAACGTTGATGGTGACAGCTTTCTTCTCAAGCAGAGGCATCAGGCTGGGATCGTTGATCGCAGGAAGATAAGTCTGGAATCCCAGGGGAGATGAATTCTTTTTAGCCGCGGACTTCTTTTTGGTCTGCTTGTAAACGCCGCTTACATGCTTCCCCTTCATGGTGATCTGTTCTACTTTTGCCTGACCCACCTGCTGTTTGAACTCTGTGTATGAAATCTGCTTGGCCTGGGGCTGGCGAAGGCCGGCAGAGAACAGATAGAGCAGCATGCCAAAGATCATTACAGACACGATTAACCCAACCACGTTGAAACGCGAGGGTTTCATCTGCGGCGCTTGCCCTGGCTTTTGCGGGTTTGGATACGAGCCGTTGCTCATGCTTGAATCGCCTCCCTTGGGGAGCTTGCTCATCTTCTGCAACCTTGCCTTCCGCGTCCCTATTTATATTTGACGCATACCGTGGCAATAGCGTTGAACCGGTGGGATTGTTCAGGGTCACGCAAAGCGATGTTCTGCCCTCACAGCAGACTACGGGTGGAATCGCGTGAGTTTACTCTATGCGGACGAGGTCGCCGCGTGGCGGAGGGGGTTCTTTGGACTCCCGATGAACCGGCTCTCCACTCGTGAGCGTGAGAGTTCGAGGGCTGGACCGGTCGAGAACGGGCGGGATTGGGCCACAGCCGGAGCATGAGAAACTGTTGTGGACTCGTGAGGTCTACGGCTCAAACACCGAGGCGGATTGGAGCCTAGCTGGAGAGGCTCGTGACAGGTTGTTAATGCAGGTTCTGGAGTTAGTCTTGACCCTATTGAGCTTAGGCTCGTCCAGGGTTGGGAAAAAGTCTTGTAAGTTACACATTTCAATAAGGAAAGACTCTTTTGAAATGCAGGTCTTTTTGTGCTAGACTAAGTGATTGAAGGTGGTCGTAAAAGGCATTGCTGGGAAGCCCGCTTCGGCAGCTTTATCGCATAGACAGCAAGGGAAGAATCCGGGGAAAATGAGCGCACAACCGGAACCCTCGGAAGCCGGAAGGCAAAAGAGTGAGGGATTCGCTTGCGCGCCAGCAATCTGACCGTCCCGAGGGCTCACCTTTCCAATTGACACTGCTATGAATGCCTGGCAAGAAGTTTTGAACTACCTCAAGACGAAAGTAAATCCCCAAAGCTACCAGACCTGGCTTAAACCTACACGTTACAGCCGTACGGAAGCTGGAACATTAGTGGTTCGCGTGCCGAACCAGGAGTTTCTTGAGTGGATCCAGGACCATTACAACGCCAGCATCCAGGAGGCGCTGGAAAAACTTCGCCTCGGCTTCAGCGAAATCCGGTATGAGCTGGAGATGTTGCCGGAGAAGAAACATTCCGGGAACGGAGAGACTAAACCTCAACAAGGCAAGCTTGATTTTGAATCGGTCGATCACCAGTTAAACGCCCGATATACGTTTGACACATTTGTGGTAGGGTCGTGCAACCAGTTTGCACACGCCGCGGCGCGGGCGGTGGCAGAGACGCCGGCAAAAGCCTATAACCCTCTTTTCCTGTACGGCGGCGTAGGGCTTGGGAAGACTCACCTGATGCAGGCTGTGGGACACCTGATGAAACAGCGCCAGAGAGAAATGCGCCTGGCTTACGTTTCGTCAGAAGCTTTTACGAACGACGTGATCAACTCACTTCGATACGACCGGATGGTTTCCTTCCGTGACAAGTACAGGAATGTCGATGTTCTGCTCATGGATGACATCCAGTTTATCGCCGGCAAGGAACGAACACAGGAAGAGTTCTTTCACACGTTTAACACGCTTTATGAGGCACAGAAGCAGGTGGTGATTTCAAGCGACCAGCCGCCCAAGGATATTTCAGGCCTCGAAGAACGGCTGCGTTCGCGCTTTGCGTGGGGCCTGACGGCGGACCTGCAGCCTCCAGACACCGAAACGAAGCGGGCTATCCTGGCCAAGAAGAGCGAGGATCAAGGTATACGATTGCCTGAAGCCGTAGGGGAATTTATCGCCACCCGGATCAAGACGAGTATCCGAGATCTGGAAGGAGCCTTGACACGGTTGATCGCGTATTCATCGCTGACAGGTGCCGAGATCTCGTTGCCCATGGCGCAGCAGGTCCTGAAAAACATTCTTGACTTGGAAGAACGGCGCGTCTCAATCGAACACATCCAGCGCCTTGTTTGTCAGGAATTCGGACTCTCTTTGACGCAATTGAAGGCAAAGGATAATAGCCACGCGGTTGCATATCCGCGCCAAGTGGCCATGTACCTTTCAAAAGAATTGACGCCAGCATCACTTCCGCAAATAGGGAGAGAGTTTGGCGGGAAGCACCATACGACCGTCCTGCACTCAATTCAGAAAGTTGAGCGTTTGAGGAAAACCGATAAAGATTTGAACAGACTTCTCAACAGGCTTAGAGACACATTGAGCTAGGTTTGAAGGATTTTCAACAACGGCGATCATATCAAGGATTGTGAATTCAGAAACGCCATTAAAACATGCACAGCAATTCACAGAAAGAGGGAAGGTATTCACAATCGTCGGGCCACGGTGGTCTGCGTGGACAAAGGGGATTGGATGTTTTCCACAGGTCCACAACCCCTACTACTAAAACTTGATATAGAAGGAAATTTAAATAATGGAACTCACAGTAGAAAAGGGCCTCCTCCTCAAGGAGTTGAACCTTACACAAGGCGTTGTTGAGAGGAAAACCACCATTCCTATCCTTTCAAACCTTCTCCTCGAAGCAGGCGATTCTTCCCTTCGGATCAGCGCCACTGATCTGGAGCTTGGCATTTGTTGTGGATGTCCCGCTAAAATCAAACAAGAAGGGTCTGGAACGATTCCAGCCAAGCGACTGTTTGAGATTGTGCGCTCGTTGCCGGAAAAAGAAGTCAAGCTCAAGCTTCTCGAAAATCACTGGATGCAGGTTACTTGCGAGCGCTCATCTTTCAAACTGGTTGGAATGGCAAAGGATAACTATCCGACATTGCCCTCCGTTCCTGATGCACTAGTATCTCTACCGGCGAATGCGTTTTCCACCTTGATTAAGAGAACAATCTTCTCGATTGCCAGTGAGGAATCGCGCTATACACTGAACGGGGCATTACTGATCCTTAAGCCGGACAATGTGGCCATGGTGGCCACGGATGGGCATCGGCTGGCCCTCATTGAGCATGACTTGGAAGTGGCAGGGCTTAAAAACGAGTTACGGATACTGATTCCAAAGAAGGCGATGGCAGAGTTGCAGCGGTTGCTGGCCGAGGCCGAGGAGAATTCCCAAGTCGGTCTCTCGAAAGACGAAAGCCACCTTTATTTTTCAATGGGTCATCGTATTTTGATTTCACGAATGCTGACCGGGCAGTTTCCGAATTACGAAGCTGTGCTGCCGAGGGAGAATAATCGGATTGTCGAGATCGAAAAGGATCTGCTTACTGCAGCCATTCGTCGTGTGGCTCTGCTGGCAGACCAGCGGTCGAAGGCCGTCCGGGTGAAACTTAGCGAAGGTCAGATGGAGATGTTTTGCTCGAGCGGGGAATACGGGGAAGCGCATGAGGTGCTGGAGGTCCATTACAGCGGCGAGCCAATGCAGGTCGGCTTTAACTACGAGTATCTGCTGGATTTTTTGAATGTAGTTGGCGATGGGGGCAACGTTCGATTGGAGTTGAAGGATGAGCAGAGCGCGGGGCAAATGCGTTCGAGCGAAGGCAAGGCGTTCCGATATCGCTATGTTGTGATGCCAATGAGAGTCTAGTGCCGGTCAGGCTGCCAGTTCCTGCTTTCCACAAGCTCCGCTGCCAACGTTCACCGCAGAAATAGGTTTCCGCTTAGCCGGCGTTCCGAGGTTGGTGAACAGGCGATGTGCATCGAGATATCAAAGACTGTGCCATGAGTTTTTGTACTGTAGCGGCTGAATAGGCAAACAAATCGTTCTGCCGATTGTGCAACGTTACGACGGACTTAGGTCGGCAACATGGAGGAATAGCGAGTGAGCAAGACCAAGCAGGTTCTAGAGGAAGAAAATCACACCTATGATGCTGCCAGTATTAAGGTGCTTCGAGACCTTGATGCGGTGCGGAAGAGGCCGGCGATGTATATCGGCTCAACGGGCCCGACGGGCTTGCATCATCTGGTGTGGGAAGTGGTTGATAACTCCGTGGACGAAGCCTTGGCCGGGGAGTGCGACCGTGTTGAGGTGACGGTGCACAGCGATAATTCTGTGACGGTGGTCGATAACGGGCGCGGAATTCCGGTTGACATGCACAAGGAAGAAGGACGCTCAGCCGCCGAGGTTGTAATGACGGTCTTGCACGCCGGAGGAAAATTCGACACGAAAAGCTATAAAGTCTCCGGTGGGTTGCACGGTGTTGGAGTCTCCGTGGTGAACGCGCTGGCGGAGTGGCTGGAACTGGAAATCTGGCGTGACGGATACACATGGGAGCAGTCCTATGCGTTTGGAAAGCCCACTAACCAATTGAAGCAGGCCGGGAAGACGACGAGGCGGGGAACAAAGATTACTTTTCTGCCGGACGCCACGATCTTTACTTCAATCGAGTTCAATCATGACACTCTGGCGCAGCGGCTCCGCGAACTCTCATTCCTGAACAAAGGGCTCACTATTGTTCTGAAAGACGAAAGGAACAACAAGGAAACACAGTTCCGATATAACGGCGGAATCTCGGAGTTCGTTAAGCATCTGAACCGAAACAAAGAAACGCTTCATCCCGCGCCGATTTTTGCAGAAGCCGACAAGGACGACATGCACGTGGAGTTCGCAATCCAGTACAACGACGGCTACGCGGAAAGCGTCTTCACTTTTGCGAACAACATCAACACAGTGGACGGCGGCACGCACCTTTCAGGCTTTAGGTCCGGCCTGACGCGTGCCATCAACCAGTTTGGCCAGAACCAGAATCTGTTCAAGGACGTCAAGGACAACCTCTCGGGCGAAGACGTCCGCGAGGGATTAGTAGCGGTCGTCAGCGTTCAGTTGCCGCAGCCGCAGTTTGAGGGGCAAACCAAGGGCAAGCTGAATAGCGATATTCAGAGCTCCGTCGGAAGTTTCGTCTACGAAAAACTCATGGAGGCGTTCGAGAAGAATCCTACAGTCGGCCGGAAAATCTGCGGCAAGGCGATTGAAGCAGCCCGCGCGCGCGAGGCGGCGCGAAAAGCCCGCGAGTTGACCCGCCGCAAAGGAGCGCTCGATTCCGGCGGCCTTCCCGGCAAGCTGGCCGACTGCCAGGAAAAAGATCCGACGCGTTGCGAGATTTTCGTGGTGGAGGGCGATTCCGCCGGCGGCTCCGCAAAGATGGGGCGGGACCGGCGTTACCAGGCCATCCTGCCGCTGCGAGGCAAAATCCTGAACGTCGAGAAGGCGCGTTTTGACAAGATGCTGGGCCACGAGGAAATCCGCGCGCTCATCACGGCACTGGGCACCGGAATCGGCAAGGATGACTTTGACGTGACCAAATTGCGCTATTCCAAAGTCATCATCATGACCGATGCTGATATTGACGGATCGCATATCCGGACGCTTCTGTTGACCTTCTTTTACCGCCAGATGCCGGAACTGATTGAACGCGGCCATGTCTACATCGCGCAGCCTCCGCTTTACCTGATCAAAAAAGGGAAAAGCACAAAGTACATTCACGACGAAAAGGAATTCCGGCGTGAAGTGTTGCGGCGTGCCACGGAAGACCACGCGGTCGAGGCCGGCGAAGGGGCAGGCAAGATCCGGCTCCAGGGCGGCGATTTGACCAACTTCCTGATGGCCCTGGGCGAGTATATCGAGCTCTTTGACAAGCTCGAGAAGCGCATGGCGGACCCGCGGCCTGTGGACGCCCTGCTCAAAGCGGAGCTTGGAAAGAAGGTGGAACTGGAGGGCCAGGAGAAATTGCAGCACGTGGAGAAAGAGCTTCGCTCGGAGGGATTCAAGACTGAGATTAAGCTTGACGAAGAGCACAACCTTTACACGTTGGTATTTTCGAGTGAGAACCTGAGCGAGCGGGTGATTGACTGGGAGTTGATCTCGAGCGCCGATTACAAGCGGCTGCTCGACCTGCACCGGCGCGTCCGCGACAATGACAAGCCGCCTTTCCTCGTTTCAACCAACGGAAGCCAGCTTACCATCGAGGACCGGAAAGAGCTGTTGGAGCACATCATGTCGCTCGGCAAGAAGGCTTTCACCGTGCAGCGGTTCAAGGGGCTGGGCGAGATGAATCCCGAGCAGCTTTGGGAAACGACGATGGACGCCGAGCAGCGAACCATGCTTCAGGTCAAGATTGAGGATTGGACCGAAGCCGAACAAATCTTTACGGTCCTGATGGGCGACGCCGTCGTACCGCGCCGCGAGTTCATCGAGCAAAACGCCCTCGACGTGAAGAACCTTGATATTTAAGTCAAACTGACGGTGGTGCAGGGCACAAATTGGCCGGCAGATCTCATCTCTAGATGGGGCAAGCCAGGCCCTTTGCCTATTTCTTGGACTGCGGTTTCATTTGCTGCATTTCTAGCGCCTTCACCCGCGAGTTTAGTTCATGTACTTCCTTCGCTATCGCCTCCGATTGCGAGTCGCGCTCCTGAAGAACGCCCACTTCAGCCTCAACTTGCTCTACCTTTTCCAGCACGTCTGTGTACTTGTCGACAGACCAACGAATATGGACGAGAAGGACACTGAACAGCGTAATGACCAGGGCTAGTCCGGCTATATACCCGACTTTCTTGAAACTACTCCAAGCTCGGGTTAATTTCTTGGCGATTTTAGTGTTGGAATCGAGATCTTCGCGCATCTTTTCTAATGAGCTTTTGTGGGTTTCACCGGCTATCCAGAGGTCGTAGACCCCCTTAGGTTTCTTGAAGGATTCTGCACTTTTCCAAAAAAGTTTCAGCTCGTAACCTTCGGTCCCGACAAGCTGTACACCTTCCTTCACGAGTTCGTCCTCTGACGCGATACTGTCTAGGATGGTCGGCTTGAATCGCGTAGTCCGGGAAAAGTCAACGCTAAGGAATGGTTCTCCATAGGATAGTTCCCGCTTGTCGTCCGTAAGGTTGTGAACAGGAATAGTGATTGGCCCGCGATAGCCGGGGTCAACATGGAGGCCGTTGTCAACCAACAGGCCCCGATAGACCTGTTGGACCCGCAAGCTGTAACGGGCGACTATATAATACGGCAGATTAAAGAACTCCCGTGTTTTAATGTAGACTAGCCCGTTTGGCGAAATTGTTATTTTTTCCCCCTTCTGAAGGTGTTTGCCGCAGTCGTTAACGAAATAGTCCTCCCCGACAGTGAGGTCATATGAAGCTGGACGCAGGCAAGTTTGCTGGAAGGGGTCGATCAACTTGACCGCATTCACGTAATACTCGATTTGGTCGGATAGAAGAATGCCTCCGGCCTCGTCTTCTAGCGGGTCGATCCACATGTACCTTTCGCTAAATTCCACCATAGACGTTCCTCCCACGCTCTGGACATGAGCGACAGAATGGTAGTGATTGTAGGTAGGTTGCCTCGGCCGTCCCCGTACGATTTACTTGTCGAGGCGGGTCCCGCTCTATCGTCTCGGCTGGGCTAGAGATTCTGTGTACGTTTCCCTTTTCTGTGGAGGAGCCTCAGGCTCGAAGAGTTCGCCAAGCCCGGGACCAGTGCCCAGGAACCTTACCGGAGTTCCCAACTTGCGCTCGAGGTCTCCAATGAAATCAATCGCCTTGGATGAAAGCTTCTCGTAACAGGTCTCACCACGGTTTGAGTAGCTCAGGTAGTCGAGATGGTTCAGCGCAACGCGCGTTGCCCCA
The DNA here is from genome assembly GCA_021827245.1 of Acidobacteriota bacterium. The sequence continues at coordinate 8,920 of JAKAWN010000085.1, read as the reverse complement.
TTAACTTCGACAGCCTTTTTAGCGAGATTCCACTCGAATCGCCCAACCCGACGGACTTTCTTTGTTACGCTCGTCCGTTCACCGATTTCGTGAGGGGAGCCACTCTCTATACGTATTTTTTCCCAATCAATTTCCTTTTCCAGTGGTCCGGCCTGATCTCCGGCTACCCTGATCGGAAATGTTCTAAAAACAGCCACTATCTCGGTAACCATCCTTGGGCTCACCCCGACTTCACTTATGAAGCCAGCGGCAGAGGTATCGCGGGAGGTTGTCTTGGGATAATGTTCCGAGTGATACAGCGAGAGGCCAAAGCCCTGGGTGCCTTCGATCAGAACTTTCTTATCGTGGTCGACGGCAGCATTGACTTCTTCGCTCACGTCGGTAAGCAAATCTCGAAGCCATGGGTGCTCTTCCGAAACGTCCCTTGCCAGTTTCGCGTCGTCCCCTCGCAGAGCCCTTCTTGCAACGGCCGCACCGACACCGCAGAGGGTCGAACTAAGCCTTTCTCTCAGGCCCAGGTTTCTCTCGGTTTCCCGGTCAGCGCCGTTTATGACAAAACATTTCCTGTCAACTCCGATCCGGGAAGGGTCGATGCCAAACGTCTCTATTTCGTACTTCAAGATCTTTGGATCAATCAACGCGCCAGCGGGAATCAGCAATCTCGTACGCGGGTTAATGTAACCGGTGGGCAGTTGCCTCAGAACCCTTGTCGTTCCGTCTTCGTCGACAAAAGAGTGGCCGGAATTTGGGCCGCCGCAGCGCACGCAAAGGTCAATGTTTTCCTTCAGCGTGATAAACGCAGATATCTTGCCCTTTCCTTCAGAACCGTATTGCCCACCGACTACTACCCAGAGACTCATGCGTATTCCCCTACTTCTAATTCAGGCGAGACCTCACATCTAAGCTGGTATTGACAGGAACATCATCCAGACCCGTAGCAGCAACGATCTGAGCCAATTTCTGGTAGTTAAATTTAGTGGACCTCGGTACGATCAGGTAGTCCTCCGTCGGAGTGCCAAGTGCAATATATTCGTCGGCAATATAAAACAGCCCAACCAGGGCCGACGTGATTGCATCCACCTCATCGTGTGTGACGTATGTGGTTGTGAAATCACCCTTGATTCCAGCCCGGGAAAGCCCCCATTTCAGTTCCTCTAAACTCGCCTTCTTTCGCGGAATCCCGAGAATATCCTGCGCCGCCCCAGGATAGCTTTCGATTACATTGCAGCCGGCCTCGCGTAGCTTACGCGCTAACTCGATCCCGCGCCGGGTCAGCGTTTCCATGCTCGGAAGCAAGCACCAGAATACCGAGATACCCATTCTCTTGAGAGCTAATTCGCACCTCCGGTAGATTGGAGCCGCAGCCTTGCCATAATTCTGTGGAAGTGAAAGTGGCGAATCGATTGAGACTAAATCGGGGTCGGCCGCGAGCGTCTCTCTAACGAGTTCGTCGTCCGTTCGGATCGTTTTGGTGGTTACGCTCGCACCCTCCATCAAAGCCCACCCTGTCGCGCGCTTCTCACTCCCGGTCAAGTCTATTCCCACAATCCTTGGTACCTTACTGCATTTCCTCAAAAGACCGGGGACTAAACCTGTAATACTGGGTTGTTTGGGAGCACGCCTCAGGATTGCCCGCCTGTTTGATAAAGGTCCATTAGCCACTGCGGTGAACACACGGGGGCTTGAGTCCCCCAAGAACTTGAGTCTGCCTTCCATTAATTTATCGTAGGCCATCTCCATGATGGCCTTCAAGTGGACGACGTCCTCCGTGTTGTACTGGATGAGTTGGTCCAAAGCGCTCTTTTCGCCGCGTAGATACTTTGCCCACAGTACGGTCGCATCGTACCCGCTGATGTCCTGGACCGAGTCATCTCGTTTGAGGCCCATCTCTGCTTCAATCGATTTAAGCCCACCGCTCATACCCAGCTTTCGGGTGACCCATCGTAAGTCGATGTGGATGGCTGGCAGTGCGAGGTTTTGGAATGCGAGCCTCAGAAATCTCAGGTCGAACCCTGCGCCGTTAAAGGTTACAGCCACTGAGTAGCCGCGCAGGTAGGCAGGGAGGTCTTGCAGGTTGTCGCCTTGAACAAATGCCCTGTACCGGTGTCCGTCGTAAAGGCCCACTACCGTGACAGTGTCGAAGACCGGAGATAATCCAGTGGTTTCTATGTCAAGGTAGACACAGTTCTCAGCGAATTCAGGAAATAATCGCCACGCCTCGCCCAAAGTGGAGAGGCGTTCAAAGAAAGCCGCGTCCCTTCGCCTGACAGCTTCGCGTGAAAGGGGAATGTATTCGTCGAGTTTCTTTTGCAGGCGTGCGCCGACAACGCCGAAGCGTTTTTCAAAGCGGTCTGCGTCATCCCAACTGCGGATGCCGTGTTCCCACAGTTCCAGTTCAGTTTGCTTACCTATGCCTGGAATGTGAATGAACGTTTGTGTCAGCACCGTTCAAGCCTTCCGATAATATTCGGTCCTAAGATCTTCTGCGGTTTCCTTCTCTTCCTATATGAAGTTTCGGCTGCTCCACAAATTTCTGCAATGCTTCGTCGACAAAGCGTCCGGCCACCTCTGCAGAATTGCGACCATAAATTCCCTTCTTTGCAAGCTGCTCAAGGAGGAGTTCTGACTGTCTTGAAACAGTGACTCTGATCGTGGCACTGGGCGCAACATTGTTAGCCTTTGCCATAATTTAGCCTCGATTATGGCTTAATTATGTTCAAAACGCAATACAAACTTTGCCCGCAAAGACGCCTTTGGTTACCGGTGGCCGGTGTCGCGGTTGATCCGGGGAAATGCTAGAATATAAATTGGTATTTAATTCCCTCATACTCTCGATCGCCACCATCCGAGGGCAAGGCGCTCACGGACAGTATGTGCAAATACGATCTTAAAAAGGGGATTTATGGGTGATCAGGAACTGTTCAGGCCTTCGAACGAAGTGCCTGTGAACATAGAAGACGAGATGCGGAAATCGTATCTCGATTACGCCATGAGCGTGATCATCGGGCGGGCGCTGCCCGACGTGCGCGACGGCCTCAAGCCGGTGCACCGGCGCATCCTGTACGCGATGTACAAGGAAGGGATGACGTCGGACAAGCGTTACACGAAGTGTGCCGGCGTGGTTGGCGAGGTGATCAAGAAATACCACCCGCACGGCGATTCCGCCGTCTACGACGCGCTGGTGCGCATGGCGCAGGACTTCAACCTGCGTTATCCGCTGATCGACGGCCAGGGAAATTTCGGATCGATTGACGGCGACCCGGCGGCGGCCTATCGGTATACGGAATGCCGCCTGGAGGCGCTGGCGGAAGAATTGCTCGCGGACATCGAGAAGGAAACTGTGGACTTTATTCCAAATTTTGACGAGTCCACACAAGAGCCCCTTGTTCTGCCCACGCAGGTGCCCAATCTGCTGGTCAACGGTTCGGACGGCATCGCCGTTGGCATGGCCACCAAGATTCCGCCGCACAACCTGACCGAGATTATCAACGCGACTGTTCTCCTGATTGAGAAGCCCACCGCGACGCTGGACGAAATTCTGAAACTGGTTCCAGGTCCTGATTTTCCGACTGGCGCGTACCTTTACGGACGAAGCGGAATCAAGTCGGCGTATGAGACCGGCCGGGGGCAGTTCACGATGCGGGCTAAGGCGGCGATCGAGCGCCCGACCAAGGACAGGGAGCAGATCGTCATCACGGAAATCCCCTATCAGGTGAACAAAGCCCGGGTGATCGAGCGCATCGCCAGCCTGGTTCAGGACAAGAAGATCGAGGGAATCTCCGACATTCGGGATGAGTCGGACCGCGAAGGCATGCGGATTGTGGTGGAGATCAAACGCGGCGAGCAGCCCGAGATCATTCTGAACAACCTTTACAAGCATACCCAACTGCAGGAAAACTTCGGAATGATCATGCTGGCCATTGTGAATGGCCAGCCGCGCGAATTGCCGCTGATGGAAGCTATCCAGCATTTCATCGATCACCGCGTGAACGTTGTCCGGCGGCGCACAACCTACGATCTTCGCAAGGCGCAGGAGCGTGCCCACATCCTGGAAGGCTTCCTCAAAGCCCTGTCGCATCTGGATGCCATCATCAAATTGATCCGAGGTTCGAAGACCCCGGCGGATGCGCGCACAGGCTTGATGACCACGTTCGAATTTACCCAGCGGCAGGCGCAGGCCATCCTGGAAATGCAGTTGCAGCGCCTGACGGCGTTGGAACGCGACAAGATCCAGGAAGAATATGACGAACTTCAGAAGAAGATTGCCGAATACGAAGAGATTCTGCGGAATGAGAAAGTCCTGCGCAAGGTCATCGTGGGTGAGTTGAAAGAGGTGCAGAAGGATTACGGCGACGAGCGCAAGACGACCATTATCGAGGAGCAGGCGGAGATCAGCCTCGAGGACCTGATTGCCGTTGAGGACGTGGTGATCACGCTTTCGCACTCGCAATATCTGAAGCGCACTCCGCTTTCCACCTACCGGCAGCAGGCGCGCGGCGGCAAGGGACGCCTGGGAATGAAAACCCGCGAGGCGGATTTTGTCGAGGGACTTTTCGTCGCCTCCACGCACAGCTACATCCTGGTGTTTACGGACAGCGGAAGGGTGCACTGGCTGAAAGTTTACGAGATTCCGGACGTCGCGGCGGCCGGGCGAGGGAAACACATCCTCAACCTGGTGAACCTGGCGCAGCGCGAAAAAGTGGCTTCGCTGGTGACGCTGAAGGAACTTCCCGACGAACGCAAAGACATCCAGGTGAACGGCGAAACCTACGCGGCCGAGGGCTACGTGACGCTCGTGACCCGCAACGGGGTCATCAAGAAAACGCGGCTGGCGGATTTCTCCAATCCCATGTCGCGCGGCATCATCGCCATGAACGTCGACGACGGCGACGAGCTGATCGGAGCCAAGCAGACGACCGGCCAGGACACCATCTTTCTTGCCACCCACGAAGGCATGGCCATTCGATTCCCAGAAAGCGACGTCCGAGACATGGGCCGCCAGGCGCGCGGCGTGCGCGCCATGGCCCTGGCCAAAGGCGACTACATCGTGGGCGTCGAAGTGGTGGGAGAAAAAGAGCTGATCCTTTCCGTCACCGAGAAAGGCTACGGCAAGCGCACACCCATCACGCAGTACCGGTTGCAGTCGCGGGCGGGCAAGGGCGTCATCAACGTGAAGACGACGGCGCGCAACGGCAAGGTGGTCAGCTCGCTGAGCGTGACGGAAGATTCTGAAGTGATGCTGATTACCCAGCAGGGCAAGATTGCGCGGCTGGATTCCGCCAAGATCCGGGAGTCGGGCCGCTCCTCGCAGGGAGTGCGGCTGATCAATCTTGGCGAAGACGACCAACTGGCCGCAGCCTGCCTGATCCGCGCCGAAGATGCCGAGGAAGACGATGCTCAGGGTACGATGATCCAGTAGGCCTTGATCATCACGTGCGTGTGGTACCCGGACCCGGCAATAGACGCCAAGGAGGGGATTATGGCATCACGTTCTGTCGGCCTCGCATTCCGTTGGGCTGCCCGTGCATGGAGCATTTTGAGCATAATCGCGGTGCTCATCTTTGCTGCTGGCGAGGGTTTTGCAAGTCATGGTCCAGGTTCCGTAGCTCAGGGTTGGGTTGGCCTGGTGCTGTTTCCCTTTGGGGTCTGCATCGGGCTCGTCCTGGCTTGGTATCGTGAAGGGTTCGGGGGAATCCTCGCTCTGGCTTGTCTCGTGGGTTTCTATGGTTGGAATCTGCTTCGGTTGGGACATCTTCCTGGCAATCCCTTTTTCCTGTTGGTTGGCGCCCCCAGCCTCCTTTTTATTCTTGCGAGTTTCCAGCCTAAGCCGTAGCGTGGGGCGAGCGCACGAACTTGGTGCTGCAACGAAACGAGGGCTGGCAGTATGGGTTGTGAGCGCCCGTCTCACCTGTTATCCTATTTCTCAAAGGGTTTTTTATTGGGCGAACTGGAAATCAAACAGAAACGGCTGCAAGGCAAGCTGAAGAAACTGCCTTCTCTGATAGTGGCCTATTCGGGCGGGGTGGATTCGGCTTATCTTGCCTATGCGGCGCACCGGGTACTGGGTGATCGAATGCTCGCCGTCACTGCGCTCAGTGCCAGTTACTCCGAACGCGACCGGCAGGAAGCGGAAGCCTGCGTCGAACGCTTCCAGCTTCCTCACGAGTTCATTGAGACCTCGGAGCTTTCCAATCCCAACTACCGCGCCAACAATCCTAACCGCTGCTTCTTCTGCAAGGACGAACTTTTCACTCAACTCGATGAACTTGCCGGGCGGCGGGGGTTTGCCGCAGTGGCCTACGGCGTGAATGTGGATGATCAGGGCGACTGGCGGCCCGGGCAGCAGGCGGCCCGCAAACATCAGGTGCTGACGCCTCTGCTCGATGCCGGGCTCACGAAAGCCGACATTCGCGAACTCTCCCGACGCGCGGATTTGCCAGTCTGGAACCGTCCGGCATCGGCCTGCCTCTCTTCGCGCATTGCCTACGGGGTTGAAGTCACGTCGGAACGGTTGGCAGTGGTGGAAAAGGGCGAGGAGGCGCTTCGAGCGCTCGGCTTCCGCCAGTTCCGCGTTCGCCATCACGACACCCTGGTGCGGGTGGAAATCGCTCCAGAAGAATTACCACGCGCTTTGACGCCGGAGATGGCCCGCAAGTTTGTAGAGATCTTTAAGCCGCTGGGATTCAACTTTGTGACCCTTGACCTGGAAGGATACCGCAGCGGATCGCTCAACACCCACCTTGTCAAGATTGCGGGCTGAATTCAGCGAGGGCGATGCCTCGGTTCAGACCTGAGCGGCCCTCGAGTTCGGCTGGGGTGAAGTGCCGGTGGGCTGCTAGGCGAAAATGGCGTGAGCTTTCAGCAATCGCCAAATGAGATACGGTAGCGCCGTGAGAATGAAAATCACCAGCGCATGAAACAGGCTGCCGGAGATAGCCTCACCAGTGGGTCCAACGGTGAAGAAGTTCATGCTGATGTGCCCGAGTCCACCAGTCACGTCCGTGAGACTCGCGTGAATTCGGGCAGTGGCTCCCATCCATGCCAACATCGCCAGACCGACGATTGGCCACTTCAACTTCAATCTTTGCCGGGCTGCCAGGAGCCCGATTCCCCATCCGACGAGAACCGGCGCAGCGAAATAGTACAATCTGCCGGCCTGAAAATAGATATTCTGGAGCGCGAAGATTGAACCTGTGTTGCGAACGCCGAATGGTGTATCGGCGGCAGGAAGAAAGGTCCTCCAACCCCACCACAAATAGATGCAGGCCACAAGGTAGGCCCCGGCCAGAAGAAAGAGCGGCCCGAGGCTGACCGTCGCCCACGGAGCGCGGACGCACCAGGATTGGAGCTGCCGCTGCCTGACCATCGCCTTGTAGAGATCGTCCGTCCCGCCGAGCCGGGTGAGTGCTGCGGATTCCGCTTCCTCCCGGTTGCGGCCCGCGCGCACTTCTTCTGCCGTCAGGTCATGCAAATGATCCTCAAGCTCGGTCAGATAGCGCCGCACGTGCCGTGGCGCGACGCCGGCACGCAGCAATCCTTCACGAAGTTCATAGAACGGCTTCGCCATGTCGGTCTCCCGTCAGAATTCCTCGGATTGCGGCCGCCAGATTGGTCCATGCCTCCGAGAGATCAGCCAATCGACGCGATCCTGCTGGCGTCACTGAATAATAGATACGGCTACGACCGTTAACGGTTTTGCGCCGCGACCTCAGCGCCCCATCGCGTTCCAGGCCATGCAGCACCGGGTAGACAACACCTTCACCGACAGCGATCATCGCTCCTGTGCGGCTACGGATGGCCTGAACGATCTCATAACCATACATTTCCTCTTGCTGCAGCAGCCTCAGGACCAGGAGCTCCGGAACTCCATTCATGAAATTGGGATTGGTTTCGCGCGCGCTCACTGAAGACAATAATACCTCGTTGTTCTATGTATTGCCAGGGAATAATGAATAATCCATATTCGTAGTCGCGATCAGGTTGTGGTGGCGAGAGAGTTTTTTTGGCAAGCTGTGAAGACGTCTACCGACAGGAAGTTCCTGGCTATTGCTGTGCCGGCCCAGAATTGGCAAACTCTTTTGCCACGCGCACCGTGTTGCAGTGAATGCTGATGGTGTCGGCCAGGTGGCGTGCATAACCGCCCGCAAATGTCACCACTACCGGAATCTTCCTGGCGCGCGTTTTCTCAAAGACCATTCGGTCACGAAACTCGAGCCCCTGTAAACTGAGCCTGAGCCCACCCAGTTGGTCGTCCCGGTAAGGGTCGGCACCAGCCAGGTAGAAGATCACTTGGGGGTCGAATTCCGACAGCGCCTTATCCAACGTATCTTCAAGGATGGCGAGGTACTCAGTATCCTGGACATTGTTTGGGAGATTGACGTCCAGATTGCTGGGTGGCTTGGGGTAAGGGTAATTATTTTCCTGATGGATTGAAACCGTGTATACGGTTTCGTCACCGCCAAAAATGGCCGCCGTTCCATTGCCCTGATGAACGTCGCAATCAACGGTCATGGCGCGCTCGACGAGTCCGTCTTTCTGCAGGCGGCGGATGGCGATGGCGACGTCGTGGAGGACGCAGAATCCCTCACCATGATCGGGGAAAGCGTGATGGAAGCCTCCCCCGACATTGACGCTCACGCCCTCTTCGAGAGCATTTCGTCCGGCCAGAATAGACCCGCCCGCCGAAAGCCAGACGGCCTGGACAAGTTCAGACGAATAAGGAATTTCCATCCTTAGGATTTCAACATAGGAGAGCTTTGCGTTCTTGAGCTTCCAGATGTAATTGCGATCGTGGACAAGGGCCACGTCGTCGTCTGTGGCCGGACCAGGTTCAACGACGTCTCGGGGCTCAATCACACCTTCCGTGAGAAGCTTCTCCTTGATCAGGCGGTACTTGGAAGATGGGAAAACATAGATCGGA
>JAKAWN010000084.1 GCA_021827245.1 Acidobacteriota bacterium | reverse complement strand
TTCCATCTTGAGCAGTGGAGTCATTCCGCTTTTGTCGCCGAAATCGTAAGCGTAGAGCCCCTTGGTCATGGTGGGGCAGGCGGCCGGCTCAACGGCGATCAGGCGAATGTCCTTCCCCGCGGCTTTGTGCGGGACAAAGGGAAACGCGATACCGCCGAAGTTACTGCCGCCGCCACAGCAGCCGATCACGATGTCTGGAAAGGCTTCGGCCAGCTTGAGCTGCTCGATAGCCTCCTGGCCGATCACGGTCTGGTGGAGCAAGACGTGGTTCAGCACACTGCCCAGCGAATAATTTGTGTCCTTGCGGCTGACGGCATCCTCCACCGCCTCGCTGATGGCAATGCCCAGGCTGCCGGGGCATTCCGGATCTGCGGCCAGGATCTCGCGCCCGGCGGTCGTTTGGTCACTGGGCGAAGGAATGCAGTTGGCGCCCCAGCATTGCATGATCGTACGGCGGTGAGGCTTCTGGAAGTAGCTGCACTTCACCATGTAGACCATGCACTCGATATCGAAGACGTTGCAGGCATAGGCCAGCGCACTTCCCCACTGGCCGGCGCCGGTTTCCGTAGAAAGCCTCTTGATACCTGCCGCCTTGTTGTAATAAGCCTGGGCGACAGAGGTGTTCGGTTTGTGGCTGCCGGCGGGTGAAACACCTTCGTACTTGTAGAAGATTTTGGCCGGCGTGCCCAGCGCCTGCTCTAAGCGTCGCGCGCGATAGAGAGGCGTGGGCCGCCACACGCGCAGGATGTCGAGCACAGGCTCAGGGATGGGAATGCTCGAGGCGGTTGAAACCTCCTGTTCGATCAGTGCTATGGGGAAAATTGGTGCGAGATCTTCCGGGCCGGCGGGCGCTCCGGTGACGGGATGCAAGGGCGGCGGCAACGGAGCCGGAAGGTCCGGAATCACGTTGTACCAGCTCCTGGGAATTTCACGCTCGGATAGGGTGTAACGATATTGGTTCATATGCTTCCTCAAAACAAGTATAGCCTGAGCTGCTGCACGCCCTCAGAGTAAGAGGGGAAGCATAGCACAAGATGGGCTGGCACAGGCCGTCGTTCTGCCATCCCGCAGTTGTATCGCAGGATGCGGGTTGTGCGTAGGATTCGTCGCAAACCCCGCAGCGTTAAAGGACGAAATTTGCGGTACGAAAGCAAGACTTAGTTCAAGCGGAGCCGAGATGGAAGAGCGGTTGAAGACCTCTGGCCTGAGCCATCAGGGTTTTTGTTTCGTCTTCGTTCACCGGAGTGAAGCGCTGCGCTACGTCCATCGCCAGGCGGAAATACTCAATCTCGCCGGGCGGAATAGCCGCCGCAATCGGTTGTGAGAGCGTCCATCGGAGGGCCAGCGCCGCCTGTTTGGGGAGCGTAGTGGGCTTGTACCAGCACTTCGAGTAAGGGTGGTGTTTCTTTTCCGAGGCTGGCCACAACGTCTTGGCCATGGCCTTAATGCCCATCATGCCCATCTGTTTTTCGCGGGCGCGCTGGACGATCTGCGGTCCGAAATTGGCCTGCGAGTACATGACGAAATTGATAGGGAAGAGCACGGTGTCAAAATCGAACTGATCCATGGCAATCAGTGCGGCTTCAACCGAGTGGGCGGAAAAGCCGAGGAAGCGTATCTTGCCGGCCTGCTTGGCGGCTACGAAGGCTTCAATGGCGCCGCCCGGGCCGAGCGCCTGGTGCACTTCTGCTACTGTGGTCAGGGCATGAAGCTGGTAGAGATCGAAGTGATCGGTCTGGAGCTGCCGGAGCGATTCTTCGAGTTCCTTCCCGGCGCCTGCGCGGTCGCGAGCAATCTCTTTGCATGCCAGAAAAACTCGGTTGCGGTAAGGCTTGAGCGCTGGTCCCATCCTCTCCTGCGCGTTGCCGTACGAGGGAGCAATATCGACGTAATTGATGCCGCGGTCGCTGGCCTCTGCCACAATGTTGTTGGCGAAGGACTGAGAAACATCCATCACCACGATGCCCCCCATACCGATGATGGACAGATGCTCGCCGGTTTTTCCGAGAGGGCGGCGCGGAATCGTTCTTCCTGCAGCCGGAACTGGTTCACTGGCTGCGAGCGGCGGGAGCAGGCCTTGAGATGCCGCCAGACCCGCTACAGCGGCAGTACTCTTTCTCAAGAAATCTCGTCGTTTCATCGTCGGCTCCTCGAGGCGATTGAGATTGAGTTTCGGTTCCTATCTATTGCTTGTAGCACCCGCCGGGGGAAGAGTCAATCGCGGGAATTGTCCCCGCATTTGTAGCGCAAGGCCCGCTTTTCGGCCTCGTGGGTTTTGCATGCGACTCGAGGCAAAACTCGCAACCCTATCAGGCGTACCCCGCAGTAAAATGGTTTCCAACTAGTCGAAGGGATTGAACGGAGGTGATGGTGATGCGACGTATTCTTCACGAATCAGGTTCAAGTTTGACCTTACGGACCATATTGTCGCCCCTGTGTCTTGCCTTGATATGTTTGGGATTGGGGCAGGCGAAAGCATTTGGGGGCGCGTTAAGGCCATCGAACCAGCAGACGGTCAGGACAAAGCCAACTCCGATACCCCAACCTACGGGCAAGGTAGAATATACGGAGGCGTGTCTGAGAATTTTGACGGCCGGAGAACGGAACACTGCCTATTGGGTGAAGGCCGAATATGTCTCCCGCGTCGGAACACGTCTACAGTTCAAACTGGAATTGCGGGGGCGAAGCCGGTTGTTACTTACATATGTAGAGAACGAGCAGCTAGCGTCAATGTTCCTCATAGGTGAGAACTTGGTGGCAACTGTTGGGGACATTGGCGACCATAGTGTGGTCAGGATCTTTCACCTGCAGAAAGAGCGCGTCAGTGTGGTATTCAATCGGGCAGCGCCAAGCTTTGACTTTGTGAACGGGCCACCCGAGGCGTCCGATGCGGAGACGGTGCTAATCTACACCGGAAGGAAAATGCAAGGAAACTACATCTTCCCTACCAAAGCTGAGATCTACGTGTGGAATGGGAAGGCATTTACGGTGAAAGAGAAGCTCCCATACGACAAGCGGTTCCAAGCACTCGCTGACATGGAGCAACGGGCTGAAAAATGAGTTAGTAGTTGGTTCACGCCTCTTATGATGCGGGTTTGTCGGAGCTTGGCTCGCAAAGTCCCACGGCACAGATCCGGTGCCGTCGCTACTCTAACAATACAAAGGTAAAATTCCTCTATGATAGCAGAAGAGCAGAGACTTGAAGAATCGCGGCAGCGTGAGGGGCACTGGAACCGCTGGGGGCCGTACCTCTCGGAGCGCCAGTGGGGGACCGTGCGTGAGGACTACAGCGCCAACGGCACGGCGTGGGAATATCTGCCGCACGATCACGCGCGCAGCCGGACCTACCGCTGGGGCGAGGACGGCATCGCGGGCATCTGCGACCGCCATCAATATATCTGCCTGGCCTTCGCCTTCTGGAACGGCCGCGATCCCATCCTGAAGGAGCGGCTGTTTGGCTTGACGGGCAACGAAGGCAACCACGGCGAGGACGTCAAAGAATACTACTTTTATCTGGACTCCACGCCGACGCACTCCTACATGAAGTACCTCTACAAGTATCCTCAGGCGGAGTTTCCTTACTCGCGGCTGGTGGAAGAGAACCGCAGGCGCGGGCGCAAAGATCCCGAGTTTGAGCTACTGGATACTGGAGTTTTCAACGAGGGCCGGTACTTTGACGTGTTTGTGGAATATGCAAAGGCTACCGAGGAGGACCTTTTGATCCGAGTGACGGCCTGGAACCGCGGGCCTGAACCGGCGCAATTGGATCTGCTGCCAACGGTCTGGTTCCGCAACCGGTGGTCGTGGGGGCGCGGCGATCGGCGGCCCCGGATCGCAAGGGACTGGGCAGTCGACGGCGCCGTCGCGATGAGCGTAGATCACGAATACTATGGCAAGCGATGGCTAGTCTGCGGAGGTTCCCCCAATCTGCTGTTCACTGAGAACGAGACCAACCTGCAACGCCTTTTCGGAGTGGAGAACGGGATGCCCTTTGTTAAGGACGGCATCAACAACGCAGTCGTTCATGGCGACCAGAATGCCGTGAATTCATTCCACGGGACCAAAGGCGCCGCCCACTATCACCTGAAGATTAGCCCAGGCAAGAGCGCAGAGATTCGATTGCGGTTCAGGAACACTGAGCCGGCGCCGGGAATGTTGGCCGAAGATTTCACCAAAATGTTTGATTATCGCATTGCGGAAGCCGACGAGTTTTACCGGACGATTGTGCCGGACGGCCTTTCAGCCGACTCGAAGAACGTAATGCGCCAGGCGTTCGCGGGAATGCTCTGGAGCAAACAGTTTTACCACTACGACGTGCGAACCTGGTTGGAAGGTGATCCGTCCTATCCGCCGCCCCCGCCGGAGCGCTGGGAAGGGCGCAATCACGAGTGGGTCCATCTTTACAACAACGATGTGATCTCTGTTCCGGACAAGTGGGAGTATCCCTGGTACGCCGCGTGGGACCTGGCGTTCCACTGCATCACGCTGGCGCTGATTGACCCGGAATTCGCCAAACGGCAACTGATTCTGCTTCTCCGCGAATGGTACATGCACCCAAACGGACAGCTTCCGGCTTACGAATGGGCTTTTGCCGATGTGAATCCGCCGGTACATGCCTGGGCGGCGTGGCGAGTCTACAAGATTGAAAAGAAGCGCCGCGGCAAGGCTGACCGGAATTTTCTGGAGCGGGTGTTCCACAAGCTGCTCCTCTATTTCACGTGGTGGGTGAATCGGAAAGACCCCCAGGGCAACAACGTCTTCGAAGGCGGCTTTCTGGGGCTCGACAACATCGGGATATTCGATCGCTCCAAGCCGCTGCCGATGGGCGGCTTTATCGAGCAATCCGACGGAACAAGCTGGATGGCCATGTACAGCCTCAACATGCTGGTGATCGCTTTTGAGCTGGCCAAGGAAGATTCCGCTTACGAAGACGTAGCGAGCAAATTTTTTGAGCATTTCGTTTACATCGTTGACGCCATGAACAACCGAGGCGGAAAGGGCGTCGAGCTGTGGGACGAGGAAGACGGCTTCTACTACGACGTCTTGCACTTGTCCGATTCGCGCCACGTTTTTATGAAAGTCCGTTCAATGGTGGGGCTGATTCCGCTGTTTGCGGTGCAGTCGCTGGAGCCGGAAATTGTGGATCGATTTCCGGGCTTCAAGGCCAGGATGCAGTGGTTTGTGGATTTTCACCCAAACATGGCCGGCTTGATGGACACCAGCCAGAAGTCCGAGCACGGCGTGCGGCGGCTGCTTTCCATCCCGACCAGCGAGCGCCTCCTGCGCCTGCTGAAATACATGTTGGACGAAAACGAGTTTCTTTCGCCTTACGGGATTCGCTCGCTTTCAAAATATCATGAGCAGCACCCGTATTCGCTGCAACTGGACGGCCACGTGCACTCGGTGGACTACGAGCCGGCCGAATCCACCACCGGGCTGTTTGGAGGCAATTCCAACTGGCGGGGGCCTGTATGGTTTCCGGTGAACCTTCTGATTATCGAGTCCCTGCAGAAGTATCACCATTATTACGGCGATGATCTCAAAGTGGAATGCCCTACGGGCTCAGGCCAGATGTTGACGCTCTGGGAAGTGGCAACGATGATCTCCCAGCGCTTGTGCCGGATCTTCCTTCGTGGGGCCGACGGGCGCCGCCCCGTCTATGGCGGGACGGAAATGTTCCAGATTGATCCCTATTGGCGAGACCTGATTCTGTTCAACGAGTACTTCCACGGGGACAACGGGGCGGGCATCGGAGCCAGCCATCAGACAGGCTGGACCGGCCTCGTGGCCAAACTGCTCCAGCAGAGCGGGGTTGGATGTTGAAATGCAATTCCCGCAACTGTGGACTGCAAACATTGCGGTACAATGCCGTCAGGTGCCCTTATGAATGATCCCAATATGAGAACGTGTACACCCCTCGTGAGTTTTGGGCGTGAAATCTGCGGAGACGTCAATGCCGCGGAATCGCGCGAGTGGCTCGTGACGAACGGGCTGGGCGGCTTTGCTTCGGGAACGGTGGGTGGGCAGCTAACCCGTCGCTATCATGGGCTTTTGATCGCTGCCCTGCAACCTCCCTTGGGACGTACTCTGCTGGTGCCGAAGTTCGACGAGGTAGCGGAATACGACGGCAGGCCCTACCCGCTGGCAACCAACCGCTGGCGTAGTGGCGTGATCGAACCGCAGGGCCTCCGGCGAATTGAGGATTTTCGACTGGAAGGCACAAGCCCCGTGTGGACATACGCCCTCGCCGACGCCCTCCTGACCAAGAAGATCTGGATGGAGCAGGGCGCAAACACGACGTATGTTCGTTATCGCCTGGAGCGCGCTGGCGAACCCGTGAAACTGTTGATCAAGGTGCTGGTCAACTATCGCGATTTTCACAGTTTGACCCGCGCGGGAACCTGGCGCATGGATATTGACCGCGTCGACCATGGTTTGTGCGTGAACGCTTTCTATGGCGCGACACCGTTTTACGTGCTCAGTTCCGCGTCGAGTGTCGAGCCCAACCACCAATGGTATCGCGCGTTCGAGCTGAGTATGGAGCGGTTTCGCGGAATGAATTCGCAGGAAGACCATCTCCACGCGGGCACTTTTATCGCCGAACTCTCTCCCGGCGATTCCGTGCTGGTAGTTGCCAGCACCGAGCTGCGGCCGGACGTGAATGCACAATCAGCTCTCGAAAGGCATGAAGCGCGCGAAAAGACGCTTCTTAGGCAATTTCACGACCTGCACCGAGGTATCGAGATTGCAGCTTGGGTTGACCAGCTTGTACTTGCCGCGGACCAGTTCGTTGTTAAGAGGAATTTGAAAGACTCTGAAGGTTACAGCGTGATCGCCGGCTACCACTGGTTCAGCGACTGGGGCCGTGACACGATGGTTGCGCTGCCAGGAGTGGCTCTTGCCACGGGCCGGTCCGATGTGGCCCGCAACATCCTGCTGGCCTGGGCAGGCTTTGCAGATGGCGGCATGCTTCCTAACCGTTTTCTTGAATCGGGCGAGAAGCCGGAATACAACGCTGTGGACGCCACCCTATGGTACTTCCTTGCCGTACACGCCTACTGGGAGCACACGCATGACAGAGACTTTCTGAAGCAAGTTTTCCCTGTGCTCTGCGACATGATAGCTGCCTTCATGCGCGGCACTCGTTACAACATTCATCTTGATCGGGCCGACGGGCTTCTCTATGCGGGACAGGAGGGGCTGCAACTGACCTGGATGGACGCCAAAGTCGGCACCCAGGTGATCACACCGCGAATCGGCAAGCCCGTCGAAGTTAATGCTCTTTGGCTGAACGCATTGGTGGCGATGAAAGAATTTGCGGATAAGTTGGAGAGCCCGGGAGATGATTTTCAGCATTCGGCTAAGCAGACGATCAAAGGTTTCGAGAGGTTCTGGAATGCCCCGGTAGGGTATTGTTTTGACGTGCTCGATGGGCCGGATGGGAATGACGCCTCTCTAAGACCCAACCAGATCTTTGCTGTGACGCTGCCGGAAAGTCCTTTTGATCTGGAACGGCAACGAGCTATCGTGGATGCGGTTGCGCGCCACTTGCAGGCTTCTCCGGGCCTCAGGACCCTGGCACCTGACGATCCCCACTACAAAGGCACCTACGCCGGGGACCAGACCGAGCGCGACGGGGCCTACCATCAGGGTACCGTCTGGGGATGGCTACTGGGGCCGTTTGTGAAGGCTCATTTGCGGGTTCACAATGATCCTCAGGCTGCGGCATCTTTCCTGGCGCCTGTGATCCATCACCTCCAGGCCCAGGGTCTGGGGACTGTCGGGGAGATCTATGATGCTGATCCGCCCTTCACGCCTCGCGGATGCATCGCTCAGGCCTGGACCGTGGGAGGAATGCTGGACGCTTGGGAAAAAACAGTAATGCATACCCTATAGCCCAAGAACAGTCTCGAACTTGCCGAGGGGAGAGGTCCCCGCTGAGTGCGCCGCTACTGGGGCATGTTAATAGGGCCATTCATTCCCAAAACATCACGCGGAGGCTGGCTTGGGAGCCGCGGGCGGTAACGCGCGAGCTTTGATTTCAGACTGAAATCCCACTTTCTTGTGGGTTCCATCGCAAAATGGCTTGTTTTCCGAGTGCCCGCAGCGGCAGAGGCTGATTGAGGTGCGGCCGCCAAGGTCGAACGCGGCGCCTTCAGAGTCAACGATTTCAAATTCACCCTCAATGCGCAAAGAGCCGTTGTTGCGGACCGTTATCTTTGTTGCTGCCAAGAGTTCCTCCTGGATAGATGATGTGCTGGGGCAATTCATGAATTGCCCCGACCGTCAAAAAGGCCTGATCAGAACCATGATCAGAATCCCGATGAATATAAGTGCGATTCCTCCGTGCAGGGCCATGCACTCTTTACGGCGAAGAGCGATTCTGCCGGCCTGAAAAGCTTTTGCACGAACGTAAGTGATGGCGTCCAGCGCGATCAGAATGACTACCAGAAACAGCTTGAAGTGGAGCCATGGCGCATGAATGTATTGCGGATTCAACGAAATCAGTACTGCGCCGGAGATGATGGTGATGATCGCCCCCGGATGAGCAATGCCATTGAACAGCTTCCCCTCCAGCTTGTTTAGAACCTCGTGGACTTCCATGGACTCCGATTCGGCGTCGTAAGCCAGAACATGAGTGATCACGAGGAGACTTCCCAGCCAGAAAACGATGCCCAGGATGTGAAATACCAGCGTCCACGCAATGAGTGTGCTCATGATCATCCGCCTCAGAGACTTATTGTGGAACAGATAATACTTTCCAGAACCGCCCGGATCGGGCCCCATCTTGCCGCCGCAACCCTCCTATTGAATCATATAATCGCCCTCCATGCGAAGCGGATAAGTAACGCGCGGGCCGTGCGAAGCCGGTAGCGCCGGAAAAGGTGATTTTGCGAGCTGAAATCTTCCGACCTGTTCGTTTCAGACCGGCCGGTAAAGGTGATAGAGCATGAAGTAAACCACGACGCCGGTGACCGAGACATAGAGCCAGATGGGCAGCGTCCAACGGGCAATTCTCTTGTGAAGAGCGAAACGTTTACGCCAGGCGCGATAGAGGGTGATCAAGGCAAGGGGAACAATGGCGGCCGCCAGAACAGAATGGGTCCCAAGAAGCGCGAGATAAAAGGTGTGAATCGCGCCCTTGCCCTGGAAATAGACAACGCCGCGCAGAAAATGGTCTGTCAAGTAAAAGCCCAGGAAGATGGTCGATGCGAAAAAGGCCGACACCATGCATGTCTTATGAGCCCGAATCTGCTTCCTTCGGATGAAAATATATCCCGTCGCCAGCAGTATGGCGGCGAGAGAATTGAGGCAGGCTTCGATGGCTGGAAAGTAGGAAACCATAATTTCAGGCCACAGGGTCGGGCTGCTATCTTAAAGAAAAGGGCGGACTGGAACCCATAGCCCACTATTTTCTTGCCAGTAGGGTTCCTTATGTCAACAGCTTATCAAACATCAGCAGGCCAAAAACCAGAGGAAGGTAGAGAACGGAAGCCAACACCAGGCGCCTTGCCAGAGCATTCGTGCGGTTCTTAGCCAGCCGTGCGCCGTGGAGCAGGAAATAGGACCCAAGTAGGACAGCGCCGAATAAATAAACCTTTCCCGCCTGGCCGATGAGGGCGGGAACCATGCTCACGAGAACTAGAGCTACAAGGAAAGCAATAATCTGCCGGCTGGTCAAGTGGCCGTCCGGGTCTTCGGGAGGCAACATTCGCAGTCCTGCACGGGAGTAGTCTTCGCGGTACATCCAGGCAATCGCCAGAAAATGAGGAAACTGCCACAGGAAGAGAATCATGTAAAGAACCAGGGATTCGGCGTTCAGGCTGCCGCGCACCGCAGCCCATCCGATCAGCGGCGGCATGGCGCCAGGAAAAGCGCCGATCAGCGTGCAAAGGGAGGTTCTCTTCTTGAGCGGGGTGTAAACCAGCAGATACGTAATAAGCGTCAGCAGGGCCAAAACGCTTGCAAGGGGATTCACTTCGACCCAGAGCAGCAGGCCGCCACTAACCGCCAGCAAGATCCCGAAGAGGAGAGCTTCAACGGCCTTGATCCGTCCTGCTGGCAAGGGTCTGCGGGCTGTTCGCCGCATCGAGGCATCGGAGTGGCGCTCTATGTATTGGTTCAGGGTTCCTGTTCCGCTGGCGACGAGCAGTGTTCCTAGAAGCGTGTTCACGAGCAGCGAAAGGTCCAGGGCGCCGCGCAAAGCGACATAGAATCCTGCCAGTGTGCTAATGACCACGAGGAAATTGACTTCGGGTTTGGTCAGCACCCAGTAATCACTGACCCGGCCAAGGATGGCCTCCCGAAAGCTTCTCCAGGAAAAACTCGGCTCCGGGTCTTGAGTTCGTTTTTCTGATGTTGCTTTCATTTCAAAGCTCTGCTCGGCTTCCTTCGTGGTCTTCTCCGTGGGCCGCGGAGCTGCGAGGACTTTCACGCGTCAGTTAGGGACTGAAGACGCACTGGCCGTCTGGACATGCGCCCGTAAAAACGCTGTGAAACGTCGTCGACATCGTGGCCCAAAGATCCGGCTGCAGATGATCTTGCAATCAAACTAATTCCGTTGATGCCCTCAGACTAGATGGGATGCAGGTTGTTCCCCTGCCTGGCGATTCCATGAGTTCAGAAATATCGCGTCCGGAGCCCCCTCCGAACCGTGGTCTCGAGTGGTGTCAGTCGCGACTGGCAAATGACTTTTGACTTGCTAGCCGCAATCGCCCCATCGCCCTCGTTTTGCCATTTCCGCTTACAGACTCGCGGACCTCAGAATGCGCCAGGAAGCAACGATCCGAATAAAGCAAGAATCGGTTTCACCACCGAGAGGCCGAGTCGCTCGCGCGGACGCAGCGGCTCCCGTCTTCGTGGCTAGCCTTCTCGCGCCTGAATTCTCAGGATCGCGAACCCACAACCATACCAGACAAGCAAGTTTTTTATTCTATCATTACTCTAATGATTTGTGGCATTCCATCGTTCCTTTAATCCTGATGTGACAGGTGGCAGGATAATGCGACGGTTGGCAGTGGGTGATTACAGTTTCACGACAAGCAAGATGAAAAGGTATATCCACAAGCCGTCCATGAAGTGCCAGTAAGTGGCCGTTACGTCAACGGCAATTCGCTTTCGCGGGTTCATGATGATTTTGCGCGCCCGGAAAACAAGGTACAAGAGAGCAAGGATACCGCCCAGTAGGTGGATACCATGGGCAGCCGTCAGAACATACAAAAATCCACTACTGGGGTTTGTAGTGACATAAATCCCGTGCGCAGCCAGCTCACGCCAGGCGACCAACTGCCCAGTGATAAACATTATGCCCAGTGCCGTCGTGAGATACAGCCAGCGGACAAACTGTTTGTTCGCCTCGCGTCTTAGTGCCTTCCGCGAGAGCTCAAGTGTGAAGCTGCTCGTGATCAGAACAAGAGTGTTGAAATAGAGAATGGGAGGAACGGCCGTGTGCACCCAATTGCTCCCCTCCGTTGCACGCGCCATCATGGCTGCGGTGAGCGCAAGAAAGAGCATCGTGATTGAAATGATGGCTACCCAGATACCGATTCGGTAAGCACCCAGAGGAAGCGGTGGGTTTGAAGGACCGCGGTATCCACGTCCGCCCGAATCGCCTGACCCCCCGCCTCCACCATGGCCGTCATTGCCATTTCCGGGTGGAGGAATCGATCCTCCCGGCGGACTTGCCTTGGGTGGTGTCAAAACTGCTGTTCCCATAAATTTGCCCCGTGGGCATAGATTACCACGATGTAATGCAAAAGAGTTGCAGAAATTTCCCGCCGGGCACATTGTTTTTCGCGAAATTGCGTCCAGTGTCCGGCGATGCAGGAATCCTCTCGTCCGCAAATGATACGACGACATGATTGCAGCATTGGCAGTGCTGGCTTGCAGGTTGCTGAACCAGTCTGAGGGCAGTATTCCAGAGGGGCGGTCGGGATTCGCTGAAACTGAAGACGATGCTGATTGGTCCAGCCATCTCAATTGGGCTTGGCGGTCTGATGTGAGACCGCAATTTTCTGATTTTCTGGTATGGATTACTCTCCCAAGATGGCTATTCTCTTGGGGATTACCGGTGCTTGCGCATGTCGACGGTGGAAAATACTTTGGTGATTACAGCAAGCTGACCTGCCGCCTGACGGTAAGGCCCTCCGCGCAGAATCCTGGAGAAATCCTTTCCGGCGAACAGATTGTGAGGTTCGGGTATCGTTGCCTTCGGACGGACCGTCATCGAGAGGAGGCAGCCGATATGGAATCGGGGAAGGGGGCAGGTTCGCGATAAGGGGCTAGGTGTTGCGCCGGCGGGTTTGCGAGGGAGTTTTGATTAGAGTGCGATTTGGCCAGCGTTGTCAGCGAATGGAGCGGTCACTGGATAGCATTATTGCAAGGCACGAGCAGAGCCTCCACACATAGCCTAGATATGGTTGGTGGAACTGGAATTCCGCTTGTGCAGATGTGGAATGTTTCACGTGAAACATCGCTGCAGGTAGGAAAAGTTTGATTGCGAGATGCGCGTGTGCTGATGGATTACCCTTCGGCGCAAGCTAGAGATTTGCCAGAGTACTCAGCGTACCTTACAATATCCCTCGATGCTCACCAGGAATACTGTGCGGCAGCTGCTTGCCCCGTTCGACGTTGAGCTATCGGACGGCCAGATTGACAACCTCGTGCAATATCTAGGCCTACTTCTTCGTTGGAACCAGAAAATCAACCTGACGTCGATCCGCACGCCCGAGGAATGTATCACGAGGCACTTTGGCGAGAGTCTGCTCCTTTCGAGGGTTGTATCCTTGACCGGTCGCCTATTGGATATCGGCAGCGGCGCTGGCTTTCCCGGCCTTGCCCTTAAACTGATGGCGTCTGAGCTTGAAGTCGTTCTACTTGAGCCCATTGCCAAGAAGCGAGCCTTCTTGAAGGAGGTTGCAAGAACGTGTGGTCTGCCTTCTGTGAGCGTTGTAGGCAGCAGATTACTTGAGTTTTGTGCCATTGAAAGGCCAAATTCATTTGATATCGTTACTGTGCGGGCAGTTGGTGGGATCGAGTCCATGGTGTCCGCGGCAACGCGATTGTTGAAACCCGGCGGGTGGTTCTGCCTCTGGATTGGGCGCCATCAGGCCAAGGAAGTCCAATCTGCCAACCCGCACCTTCAATGGCTCGACCCGGTGGCAATACCGCTCAGCCAAGAGAGGGAGATTCTGGCTGGCAGAGCGAGGGATGGTGTCTCGGAATAAGCTATGTTTTATCAGTAATTTGCCTCGTATTGATGCGGGGCGTTATGTGCAGATGTTTCACGTGAAACATCCGATTTGAACTTGCCTAACAGGCGCAGTTCTGATAGTTTCACATCTTCCTCGGGCCGGCTGAAAACATTATGGGACGTGTCATCGCAATTGCCAACCAGAAAGGCGGCGTCGGCAAGACAACGACTGCCATCAACCTTGCTGCGGCGCTCGCCACTCAGGACATGTGGACCCTTGTGGTAGACTGTGACCCGCAGGGGAATACGACCAGTGGCTTTGGCTTTCCCAAGGACCCTTCCCGCCGGTCACTTTACCATGCGATGATTCATAACACCCCCCTGAGCGAACTCATTCTTTCGGGACCGACTGAAGGCCTGCAGATAGTTCCTTCTGACAAAAATCTGGTTGGCGCAAACGTTGAACTTGTGGGAAGGCCGGAACGCGAGCAGGTTCTTCGAGAAAAGCTCGCACCTATCCGTGACCGCTTCAACTACACCTTGCTCGACTGCCCTCCAGCGCTGGATTTGCTCACTCTGAACGCTCTCGTGGCCGCTGATTCAGTTCTGGTTCCTATCCAATGCGAGTATTTTGCTCTGGAGGGGGTTTCGGAGTTGCTCGATACGCTAATACGCGTAAGGAGGGCGCACAATCCCAAACTTGCCATTGAAGGTATCCTGCTGACAATGTTCGACGAGAGGACCAACCTTTCCCATCAGGTTCGGGACGACCTGAAGGACTTCTTTGGAGATCAAGTCTTCGATACGATGATCCCCAGAAACGTCCGCCTGGCAGAGGCCCCGAGCTACGGGAAACCTGTCATTCTATATGACCCAGACTGCCGCGGTTCAGAAAGCTATCTTACACTTGCTAAAGAGGTTATAAACAATGACCAGAAAGGCGCTGGGACGCGGACTTAACGCATTACTGGGCGAAAACGAAGTTCCGCCCACGGCTGCGGGCCTTGAACAGATTCCGCTGAATCTCATTGACCCGAATCCATTCCAACCCCGGATTGAATTGCTGGAGGACGGTCTAGAAGAGCTCGCCAGCTCCATCCGATCTAATGGACTGTTGCAGCCGATCCTGATTCGCCCATTCGGGGAGCGCTATCAACTCGTCGCCGGCGAACGCCGATGGCGAGCGGCTGGAAAGGCTGGGCTTGAGAAGGTGCCGGCCATCATCCGCGATACTGACGATACTGAGGCGCTGGAGATGGCCCTTGCCGAAAACCTTCTTCGCGAAGCACTTAACCCTATTGAGGTGGCGCGGGCCTACGATCGGCTCCAGCAGCAATTCCACCTTACGCACGAGCAAATTGCTGAACGCCTGGGCATCGACCGCTCGACAGTCACCAACACACTGCGGCTGCTGGGACTTGCACCAGCAGTCCAGAACCTCCTAAAGGAAGAGAAGATTTCCGCCGGCCACGCTCGTGCACTCTTAGCTGCCAATTCAGCACAAGCGCAGGAAAGGCTCGCGGCTATGGTTGTTGATCAAGGCCTTTCGGTTCGAAGCCTGGAAAAACTCGTTGCTCCGCGACCGCGTGGCAAGGAGAAGCAAGACCCGAAGCCCGGTCCGAAAGTTGACCCCAACATTCGGGCGGCTGTCCTTCAGCTTGAGCGTGCACTCGGAACTCGGGTAAAAATGGTTGGAAACGAGCGGCGGGGGAAGATCGAAATCAGCTATTTTTCTTCGGAAGATTTGACCCGTATTTATGAACGGATAATTCATGATTAGGCGCATGATAAGATATTATGTATTTCCTAACTTGATACCATGTGACCGAGAGAATCATCATTGTTGAAGGAGGACGTAATGGCCTCAAGGTTGCGCGAACTGTTCCGGACAAGCTCCCCGGCCCATCTTGCCGATCAGGAGTTTGTCGGGCTGCTCGAGCCGGGTCTTGAGTTTGAAGGCAAGATGACTGCCTCTTCTGGAATTGTACGGCTGAACACCCACTTCAAAGGCGAGGTTCATTGTGCCGGGGCGCTGGTTATTGCGGAGCAGGGCGAGATGGAAGGGGAGATTCATTCCAAGTTCGTCAGCGTGGCCGGCAAAATCAAAGGAACGGTCCATGCTAGTGAGAAAGTTGAGATCAAGGCCAAGGGCGTTGTACTTGGAGACATCTACGCGCCCTCGCTCATCCTGGAGCCAGGTGGCTATTTTGATGGGCAATGCCACATGCCCGATCGTGTGCCAGCGAACGAGTCGGTGGAAGCGGCGCAGGAGGTTTAGCCAAGTCGCACTAATTCCTGTCAGAGTCTTAAACCAAACCCGCTTTGCTCCAGGGCCATCACTCCGGTTTACCAAGCTCGCACGTTCCACTGATTGCAGCCTTCATCGTTGGTCTAAACTGAATCGGAAACCTGCACAGCGAGCAGGGGCAGCGTTCGGCGATTCAGCTTCTTCATCGATCCAAGGGAGCTTTCGGCATGGCGGTTGTTGTCATTGGAGGTCACTCTCGCAATATCGGCAAGACTTCAGTTATGGCGGAGCTGATTCGCAGCATCAGGCCGCCGGAGTGGGCCGCCGTCAAGATCACGCAATACGGCCATGGCGTTTGCTCGCTCAACGGAGAGCCGTGTTCGTGCGATCCGGGCGAGCACGGATTTATCTTGACGGAGGAACGGGAGCACAAAGGGCGTGGCGATACGCGGCGATTCCTCCATGCTGGCGCTCGGCGGTCTTTCTGGCTCAGGGTGCGCCACGGCGGTCTCAAGCGCGCTTTTCCCGCCCTGATGCGGGCTCTGCAGTCGGAAAAGTGGGTCATGATTGAGAGCAACAGCATTCTAAGCCTTCTCGACCCGGCTCTTTATCTTTTCGTTCTCGACCGTTCGCAGCGCGATTTCAAAACATCGGCCCAAACGTACCTCAAACGCGCGGACGCTTTGGTCACAATAGGTTCTTCCGGGGGCGCTCATCCTTGGCCGGAAGTTAATGCCAGGACTCTCAAGAGCAAGCCCGTCTTCCCTGTTGTGCCGCCCGAATATGCCAGCGAGGATCTCACCCGTTTCGTCCGGCGACGGCTCGGCCTTTGCTGAGAATGGGTGGAGTTCACGAATGACCCTCTCGGATGGCCGTTCTCTCGGCATTTGTAGCCTAGCAGTCTCTACCCCCGCGAAACCCGCACCAGCGCGTTGTAGTCCGGCACGCCGCTCTCGTCAAGCCGGCCGGAAGGGATCAGCACGTTGCCTTCCGGCCAGTGAACCTGCAGGCTTCCCGGCTTGATACGGTCCACCCGGACCCGCCCGCGAAACCGCCCATGCTCGTTCCGGAGCACGACCGGATCGCCAGGATGAAGCCCCAGTTGCGCCGCGTCCTCGGCCGCCATGATCACGTCATCGCGTTGCGCGCCGGTCAGCGGGTCCGAGTCCGTATGCACGATACTGTTGAACTGTTTTCCGCGGCGCGTGCTCAGCAGGAATTTCCCTTTGGGAATGCTCGCACGCGGCAGATCGATGGCGGAAAAGTGCCCTTTGCCGCTGGAGGTTGCAAAGCTGTCGGCCAGCAGGCGCGGCCCTCCGTACTGGAAGCTGTCGCCTTTCTGCCGAAGCTTCCCGACGCCACGATAGGTGGGGCAGATGCGATCAATTTCCGCGCGGATATCCGCCGTGTGCTTCCACGGGAAGGCCTTTGCGGCGCCCTCGGGATCAAGGTGTCGCGCCAGCAGAACCGGAATTTCCCACTCGTCGCGTGCTTCGCCGGGGCGTGGCCCGGGAATTTCCGGGCTATAGATCACGCGGCGCTCGGTGCTGGTTTCGGTCCCGCCGCCTCGCTGCTCATAGCGGTTGCGCGCGGGCAGCAGGACCACCGTTTCTCCGGGATCGACCAGCATGGTGGGATTCACCACAATATCCTGGTGGACCCGCAGCCGCAGGCGAGCGAGAGCGTCATGAATGCGGTCGGGTTCGGGGAGGGTATCAAGAAAGTTGCCGCCACTCTGCCACAGCATGTCGATTTCGCCGCGTTCGGCGCCCAGCACCATTTCTGCCGCGCCCATGCCCCTCCACGCTGGCGGCTTGAAACCCCAGACCTCCCGTGACGCAAAGCGTTGGGCGTTCTCCTCGTTTACCGGAAATCCCATCACGTACGCGCTGGGCATGGCTCCCATTTCGGCGCCGCCCTGCACGCCGCTGTGGCCGCGGATCGGCATCAGGCCGGTGTGAGGACGGCCCACGTTGCCGCGCGCTAGTTGCAGATTCACGATGGCGCGCACGTTGTCACTGCCAAAGCTGTGGTGCGTGACACCCATGCTCCAGACGAAAACAGCGCTGTGAGCCTTGCCGAAAGCTTGTGCAAACCGCAGCATGTCGCCCCGCCCAAGTCCCGAACCGCGTTCCAGCTCTTCCCATGGCAAGCGCCGCGTTTTGATTTCGAGAGCCCGCCAGCCGGTAGTCCGCTCGTCAATAAAGTCACGGTCGAGCCAGTTGTTCTCAATCAAATGTTTGAGCACGCCGTAGAAGAAAGGAATGTCGCCGCCGGGGAGCACCTGGAAAAAGTCGTCCGCGATGCGTGTTCCGAACAGTGCGCTTTCAACCACGGAAGGCACCCAATAGCGTTCCATGCCAGGCTCGCGATAGGGATTGACCAAGAAGACCTTGGTCCCTTCCTTCTTGGCGTAGTGGAGATACTTGATGGCCACAGGCTGGTTGTTGGCCACATTGGTTCCCACAAAAACCACCAGGTCACTGCCCATCCAATCATCGTAACTGCAGGTGGTGGCCGCCCAGCCCACGGTCGCCTTCAGCGCCAATGTGCTGGGAGCGTGGCAGATGCGCGCGCTGGTGTCGATGTGGTTGGTGCCGATAAAGCGTGCGACTTTCTGGTGGGCGTAATAAGCCTCGTTCGTCAGCCCCCGGGAAGTCAGGTACCAGGCCAGGCCGCGGGGATCGGTCTGGCGCAGCTTGTCGGCAATCTCGGCAATAGCCTGCTCCCAGCTGACGCGCCGGAAGCCCTTTTCGCCCCTCTGGCGTACCATGGGAACTGCCAGCCGGCCCAGCCGGCGCAAGTCGCGCTCCCGCTGATCGAGCAGCGGCGAAACGTCTTCCAGCACGCGCCAGTCCATGGCGTGCATGGTGTTCAGCCGCAGCAGGCGCAGGCGTACGGCGCACAAGTGGACGCCGTGCATGGTCCAGTCGCGCATCCCCTTGGTACCCAGCGCGCAGCCGTCGCAGCAGCCGTCGGAAAGGATGCGCCACGCGTAGCCGAGGCTGTCGCGGTTTTCCCAGATGGCCTCAAGGATGTCTTTGTAAGCGTTCGGGTGCCGCTGGTTCAGCCCGAATGGCACCAGGCTGACCCAGTCTTTGCGATTCCAACCCCATGATGGCTTTCTACCCATAGCTTGGTTCCGGTCGACCGCACATTTAACCATAAATCGGCGGGAAGTGCACTGTCCGAGGGGCGAACGGCGGCGGGACGGGGCGGAACTGCCCGGGATGAACAGCGGGTGGTAGATTTTTGGCTAAGCTTTATTTTCAACAACTTCGGTAGGTTCGTTTTTCGGTTCGTTCCGGTTCGTTTTTGCACCACGATCCTTTGTTTTCACTAAGTTCTCCGGTTCGTTTTGCAAAAAAAGAATTCTTTTTTCCCATTTGTCTCACTTTCCCGATGTTCTGTGGCAGGGTTTGTACCGTTTTCCGGTAACGACTCATGCGGGTTCCCAGCCATGTTTGCCTCAAATCCTGCCATTGCTTCTCCTATGATGTTTGTCTACTCCAACCGAGCAGAAGTCGTTGTTAAGCTTTGGCCTTGGCCAAAACAAAGTTGGGAAAATCCTCGAAGACCCAGTTGTTCTTGAGTGTCTGATAGATGATGCCGA
>JAKAWN010000621.1 GCA_021827245.1 Acidobacteriota bacterium | reverse complement strand
TGCATATACGTTTTCTGCGAGTGCCAACCATCTGTCAAAACCCCGCTTTGGGGCTGTACTGACATGTCAGCAGGAAATGATACATTGGTATATCAAGAGTGGGAAAGCTAATTTCTAAGGGAGTTCGGCCGGCGGGATTGGCGTGGCGGCCGCTCTGGAACTGGCTCGCCTTGGCTCCGACCTCATGATTACCGACTGGCAGATCGAAGAAAGGTGAGGATGATGCCAAGGCTCTGGGGAGAAACGGTTTTGCAGGCCGAAATTAGCGTTCCAGACGTAGTGGCACGGGTGGGTCAAGGGACTACCAGACAATTGGGAAGCGTCGATGTGGTAGGACAAGCAGCGGGCGGAAGAGGTTCTGAAGGCTTAGATGAAGTTAGTTCCTCTGCCCAGCCGAACTGGCTTCAAGGAACCAGTGGCGCTATCTGGTTCAGGACATTTGCGCTGCACCTGGTCGCACAACCTTCCTCGCCCTTTCCCCTACCTTTATTCCCCTTGGGCGTTGCAGTCTCCAACTCTCCGTCTGGAGCTGGTCTATCGCCCGCTCTACTGTTTTCAAGCCGTACCGAACATGCGCGCGCATAGCGTCCTCTGCTTTTTGGGGCGATCTTCCCACAATCTGGGCAACAAGCCCTTGGTGAAAATTGGAAGGAAGACCTTGCCGGCCCGACGCTGTATCATAGAACCAGTTGAACGTGAGTATGTGGCTCTTCTCGATTGCAGATCTCAAAGACTCTGACCGGGCACACTCCGCGATTTTCATGTGGAGGTCAACATGATACTTCTGCACGGCAAAAATAAAGTCCTTGTCCGATCCTTTTGTGGTTGTTGTCGCGAACAGGGTATCCACGTATTCGGCCAGTCTCTTGAGTTGCAGGGCTTCTTGAAAAGTCACACGCTCTGCGCAGAGGCGGGCGGATTGGCATTCGAGCGCCTCGCGTAATTCGAACCGCTCTCGTACCTCTCCAGCAGTTGGTACTCGAACGCGTGTCCCGGCACGCGGGCGGCTTTCCACCAGACCTTCGAGTTCCAAACGCTGTAACGCTTCCGCCACGGGCACAAAGCTCATTCCAAATTGCTCTGCCAACTTGCGACGCGATACAGAAGAGCCGACGGATAGAGACCCTCGGAGGATTTGGTCAAGGATTAAGTGATATGCTCTTTCGGCCAGACTGGGTTCCGACGAGCCTTTCCGTGAGCCCGCCTGCTTTCGTTGAGGTGCAGTTATGGACATGGGAAAGCCTCCGGGGGAACGGCAGTATCCTCAACTTCCATTTACTCTGAGTCAAAGTGTGATATATCAATCTTCCTGGGATTCTAGAGTACCCTGATCTGCGCTGTCAACATCCCAACCATTTGAACAGTATGTCAAGCCAAGTGGGCAGCCCTCGTTTGTCTTCATCTTTGCAAAGTCACCATAGCGCAGCCGCGCAGGAGCGGGACACGGAGCATGGTCGCACCATCCTTGTCCTTGAAGAGGGTCGTGGGTGGAACGGCATTCGCGGAACCAGGGTGAATCACAGAATATTTCATGCTGTCGAGGCGCGGAACGTTTCTGATAATAACCTCCGCAAATTCGGCTTTGCCGCCGAAGCAGACCGGCATGGCGTAGCCTCCGGGGACTTGGAACAAGTTGGCTTTTGCCGCGCCGTCGACAACTTCGACGCAATGCGGCGAGAGCACCCATTTCTTCCCGCGCATTGTGTCGAGCAGCGGGCCGTAGGCGAGGTAATATTTCTCTGTCTTTATCCACAGGTGCCCGGTGTCCCGCTCGAAAAGCGGGCTATATTTGGTATAAAACTCGTCCCAGGTCATATCTGGGATGATGCAGTGGTTGTTCCATGGATACGGCGCGGTCGGATAAGCACCCATCAGCAAAAGCCGCTGGAAATATGAATCGGGATCGGGCCGGAAAAGTGACTCGTTGTAGGTCCACGTCATGAGAGTCTTCCTTAGGCCCAGCAGCGCACTGCTATTCAAGCCGCGGCCATCGTACCCGTACTCGTCATAGAAGCCGTCAACGTGACGGTACACATCAAGGCGTGCGTAAAGCGGACTGGCAAAAACCACTTTGCCCGCTGCGTGCATTTTCGGGGCGAGTTTGGCAAGCAGATTATTCCACGAAATACACAACGAGCGCACGGCCTTGCCCTTGACCCAGCTCACACCGTCGTCGGCATGGCTGTTATTTAATGCGAGATAGTCCGTCCGATCAATGCAGATACCGGCTGAATCAGGGAGCCAGCGGATGTCGCGGTCAGCCTGCTCCAAGAGGAATTTCTGATAATCAGGGTTGCCGAAATCGACCACCCATGCGCCGTAACCGGTTGGATGGCCGCGGATTAACAACGCCTTGGGAAAGCGCTCAGCGAGGAAGGCGCGCGGGGTTTTCCACAAGGGAACGCCTGGTGTTGGAGTCGACTCGCTGCCCGACATGTTCCTTCCGAACTCGGCCACATTGAAATAATCCAGCAAATGAAAGCCATTGGCTTTCAAATAATTGGCGTAGTCGTTCATCCGACGAGCGCTTGTCCAGTGCGGCTTGTCGGGCGCGTCTGGTTCTTCAGACCACTGCCGCTCCCACCTTTCGTCGGCTGTCGTCACCGGCGGTATGAACATGCCCAAGTATGGGCAATCGTCACACAATTTCCAATTGACGCGGAAGGCCATCTTCTTATATTTCGCAACATCAATCGGGTCTTCGTCACCGGAATAGGCGGCACAACCAGCCATCTCATCAGCGCGCGTATTGGACGGCTCGAAGAATTCGGGGTACCGCGCCGTCATCCATCGCAGCCCGCCGCGCCAGTCTGCCTCGTGGGCAATCAAATCCATCTCGAAACGAACGGGTTTGCCGCCGCCAAGCCGGTAATTCGCACGCGAAAATCGGATAGAACCTGAGGAGGCTGTGGTCAGTCGAGAGCCGGGCAAGAGGGTACCCTCCGGCGAGAACACGAGGCTCAAAGCGTAATCATCCGCCGGTTCAGCAACAGTTGCCAGCGGCAACACGATATGATCAGCGGTTGTGTTCCTTCCGCCGTAAGTCCAGAACACGTTGGTGAGCGGCTGCAACACCAGCGGATCACGCCATTCGCCGGTCTGCTTGTCGGGATCGGACCACGGCGACCAAACGGGATCAGACCACGCCGTCCAAAACCGCGTCGCCGGACTGGCGGGATAATTCACTTCCGTCGTGATCCCGGTTGTCCATGGGTTGCCATCGGAAACCACTGCGATCTCCCAGCGCACGCTGTCGTTCGCGGCCTTGAAACGGTCCGCAACCGTAAGCTCCCGGCCGGATGCGCTGTCTTTCAGCGTCCGGGTGAATTGGATCCCGCCACCCGGTAGCC
>JAKAWN010000083.1 GCA_021827245.1 Acidobacteriota bacterium | reverse complement strand
CGATCTGGCATTTATGGCGCATAGACTCTTGCCTGCACGCGCACATCTCGCTGTCTTTCCGGCAAATTGTCTATTTGTCACACTAGGGCAGCATTGGTGTACAAACAATTTCCTGCTGCCGCTTGAACCAGTTGAGCGCCTCGCTCAGGCGGGTTACTTCCCCAACAATGATCAGCATGGGAGTTGAGAGGCCGGCCTGTGCCACCTCATCTCGAATGGTGGCAAGGGTCGCCACGACGGTCACCTGGGATTCACAAGATGCATTGCTGACAACCGCCACGGCTCGCGTGCCGGGCAAGCCGGACTCGATGAGAGCATTTGCAATGCGGTCGAGCCACGCTGAACCCATGAAGATGACGAGAGTATCGACAGCTTTGGCTAGCCCGATCCAACTTAGGTCAGGCGATTCGCCACGGCCCGCGCCATGAGCTGTGACGAAAGCAACCGACGACGATACTCCGCGGTGGGTGAGAGGAATCCCTGCGAAACTGGCCGCGCCTAAGGCGGCGGATACTCCCGGGACAATTTCAAAGGCCACGCCCGCTTCCGCGCACGCCAGCGCCTCCTCCCCGCCGCGCCCGAAAATCATCGGATCACCGCCCTTAAGACGGACGACAGTTTTTCCTTGTCGTGCTCTGGCAAGGATGAGGCGCGTAATGTCTTCCTGCTTCATGGAATGACGCCCGCAACGCTTGCCCACATAGATGAGTTCGGCAGAGGAAGTGGCCTGATCCAACAGTTGTGTGCCGATCAGGGCATCATATAGAATCACTTCCGCGCGCTGCAGAACACGGAGACCTCGGAGTGTAATCAGGTCATCTGCGCCAGGCCCGGCACCAACAATGAAAACCTTGCCTGCGGTCTTGGCTGGTTGTCTCATTTCCTCAACACTTTCTCCACGAAGTCGCCGACCAGCTTTTTCTGTGCTGCCAGGTCTCCTGGAATTTTCAACCGTAACTTCGAACGCAAGAGTCCCACGGTCTGTGTGAGGTCGGCGGCATTTTCCGGAATTGCTTCTTCCAGGTATTGGCGGAGTTTTCCTGCCAGAGATGGACTTCGACCGCTGGTGCTAATGGCGATCTTCAGGTCACCGCGCTCGACAACCGCCGGTGTATAGAAGTTGGAACAACCGGGATTATCCACGACGTTGCAAAGGATGCCTTGACGTTCAGCCTCTTCGAAGACGGCTTGCTGTGCCTCAGGGTCGTTGGTAGCGCCAATGACGATAGAGTAGCGCCGGCTGAGATCATTCCGCTGAAAAGGGCGGTTGATCAGAACAATCGAGCCGGCTTTGGCCATTTCTTCGATCTCGGCTCCGGCCTTCGGCGAAACAACGGTGACCATGGCTCCAGCCTTGAGCAACTGGTTCACGCGTAGAGCTCCCATGGGGCCAGCGCCGACCACCAGAGCGCTCCGTCCATCCAGCTTCAGGAAAAGTGGAAAAAGCTCACTCATCACATACCCAGCCCAAGAGGTTAGAGTCGTGGCTCCGTGACATGGCGCTCACCGTTACGGTTCAGCGAATTCCGGGAATCGACGGACGTTCACTACGACCGTTTTTACCCCTTCCACTGCTTTGGCAATTGTCATAATCTCATCCTTGTCGGGCCCCGATTGCCTGATCAGCACTCCCCCGGTTGCGACCTCGCCAAAGACCTCCACCTTTCCGTCGTCCGCACGCACGCCGAATTCTATCGATCTCCACTTTGGATTTCCAGCCAGCGCGACTCTTACCCTGCAGGAAAGGGCGAAATCTCGCAGCTTCTTCTTTACTTCTTCAGTTGCAGCGTATGCAGGCAACTTCACGACAGTCGCTACCATCGCGCAGGCGGTATCGATCGCAATGTTTCCCAGATTAATGACGAGGTCGTAGTTCCTGGGGTCGCGCCAGTCGAGGCCGTAAACAAACTTGGTCCATCGGACTCGCTCCTGATCCACTAGGCGGATATAATCCACGGCAGCTCCGTAATTGAGTCCCTGGCGATTCATCACCTCGCGAATCCTGCTCGGCATGGGAGCGATCAGCCTGACACGCAGCACATTGGGAAGGTCTTTGAGCAGCAGGTGGCCGGCGTGACCGTGATAGACAAGATTCCCCTCAACACAAGCGTCGGCCAACGCTGATTGCAAAGCCATCAGGTAGATGCGGCGGTCTGAAGTCAGCCGTTCCCAGAAGCGCGCGCTCTTTTCGATCTTCCCGCGCAGTTTCTCCTCTGAGACACCCAGTTTGCCGGCAGCCTGGACTAGAACCTCTCGTGCCAGAGTTGGATAGCCCAATGTCTTCGCCAGGCATTCGGCAAATGCCATTCCCCCGCTCATCGAACCACGCGAAATTGTTATGATCGCCATGGACAGCTTCCCTCTCTCTTCTTCAGCTTCCTGGACTGCTTACCTCGCTGAATACAATTAGCAGTTCAGCGCTTGGCGGCAATTTTCCGGGACGTAGAACATTGCCATGTTTAGAGTCTCCCTGTGAGGCCACTATAAATCATCTCAATCGCCATAATAAGAATAATAATGCTAAAGAACACCCTCAGCGGTTTTGTAGGTACTCTCATTAAAAGCTTCGCGCCAGTGAAGGCACCGAAAAGAACTCCCAGCATTACCGGCATCGTCAATCCCGGGTCGATAAAGCCTTGCAGGAGGTAAACCCCCGCACTTGCCGCCGCCGTGATTCCGATCATGAAATTGCTGGTTGTCGTCGATACCTTATACGGCAACCGCATAAGTTGGTCCATTGCCAGCACCTTTACCGCGCCGGAACCGATACCAAGCAGCCCGGAGAGCGTTCCCGCGGCCAGCATCAGCGAAAAACCACCCATCACATTGTATACCCGGTAAGGTTTCCACCCGGGAGGGTCCGGGTAGCTCCCTTCCAACTGCAAACGGGTCGCAAGCCGGTCGGATGGCCCGATGCCTTCCAGTTCTTCTTTCCGCCGGAATGACATGTAAGAGGAATAGATCAAGACCAAGCCAAAGATTATGGAGATCGTCGTCGCATGGAGATATGCAGCGAGGATAGCTCCTCCGATGGCCCCGGCAGTGGCCGCAACCTGTAGGAACATGCCGATTCGGAGGTTCGTATAGCCTTCGGTGAGATAAGCGGCCGCTGCGCCGGATGAGGTGGCGATCACCGAAATCAGCGAAGCACCCACGGCGTAGCGCAAGCTGACGTGGAAAATCAGCACAAGCATGGGGACCAGAAGGACTCCCCCTCCAAGGCCGGTTAGCGAACCGATTAATCCTGCCAGGGACGCCCCGATGAGTAAATAAAGGCTGAACGCTGATACACTCATATTTAGACCGCGCAGGCCTTGGACGGAGCCCGCACTCCTCCCGTCCTGGCCGGGTACCTCCTGGCCCGAAGAGAAAGGCCCTCTTAGCTATACCGTGCCGAAGGACTACCTTAGCAAGACAAATCCTCAAACAAGACAGCTTGGTCAGATGCCGCGATCGAGCCTTGCCGCGGGTGTTGAATTTCCCCTTCAAGCCCTGCATAAATCTTTTCCGCAGTTATAAGGACGACGAGCACTCTGAAAAACGCATCCAAGGAGCTTGAAATTGTGACCATCACGAACTTTTGGAGGCCGTTCTTATAGCCTCCCGACGGACCCTCGGTAAACCATCTCAACCGCCATGATGAATACAAAGGCGCTGAACAAGACCCTTAACGACTGTGACTTGGCTGCCGGCAAGATCCGCGCTCCACCGCTGGCTCCCAGGAGAACTCCTAGCATCACCGGCATGACAAGGCTCGGGGAAATAAAACCTTCCTTGAGGTGAATACCGGCGCCGCCGGCTGCCGTAATTCCGGTCATGAAATTACTTGTGGTGCTCGAAACTTTGTACGGTAGCTGCATGATCCGGTCCATCACCAATACATTCACTACACCGGCTCCAATGCCAAGAAGGCCAGCAAGTATGCCAGCGAAGACCATTGCGCCCAAGGCGCAGATCACGTGATACACCTTGTATGGTTGCCAGCCTCCGGTGGAGGGATAACTGCCCTCCATGCTCAAGTGGACAACTAGCGGGTCAGAAGGAGCAGTCTGCACGATTTCCCTCCGATGCTGCCAGGAGAGAACACCACAGACTACGAGGAACGCGCCAAAAGTAACGGTGATCATTTCCGGGGCCAAGCGTCCCGAAATCAACGCGCCGGCCACTCCTCCTGCCACCGCGACAGCCACAAGGATCATTGCGATCCGCAGATTGGCGTAACCCTCTCGAATGTAAGCAGCAGCCCCGGTCGATGAGGCTACTATTACACAAATGAGCGACGCTCCCACCGCATAGTGGGCGTTGACGTGGAAAAACAGGATCAACAGAGGCACGAGGACACTTCCTCCGCCTGTCCCGAGCAATACCCCGATGGAACCCGCGAGCATCGATCCCACGAGAGCATATAAGGTGAACGCCCACGTAGCCATCCCGAAACTCCATTCGCAGTGGTCGCCTGTGAACCGCCTCGCCCGGCGGCACCAATAGCCTCCAGTCCCGGCCGGCGACTCCCTGCTTTCAATGGAACCGCCCTGCGGAAAGTTTGTATATTCTCCAACAGCGTGTATCCAAACTCCCAAGGTTTACGGAGAGATGCCATGATCATGCCTCCGTGAGACTTCATTCGCGAAAATCGGCTTTTTCGCGCTTACCGCTCATGCCGCTTTGCCGGAACTGCTCGATTCTCCGAAATGCACCACTACTTGCTTTACCCCCTCCACCTTCTCAGCCGCCCGCTTGATGTCCTCTTCAATTGTGCTCGAAGGTTTTGAAGAAGCTCCCGTAGCGCCCGGCTGCCAGTAAATCTCAACCATCCCATCGTCCGCACGGACATCGAACAGGCAACGCTGGCATATGGGTTTGGCAACCAGCGCAACTTTTACTCTGCATCCCAAAGCAAAATCCTTAAGCTTCTTTTTCACCTCTTCTGTGGTCGCATAAGCCGGAGTCGTCAAGATCCCGGACAACATTGCGCAGGCGCTCTCGAGGCTAATTCTCTGCAGGTTAACGACGACGTCGTAATTTCTTGGGTCGCGCCAATCGACGCCGTAGACGAACTTGGTCCATTCAATCCGTTCCTGGTCAACGTACCGGATGTATTCCTCGGCCGCCTCAGAAGTGAGTCCTTGCTGTTCCACAACAGCACGAATCCTCATCGCCATTGGGGAAATTAGCCGCACTCTCAATACGTTCGGCACGTCCTTCAGCAGGAAGTGGCCGGCGTTACCATGATAGATCAGATCTCCAGAAACACATTTGTCCGCCAGAGCAGATTGCAGCGCAGCCAGATAGACACGCCTGTCTCTCGTCAGCCTTTCGATAAGGCCCACACTGGTCTGAATCTTTTCCCGTAGCATCTCTTCCGGGACGCCCAGTCTTGCCGCAGCTTCCACCAAGACTTCCCGGCCGAGAATCGGATATCCCAATTTGGCGGCCAGGCAATTCGCCAGGGCCTCTCCGCCACTCATTGAACCCCGCGATATCGTCACAATGGCCATAGCCAGCACCTCCTTTAAGTTACTTGCCAATCCAAAGGTGGACATCGCCTTGGAATTGGCTTCCGGCGACCATCAACCACCGGCGAAAAAGAGCGCATAAGTTAACATGGCAAAGACCAGGAAGGTAATGACCACAAAAACCCTGTCCCGGTTCAGCAGGAAGAGAAGACCCGTCAATGCGACCCGAATCAGTTGCACGCCTACCAACAGCATCAGTCCCAACTGGATGGCACCCCTGGCGGACCCTTCTCCAAAATCTTTCCAAATGCCTTCGAGGCTCCTGAGGTCGGACGGTTCGCCGCGGAAAATGCGATAGTGGACAGGAGTTTCGCCGTGTCGCCACATGTAAAGTACGCCGCCAAAAAGAACGATGCCTGCCGAAGCCAATACCCCCACCAGCAGCACCAGCCCAATCAGCTTCTCCATTCGTCTAATTACTGCCATCGCATCAAGCCCTTATAGATCATCTCGATAGCCATGATCAGAACAATCACGCTGAAAAAGACGCGCAACGGTTTTGCACGCAGAAACATCAGGAGCCGCGCTCCCACCACGGCGCCCCCGAAAACACCCAGCATGACGGGCATCGCCAGCACCGGGTCGATGTAGCCATGGTGAAGGTAAATGCCCGCGCTGGCTGCAGCCGTGATCCCAATCA
Organism: Acidobacteriota bacterium; assembly: GCA_021827245.1. The sequence goes on along the minus strand of JAKAWN010000083.1, from coordinate 12,945 downwards.
TGAAGTTGCTCGTGCTGGTTGAAACCTTGTAGGGAAGCCGCATGACCTGATCCATGGCCAGGACGTTCACCGCCCCAGCACCAATCCCCAGAAGCCCCGAAACGATCCCCGCCGCACCCATCAAGAGGAAAGAGGGAATAACGCGGAATACCTTGTAGGACTCCCAGCCGCGGGCAGACGGATAGCTGCCTTCCATGTGCAGGCGCACGGCCAGGGGGTCGGATGGCCGACCCGCCTCTCTTCCTTCCTTCCGGCGAAAGGACAGGTAGCCGGAATAGAGTAGGATCAGGCCAAACCCTGTCATGAGTGCCGGGACTGGCACAAGTGCCAACAGGAACGCTCCCACAATGCCGCCCGCTATGGACGTGACTTGGAGGAACATGCCGACGCGCAGGTTGGTGTAGCCTTCGCTCAGAAAGGCGGCCGCCGCACCCGAAGAAGTTGCGATCACTGCGATGAGTGAAGCGCCGGCGGCATAGCGGATGTGGATATGGAAAATCAACACCAACATCGGAACCAGGATGATCCCTCCTCCGAGGCCGGTCAGCGCTCCCACGACGCCGGTGGCAAACGAGCCAAATGCCATCAGGATCAGGATTAGAGAGGTCGACATCGGGAGTCTCCTTCATAAGCTCATCCCCACGAACTTGTCGTGCTTCACTCCAAGAATCCTCACGCAAACAGCCCCTTATAGATCATCTCAAGGGCTGCGACGAGCACGAGAAAGCTGAAAAATATCCTCAACGGTTTGACTCTTATTCTCATCAAGAGTCTGGCGCCAACGATTGCGCCCGCGAGGATTCCCAGCACAACCGGCATGGTTAGCACCGGGTCAACATAACCCCGATGAAAGTAAATGCCGGCGCTGGCCGCAGCCGTGATCCCAACCATGAAATTGCTTGTGCTGGCTGAAACCTTGTAAGGCAGTTTCATCGACTGGTCCATCACCAGAACGTTGACCGCTCCCGCGCCGATCCCCAACAGCCCGGAGATGATTCCCGCGATGCTCATCAGAAGGGCACTGGGAATTACCCGGGAAACCTTGTACGACCGCCAGCCCCCAAGAGCGGGGTAGCTGCTTTCCATGTGCAGGCGTAACGCCAGCGGATCGGAAGGGCGGCCGGTTTCGGCTTCTTCCTTTCGGCGAAAGGACAGATAGCTGGAAAAGAGCAGTACCAGGCCAAAGGTTATTTTGAGCGCAGATGTGGGAATCAGCGCGACCAGCAGGGCGCCGGCGACACCACCAGCGATGGAAGTGAGCTGGAGGAACATGGCGATTCGCAGGTTGGTGTAGCCTTGAGTTAAGAACGCGATCGTGGCCGCCGTGGACGTCATCATGACCGCGATGATGGATGCTCCGGCGGCATTGTGCATATTGACACCGAAAATCAGCACCAAGGTGGGGACCAGAAGGATTCCTCCCCCTTCGCCGGTCAAGGCCCCCACGATGCCGGCAGCAAATGCGCCTGTGGCTACCAGAAACAAGAAGAGCAATGCCGACATCGTGAGTCCCTCCGTAGAACAATGGTCTGCGGACTCATGGGCAGGAGCACGAGTGTACGCTTACGGCGATCACTTACTGGCCGCCTCGCCGGTTGCTGCGTTGTGGAGCTTAACTTCCACTTTTTCCTCGAGGTGATCGTAGTAATCTTTGAGGATCGCGATCACTTCCGGCTTGGAGAACTCCGGCGGAACCGGTTTTCCTTCGCTCATCAGTTTGCGAAGCAGGGTTCCGGAGAGCAGCAGTCTGGCGCCACCCTTATAGTTCCCGTTCTCGTCGATGACGGCCTTGCTTTCGTGCGGGCAGGTCTTCATTGAGGCCATGCTCTTGCAGTCGAAGCAGTAGAACGTCCAGTCCATGGCGAGAGGGTGGATGGCGAGCGCACCGGCCGGCACCTCGTGGAAAATCGTCTGGGCATCGAAGGGGCCGTAGTAGTTGCCGACTCCAGCGTGGTCACGGCCCACGATCAGATGCGAGCACCCATAGTTCTGCCGAAAGACGGCGTGCAGAAGAGCCTCACGAGGCCCTGCATACCTCATCTCCATGGGGTAGCCGCCCTGAATCACGCGGTCCTTGCGGAAATAATTATTGACGAGCGCATCGATGGCGCGCACGCGAACGTCAGCCGGAATATCACCCGGCTTGAGCTTGCCCAGCAACTGGTGGATATAGACTCCGTCGCAGACCTCAATGGCAATCCAGGCCAGGTAGGCATGAGAATTGTGCATCGGGTTGCGAAGCTGAAGCGCCGCAACCGTGCTCCAGTTCCGCTGTTCAAAAAGCTTGCGGGCTTCCGCGGGAGTCTGGTAAATCCCTTCAAATTCTTCCGGAAAGAACGATTCCGAAAGCACCTTGACGGGACCAGCCAGATTAACGGGAGGCTGTTCCATCACCTTCTGGACGCCGGGGTGCGCGGGATCCGCCGTCTTAAATACCTCTTGGCATTCGTGTTCTTTATCAATGCTGTATTTCTCGCTGACCTTCATCGTTCCCATCAGCTCTTCCGTTTCAGTGTCCCAAAGGGCCACCTCCTCGCCGATGGAAATGGATTTCGCCAAGTCTTCAGTAGCGGACAAAGTGATGGGGATGGGCCAGAAAAGGTCCTTCCTGCTGGGCAGCGCGAACCGCTCGCAGCAATTTTTCCAGTCATCTTTTCCCATGAAGCCGTCGAGCGGAGTGAACGCACCGATACCCATCATGATCAGGTCACCGGTCTCACGGCTGGTCATTGGGACCTTTTTCAGGCCCTTGGCCCGCTTGGCTTCCTCCTTCCTTTGCTCCTGATTCAGAAGCAGGGGCTTCAGCTCAGGACTTCCATGGGGTGGTACGAGTCGGCTCATATCAAATCTCCTTTCGGTGTAAATTCATTTAATGTCCAACAACGGGTCTTCAACACTGGCTGGAGGCAGCACAACCAGGCGCCCCGCCAACGCCCGCCGGCGGTACAGTAATTGTTCGGCTTCGTAGTAATTCAATTTCCCCTTGTGACATTCGGCGCACTGGGCAATAGCCGGCTTGTTCTCCTTGAGCGCAACCTTGGCGTGGCATCCTATGCAGAGCTCGTGCATGGCGTCCACATACGAAGGCGCCATGTAGGTCTTGATCTTGATCGTGGCTCCGGCGGGAATGAGGTGCTTGTGGCAATCCACACAAGGCTTTACATGTGCAGAGGTTCGAGCGTATCCCTGGGCGTGGCATTCCACGCAGGCAAGGTTCGCTCCGCTCGGCGATGCGTGCCAGTCATGCCGGAACGAATCGGTCGGCAGATACATGTCCCTGTGACATTCGTAGCAGCCAGAGTCCTGGTCATGAGGCATATTCATGTGGTGGCAGATGACACACGACTTCGCACCCCCGTTGCGATCAATCTCCTTCTGGTGGTAAAAGGTGACGCCCCAATCCGTCAGGTCTCCGTCGATGTACAGGATGCCGTCATGGCTACCTACCGGTTGCGGCTGTCCCTTCTGGTAACTCGCAAGGTTCGCATTGAGGTAAACCACGTCCCCGCGCGCCCGGTGAACCGGCGTCGGCACAAAGCCGTGGCTGACGGCACGCGGGTTGCTCAAGAAAAAGAAACCGATAGCCGCTGCGATCACAAAAGCCAGCGAGTACTTAACGCGGCCGGCGATGGCCGGAGTCCCCAGCCAGGTGAAACCGACCTTGCTGAACTCCGGCAGCTTGCGCGGGTCGGCGGCCGGATCCGCAGGTCTCTGTTCCCAAACCTTGAAATGTTCGATCATAAACAGAAAGACCAGTGTCGCCGCCGCTACAATCCCAAGGCTGACCACGATTTCGGTCCATTCAGGCAGATACAGCCTGTTGCCACGGCTGAGATCAGCCAACCCGCCCACGTCAATGCGGTTCAGTACAATGCCCGTGGTCGCGATGGCCGCCGTAGCCCATTGCCAATTGGTTTGTGTCTGGAATTGCGGGGTGAACAACAACACAAGGGGGATGATTACCATGACCGCAATTTCAAACCAGAAAAGCTTCACCTGCCATTGCCCGCCTGCGAGATCGTGCAGTTGCCCGCGAACCGCCAAATCGCCGAAACGAAGAATCACATAGAGGATCAGCACCCAGCGCGCTGCAATACCCAGCGGGTTCATCAAATGGGTTTCCGGCTTCCTCCGGTAGAGGTATGCCGTGAAATGGCTCTCAAGGATGACCATCATCAATCCCAGCGCAACAGCCGAGACGAAAAAGAGAATAGGTAGAATCGGCGAATACCAAAGCGGGAACAGGCGATAGGGCATGATCAGAAAGAGTGAGCCCAGCGATGACTGATGGAGAGTGGAAAGCGCAATGCCCGCGACCACCAGAGGGATGCGGAACTTGATCAGGAAGCGCCGCACGCGCGCCAGCGCGGAAAAGTCCTCTGCCGGCACGGGGAAAAACTCAAGGGTCAGCACGGTGAGATAGAGCATCACGCACCAGCCGACTTCAAACAGCGGCGAGTGCGGATTCCAATAAATGATCATGTGCCAGATGTGCCAGGGCAACCCGAGATCGAACAACAGCCCAACCACGACCGCGACGTAGCCAAGGAAGGCCGTCAAAACCGCCGGCCGGACGATGGAATGGTATTTTTCCAGGTTGAAAATGTAGACCGTTGCGGTGACGATAAAGCCCCCGGCGGCCAGCGCCACGCCACCCATGACGTCGAAGCCTACCCACAAACCCCAGGGAGTGCCATCGGACAGGTGCGTGGTCGCTCCAAGCCCGAAGAGAAAACGCGCGGTTGCAACTGCCGCCGCTAATCCCACGAACATCCAGAGAAATAATTTGAGCCGCGCTACCCTTTCCATTTATTCCTCCGGACCCGCCTTCTTCTCGGATTCTTCGCCGGCCTGTTCCGCCTGGAGCTTTATGCGCCGCTGGATGATCCAGTAGAGACCCGTCATCGCCATCCCCACCCCTAGGAACGTGAACGGGACGGCCTCCATCGCCGCACGGGTTGTTTGCGGAAGGGGTTTGTCGCCGAAATGTTCGCCGTAAGTAAGGAATGACAAATCGATGTCGGAAATATAGAGTACCGAAGTTCCGCCCACCTCGTGTTCACCCCAAACCCGGTTGTGATATTTCCCGGGGTTTTCACGGATGCGGCGGTGAGCTTCGGCCAGCAATTCGTCACGGTCGCCAAAGATGGTGGCTTTGGTTGGGCACACTTCGGTGCAGGCCGGCTGCCGCCCGTGTTTCAACCGCTCGTCGTAGCACAGGATGCATTTGCGGACGTAAGGGACGACATCGCCCCACTCATAGCGCGGAATTCCAAAGGGACAGGCCATCATGCAATACCTGCAACCGATACACTTCGAGCTGTCATAGATGACTGGCCCAAGTTCAGTCTTGTGCATCGCTCCCACTGGACATGCGGAAACGCAGGCAGGCTCCAGGCAATGCCGGCATTGTTTGCGTACGAACTTGTTATCAGGCTCGATGAGCACCGAGGTCCAGTTCCTGGCGGAAAGGCCGTCATCGAAGTCCCAGCGCCGGGGCACATCGTCCTTGAGGTGATGGACTTTCTTGCAAGCCAGCACGCACTCGTTGCATCCGATGCATTTGGTGGTGTCGGTCAGGATGGCCGCTTTCATTTCCTGGTCTCTCCCTTCTTGGCCATCTCAGCCATGTCTGGCTCAGTGGCAAGCCGCGCTTTTGGCACCCAGGTCGGACGATCGGCAAATCCCAGAGTCTCGGCAACGCGGTCGCCGGCGCCCGCTGGGAATTTCCAGGCGATGCCCGTCACCAACTGCGAGAGCGGGGCCAGCACGCAGTGCGCGAGCTTGGTAAAGGGGATCATCAACAGGATGAGATCCCCGGCGTAGATATGAACCAGCATCATTTCCTGGTAGGTCCGGGGGCTGATAACGGCGTTCGACGCGATATAACCCGTAACAAAGGGCGTCATGATCAGCAGGGGCCACAGGTAATCCTGAAACTTGCTCAGCTCTCTCGCTCCGGCGTGGAGCACCCGGCCCAGGAAAATTCCTGTTCCTGTAAAGACCACGAGCAGGGCAAGCCAATTCGCCACTCCTTGGGGAAGAGCCGGCCAGCCAAATCCCAACGCGTTGCGCCACAGCAGAATGTGAGAAGCAAGAAAAATCGGCGTAACGATCATCCCGACGTGGAAAAGAAATGAGATTGCGCTGTAGATCGGCCGTTGTTTCCAGAGGCGCCCGACAGGAAACAGCCATCCCAGGGTCTGGCGGCGAATTTCCTTCCAAGAAACAATCTTGTCAGGATTTCGCTGGTACGCCTCCCGCACTCCGAGCAAGGTCATCAGCACAATCCGCAGCAGGCCCAGCACCATCAGCGCAAAGCAGAGACGGAACAGGGGACCTCGCGCAAAGTCAATCCATGCCGTCACGAAGCGCCTCCCTCTGACAGTGAGACTGAATCATCAGCCGAGTCCTTTTCTTCTTCTGGCTGCGGATCAGGCGGAAGAATAATCGCCTTGTAAATCAAGTCATGGAGGCCGACGATTTCGCACTCGACCCCCTGATCTTCCATGAGCTCCCGCAGTTGCTTCTTGCAGTTGGCGCAAGGAGCAACACAGTAATTCGCGCCCGTCCGGCGGATCTGCTCCGCCTTCAGCCTTCCGCTCACCGTGGTTCGGTAAGCCCGAACCTCATCGATCGAAACCGTTCCGCCGCCGCCACCGCAGCAAAGATTGCTGCGGCCGTTGGGAACCATCTCTGCGTAGTCCGGGCAGAAGGCCTTCAGGACCTCGCGTGGCTGATTCACGATCCACCCACTTCGCGCAAAATTGCAGGGGTCGTGATAAGTTACCCTTTCAGAGACAATCTTCGGGTCGAGCTTGATCCGGCCCTGTTTCAGCGCCTGCTGCGTGTATTCCAGGATGCTGATCACGGGCAGGGCATCCTTACCACCGCAGTAGGTGGGATAAAAGTACTTGGCGGTTCGCGACGCGTGGCCGCATTCACCCATCAGGATTTTCTTCGCTTTCAGCCTTTTCGCTTCCGCCTGGATCTTCTGAAGGGCGTGTTCCATGACCTGATCGCTGTAGAAGAGGCCGTAATTAATGCCGTCATAATAGCCGGTACCGATCGTCCAGCTATCGCCCGTGGCTTTCATCACGGTGGCAATTCCCTTGAGGGTCTCCGCTTCCATCATGTAATCCGAGACAGCCGTAAAGAAGATGTACTCTGCACCCTCCTGATCGACTGGGAATGGTACGTGAATGCCTTTCTCGTCCTGGATATCCTCGGTCAGGAACTCCAGCGTATCGATCAGGGCCGGCACAGGAATGGCCGAAGTGTTCCCGGTGGCGCCGATCAATTGCTCACGCGTGCTAACCACAAGCGCCCGCGGCGCAATGCCAATCTCTGAGAGGATATAGCGGCCCAGGTGCGTAACCAAGGCGTGGTCAATCCCCATGGGGCAGTCAAAGTGGCATCGCCGGCAGGCCGTGCAGTTGTAATAAGAGTCCGCTAATTCCTGAATCTTCTCGTCGGTGAGGCCGGGATCGCCCAGCACACGCGCGCGCAGGATGCCTGAAACCGTGAAGTGCCGGCGGTAAATTGAGAGCAGCAGTTCCGAGCGATAGCACGGGATGTCACGAGGATCGTGGGTCGCGTCGTAGATCGGACAGGCAACTGCGCAGCGCGCGCATCTGGATGTGACCCGGACGTAATGGTCCAGAGCGAGCCGGTAATTGGTATGTTTCAGAACCGAAGCAAATGCTTCCAGGAAGCGCCGCGGCCGGTCTTCAACGTCGAAATCCTCAACATGATAGCGTACAGGAAGGCGCTGGCGCTCAATGACCTCCGACTTCTTCGAGGACGTAAAGGCCTTCGCACGTTCCTCCGGCGTCAGCGGACTTGTGAGAGACTTCATCACCGATGCCATTCCTCGCCACCCTTTCCGGAATCCTCTTCATTTGCCTGTCCGGCCAAACCGGAACCCGGACCAGCAACCACGTTGCTGGAGTGCGCATGTACAACGATTGCGTCTCCCGTCCTGGCGAATTCGTAGGCCGGCACGTAAGAAAGTTCCTTCTCGAATTCCACCGACAAAGCAATCTTGTAAAAGACCGTCACCATTAGAGCTCCGACTGCCCAAACGCCCAGCGTGATGGTCATTTCCGGAAGCGTGGGAACGTATCGCGTGATAGTTCCCAGCGGAGAAGGGATGAAGCCCCCCACCACCATGCAGAGGCCTTTGTCGATCCACAGCGACGAGAAAACAAGCACGCAAGCCACCACTAGGCCTTTTTCGTTGTGGCGCAGCCGGGGGACGAGCAGGAATACGAGCGCGCCGGCCATCAGAACTAGTGAAGTCCGGCCCCAGGGCAAGAGCGAGGTGTGGACAGCTCCCAGGTACAAGTCCTGGAAATCTTCAGTCAGCCCCGGAACGCGGCTATACATGGCGGTAAAGAACTCCATGGCGATGAAAAACGTATTGATGACCATCGCGTACGTGACGATGACGGCCAGAGTGTTGATGGCTTTCTTGCCCACGTCATAACCCGTCTGCCGGCGCAACAGCAAACACAGCAGGATCAGCAGGGCTGGGCCGGCCGCAAACGCCGAAGCCAGAAAACGCGGCGCCATGATCGCCGTCCGCCAGCTCAGCCTGCCAGGCAAGCCGGCGTACAGAAACCCCGTGACGGTGTGGATGCTGAAAGCCCAGGGAATCGACACGAGAATGATGTATTTGATCCAGTGGGCGGGGGGAACATCCTGTTGTTCAGCGTGCAGGGTGAAATAGGTGATGGTGGCATTCAGAATGAGATAACCGGAAAGCGACATCATGTCCCAGAACATGACAGACTGAAACTGCGGATATAGGATGACGTTAAAGACCCGCATCGGCCGCCCCATATCGATCATGATGAACATCATGCACATGGTCACGGCAGACACTGCCAGGAACTCGCCTAGAATGGTCATGCGCGCGAATTCTTTGTGGTTGTGCAGATAGTAGGGAAGCACCACCATGACGGCGGAGGCGGCAACTCCCACCAGAAAGGTGAATTGCCCGATGTAGAGCCCCCACGAAACATTTCGACTCATGCCGGTGAGACCCAGGCCGTAGCTGAGCTGGTAGAGATAAAAACCAGACGCGACCGCGATAATTGCGAGCAGGATGCCGACCCAAATCCAATATCTGCGGCTACCTACCATTGCTTTTTCGAGCATAAACATTGGCAACGCCTCAAACGAGGTAATAAATGTTCGGCCCGGTCCCGAGCTCGGGCCTTCGCCTTAAGGTGTAACTCTTGGCGAGCAATTGCCTGATCTCAGACTTGGGATCGTTCACATCGCCGAAGATCAGGGCCTTTTCCGGGCAGGCTTCCACGCACGCCGGCAATTGGCCCACAGCCAGCCGTTCTGCACAGAAGATGCACTTCTCGACAACGCCCTTGGTCCGGGTCGGAAAATCGGGATTAAGGTCCTTGATATGCGGGCGCGGATCGACCCAATTGAAGCTTCGCGCTCCGTAGGGGCAGGCCGCCATGCAAAACCGGCAGCCGATGCATCGGTGCCAGTCCATCATGACAATGCCGTCCTCCGGCCGCTTCCAGGTTGCTCCGGTAGGACACACCCTCACGCAGGGAGGATTGTCGCAGTGGTTGCACAGCACCGGCGTCGATTCGTCCTTGAGCGATGGCTCCATATATTGGGTTTCATAGGAAGAAAAAAGGTCGCCGAAGGGCTTCTCCCAGATCCACTTGATCTGGTGGGCCGGGTTCTGGAAAGAAGGAATGTTGTGCGCTTGGACGCAAGCCTCGACGCACTTGGTGCAACCCTGGGCCTTGGCGCATTTTCTCGTGTCAACGATCATTCCCAATTGCTTGGTCGGTTTGGGCGCCTGGGCCGGAGCGGCCTGACCTTTCACAGACTGGTCAAGTGCGACCAGCGCCTTTCCTCCCGTGAGCGTAATCAGGCACGCCCCAGAAATCTTCAGAAATTCCTTTCGTGTAATTTTCATCGGGCGCTCCTCTTGACTTCTGCGGGATTCAGGTGGCAGTTCCAGCAGTAGGGCGTCCGGACACCCACATAGTTGTGGCACCGGTCACAAAAGTCTTGCCGGCTATGGCACTTCAGGCAGGTGCCTGAAAACTTCATGTCGTAAACCTTGCCGTCGAACCCCACATATTTCGATTCGCCGTTTCGAACTACGCTCTGACGCCATTCCATCAACAATTTCATGTGCGAAGTGCGCATATAACTGAGCGGCGCCACACACTGCTTTTCCTTCGCGGGCAGAACAAGAACCGGGGGCTTCGAAGTTGTGTGCGCAATCAAGTCATGCCACACCGGGTACGTGAAGAACCCAAGGAATAGGAAGAGTCCCGCAATGATCCAAACCTTGTCACGCATTGACGGTCTCCTCCTTCTTTTCCTGAAGAGGTTGACCCCGAACATCGGTGGTTCTCTCTTTTTCCCCCCTCATCACAACGGCGTTGCCCACAAGTTCGTGAACGCCTCCAACCTCGACTCCAGGAACCCAGTATTCAAGCGCTGTCGGCAAAGTGGCTTTGTCGATCGCGCAGATGCATGTCAGCAGGTTCACGCCGTATTTGTCGCGGACATACTTGACCGCATTGGCTCGGGGCAACCCGCCTCGCAGCCGCATTTCAATGTTTTCGTCTGTTCCTAAACCAGCGCCGCTGCCGCAGCAGAATGTCTGCTCGCGAATAGTGTTTTCGGGCATCTCGTAGAAATGGTTGGCGACGTTCCTCAGAATGTAGCGCGGCTCCTCGAGCAGCCCCATGGCCCGTGCCGGGTTACAGGAGTCGTGGAAAGTGACCTTCCAGTGATCGTTGCGGCTCGGATCGAGCTTCAACTTGTTGTTATAGATCAGGTCCGAAGTAAACTCACAAATGTGAACCATCTTTGTTGCTCGCGCGTTCTCAAAGCGTGTTCCGGTAATCGGTGACACCGGCTCTTCAAGGAAATCCGCCGGACCGTTCATAGTGTTCATGTATTGGTGAACCACGCGCCACATGTGCCCGCATTCGCCGCCCAGAATCCACTTCACTCCCAGCCGCTTGGCCTCGGCGTACATCTTGGCGTTCAACCGCTTCGCCATCTCGTGCGAACTGAAGAGCCCGAAATTCCCACCCTCAGACGCGTACGCGCTGAAGGTGTAATCCAAGCCAATCTCATGGAAGAGCATCAGATATCCAAGCAGCGTGTAATAGTGCGGGACCGCGAAGTAATCAGCGGAAGGAACGATAAAGAGAATCTCGGCGCCTTTCTTGTTAATGGGCGCATCAACTCGAATACCGGTAATTTCCTCAATCTCATCCACCGCAAAATCGATGTTGTCCTTGAAGGTGTGGGGTTGGATGCCGAGGTGGTTTCCCGTCCTGAAACAATTTGCGGCCGGCTCCAAAACCCAGTTGGTGTTCACGCCAACCAGGTTCAAAAGCTCGCGGACCATCATGGTGATTTCCGCAGTGTCGATGCCGAAAGGACAGAAGACTGAGCAGCGCCGGCACTCCGTGCACTGATAGAAGTAATAGAACCACTCCTTGAGCACGTCTTCGGTGAGATCTCTGGCCCCGGCCAGGCCGCGGAAGATTCGGCCGCCAAGCGTGAAGTATCGCCGGTAAACTGAGCGCATCAGTTCCGCGCGCAGCACAGGCATGTTCTTGGGATCCGCCGAACCCAAAAAGAAGTGGCATTTATCCGCGCAGGCTCCGCAGCGCACACAAATATCCATAAACAGGCGGAAGGACCGGAACTTCTCAAGCCGCTCCTTCATGCCTTTGAGGATTATTTCCTTCCAATTTGGCGGAAGTTTCCAGTCCTTCTCGTACGGTTGCCAGTCTCTCGGGTTCGGCAGGTCGAGATAGCGAAGATTCTTTGCTGCGGCACTGTAACAAAAGGTCCCCTTTTGAAACTCAACGGGGGTGTCCCGCCAGTCACCACGTTGTGGTGCATAGCTGATCTGGACGAGCTCTTCCGGTTTTGGAGGGGCTTCAGCCATTTTCTACTCCCTCTCCAGCGGCAGTCCTGCCGCCTTGATCTTGTCGTGAAATTCTTCCTCCCACTCCTGGTAGGTGTGGACTTTGACGGGATAATTCCACGGGTTCACGTGCCTCACCATCCGGCTGTCGTTGGCCAGGTTGCGCGTTGGGCTCAAAAAGATACCGCCCATATGGACCAATTTGCTGTAGGGGAAATATGCCAGCAAAAAGCTGACCAGCGTCAGGTGGACAAAGAACAACGCTCCGATGCTCGCAGGCACGATGGGTGAAAAAGTAACCAACCCGATGGCAAATTGCTTGACCGCCTCAAGATCCACCTTGAAGAAGTGCCGCATCAGGACCCCGGAGATGGCAATACCTAAAAGCAAGAACAGCGCCAGGTAATCCGAAAACAGAGAAATATAGCGGACTCTGGTGTTAGTAAAGCGCCGTACAAGCAAGAAGAGCAGCGCGGCGATGATTAGGACATCGGTAACCAGCAGTTGTGGGGCGCCGATTTGGAAGAAACCATCAACGGCGTCCAACCCCAAAATGAATTGCGGCACAGGCTCAACAAAAAAACGCAGGTGGCGAAGCAGAATGATGAGCAGCGACCAGTGGAATGCCAGCGCACCCAGCCAGAGCCATTTGTCTTCAGTGTACAGGAGCCTCGGTCCATCGCGACGGATCTCTGTCTTGCTGTTGCGGAAGAGCGATCGGAAAAGCAGGATTTCCAGCGCCATTCGGACCGCAACCCCAAACTTATTGTGCGGACTCTCGATCCAACTCGATTTAATCCACCGTAGCGATTTCTGTTGTCCGCAAGTAGTGGGGATATTGAAAGGGATGACCGAATTCGCCCATTTCAGAACGCGGTAAACAATCCCGGTCAGGAAAACGACCAGGGCTGCGTATGGAAGAATGACACCCAACAGAACGCGCGAACTATGTGCTTCCCCACCGACGAATGCGAGCCCCGCTACCACCAAAATCAAGATAAGAT
>JAKAWN010000620.1 GCA_021827245.1 Acidobacteriota bacterium | reverse complement strand
TGTGAATCCCTATAGCGCGTCGCAGCGGGTCAGAATGAGGCGGCAGATCGAAGTCCGGAACTGAGGAAATAGAAGGAAGTCCGGCTGGTCGACAACTGAAGGCTAGCATCGCTAACGGTGGTATTGTCGACGGCAATGCGGGGAATTGCCAGAGGGTTGGATTCTCGATTGAAGAAGCCTGGGATGGTCGAGAGAGCGTACTTGAATCCCATGGAACGTACCAGGTCTTGCACGCGCCGGTTGTACATGCCGTTGGGGTAAGCCAGAACTTCAGAGACGGCACCGGCACGCTGCCATAGGACGGCGCGAGCATCGTCCAGTTCCTGGCGGATGTCGCGATCGCTTTCCGAGGAGAGTGCGGCATGCCGGTGGGTGTGCGAGCCGATGCGAACCAGTTCGGTTCGGGTCATGATACGAACCTGTTCCCAGGTGAGAAAACGGCGTGATTGGACTGTAGCCATTTGATAGCGCTGCTCCAGATGATCGAGTAGCAGCAGCCGGGCGTTCAAGGGCATCCGTTTCAACTCCTGCGACCAATACTGCTGCTGGGGGTGTACATGGTGGTTCTTGCTTTTGCCCATTCCCCAGTGATTCAGGTCGATCAGCAGTTCTTCCAGGCTGGAATCAGCGAAACATTGCGACCAAAGGCGGGCGAAGCGCTCCTCCGGGAGCAACTGAAGCGTATTGAGCAGGCCGGTACAGGCGAAGATGGTGGCTGGCATCCCGTAAGAGAGCAGGTGGGGAAAGGCAACGCGGTAGTTATCTTCCCAACCATCGTCAAAGGTAATGGCAACTTTGGGATGACCATCTTCGCCGGTGGGACCAGCCAGCAGATCCTCAAGTGGGACGACATGGTAGTCCCGTTGAAGCATCTGCAGCAGCGATACGAATGCCGCTTCGCTCAGCACCAGGTGGGGGTTGTAGCACAGGCTCTGCTCCTCGGTTGGCAGGACACGATGGAGCGCCAGGATGAGGCCGCCGCGGCCAGCAATGGTGCGCCGGAATACAGATGCGATCCCCGTCCGTTCGACAATGGTGCTGAGGGCTTTCATTTTTTTTGCATTATCTCTTTCACGTTCCGTACAGCGGACGCCGACTGGCCGGGGGGATGCCGCTGGTAATCACTGCAAGCCGAATGCCAACCTCGATATAAAGCAGAAACAGGGTGTAGGAGCCCGGACGTGGGTAGTTACGGACGTAACGCGGTGGAAAACACTTCTGGCAATGTGCAATCGGGTGCACATTCTGAGCCGCGAATGGGTTGTGGCATTGTCTAACAACCGCCGATACATAGGTTCGAAGAACGGCCTCCCAATTGCACTAGCAGAAGTGCACCACAGTTGACGCCGTAGTGTCGAGGGCGCGTTTGCGGGCAGATAGTCCTTGTGCGTTTTGCCACGGTCCGCCCGTGGTGGAACGGGCAGGGTCGATAGCATTGCCGACGGGTTTTGTATCCAACACTGCAGCGTTCTTCAAGAGGTTGTTGCTGACGAAAGGAATGATTCCGTGACACTACTAAACTTGATGTTACTTCCGTCCGCGGTTGCGGGTATTGTTTTAGTTGCCTGCGTGGCTCTGCAAAGCGTACGCCGCGAATGGTAGGGTCCACGAGGGGCGATGATCATCCTGATCGTCGCGCAGTGTACGTGGATACACATACAACTGGTCTGGGATGGAGATATGTGCGATTCCATCCCAGGTCATTTTTTTTGTGGATCCTAGGATCTATAGCTATCGGGGAATCCAGTTTGCCCGATATTGTATCTACTCGTTTAGAGGTGTTTGAATGTTTCGCCAGACAATGAAATCGGTGCTGTATGGAGTAGGGGCGATTGCGACGGCCCCGTGCTGGCTGATTGAAATCGTTTCTCGACGCATGGCTGGGCGCGATGTATGGTTTGTGGCACAGAGTGAAATGCTGAGTCTATTACCCGGACGGTTGGGCCGGATACTGCGGAATGCATACTACGCAAGGACTCTGGAATCCTGTCCTCTGAATGTGTGTTTGCAGTTCGGAGTTTTGTTTGCCTACTCTGGGGTGCGCATCGGGCAGGATGTGTATCTAGGACTGCACAGCAAGGTAGGACTGGTAGACATTGGAGACAGAACCATTATTTCCGATGACGTTCAACTGCTGAGCGGGGCTCACCAGCACGCGACGGCCAAATCTCCGTATTTCGAGTATCCGCTGTCCGACGATCCATGCGATCCTTTGTTCGATATTCGGCCGAAAAGAATCAGGATTGGACGCGATTGCTGGATTGGCACGCGGGCCATTGTGATGGCAGATATTGGAGACAACTGTATTATTGGCGCGGGCGCGGTGGTCACCCGCCCGATTCCATCGAATAGTGTTGCTGTAGGTATGCCAGCCCGCGTGATTCGAAAGCTGACTGCGGCGGATACCAGGTTCGATGCCGCTGCCAACAAGGTCAGGCATCAAATGGCTACGGCAAGATAATTAGGAGAAAAAGTGGCAACCGTCGTCAGGCAGGTCCGCGAGGTGAGCGCTGGAGTCGCGGTAACAGTGCCGGCTTTGAAGCCGCGCGTTCTTTTTCTAATTGATGAGATTGGCGGTATCGCCGAGGGGGGAACGGAACGGCAGGTGCTGCAACTGATTAAGCTGGCGAGCCGCCTGGGTTATGAGCCGCGGTTGGCCGTGTTGCGCGGAACAGAATGGTTGACTGAGGAGCAAGCTGGCTGTCCCGTCTATTGTGCCGGTGTTGGAAGTCTGCTGCGTGCTTCCGGGTGGCACTCATGTTTGGAACTGGTTCGCTGGATGCGATGTGAGCGGATCGCTCTGGTACAGACCTTCTTTGTCGAAGCCAATCTTATTGGGCCATGGTTGGCCCGGTTGGCTGGCGTATCGGTGGTGATCGGCTCGCGCAGGAATTTAAATGAGTGGATGGGGCCGGTGATTCGTCAGATTCAACGTTTGGCCAATCGCTTCACGGACTGCATCCTGGCAAACAGTCGAGTTGCCGCGGAGACCATCCGGGACGTGGAAGGCGTGCCACAAAGCAAATTGCACGTTGCCTACAATGGCATCGATCTGGCTGTGTTCTCGCGGTTACATGAACTGCGCGACCATGCGCGTCAGATGCTGAGCGTAGCCGAGGATGAGATCCTGGTCGGCAACATTTCCTGTTTCCGGGAGGTCAAAGGCATCCATCAGTTTGTGGACGCGGCGCGCATCGTGCTGGAAAAAGAGCCGCGCATGCGATTTTTGGCGGTGGGAGATGGAGAGCAGTATGCTCAGGTGGTAGAACGCATTCGACACTACGGGTTGGAAGATCGAATCCACCTGGCCGGGCAGCAGACAGATGTTTTGCCCTACCTGGCGGCAATGGACATTGGCGTGCTG
>JAKAWN010000619.1 GCA_021827245.1 Acidobacteriota bacterium | reverse complement strand
TGGAGCGTATCCAAACCAGTTTGCCTCTGGTTGGATGCACACCTGGCGCCAATCGCTGCAGAATCGCTGGGACTTGATGACGGCGGCCACGCACAGCAGCCGGCAAGCCATCGAGACAGGTCAGGCAGCACGGATCCGCTCGCTCCTCTACGGCGGCGGCGTGGAGATGTTCGTGCAGCCCATCGTGAATCTCGCAGACGGTGCGCTGCTGAAGGTCGAGGCGCTGGCGCGACTGCGCGCGCCCGATGGCACGACTTTAGTGCCCGGACAGTTCCTGCCGGCGCTGGGGGAAACCGACCTCGATGCGCTCTTCCGGCAGGGCCTGATGCAGGGACTCGGTCACGTGCGCCACTGGCGCGACGAGAAGCTTGACATCAATCTGTCGATCAATCTCGCACCGAGTTCTCTGGTGCACCCGGACTGCGTGCGCTGGATCGAGGAGGCATTGCGCGAGGCGCAGGTGGCCCCACAGAAGCTCACCCTAGAGCTGCTGGAGAGCCAGGCATTGGAGGCGAGCGCGGTGGATGAGGCCATCACCCGTCTGGCCTCGGCGGGCGTGAAGATTGCGCTGGACGACCTGGGAGCGGGGTTCAGCAACTTGAAGCGCCTCGCGGAACTGCCCTTCGACGTGCTCAAGATCGACCAGAACATCGTCAAGGATCTCACCCACGACCCGATCAAGGCGCTGAGTCTGATCCGAACCGCTGTGCAGATCGGCCATGATTTGGGACGTGACGTGGTGGCGGAAGGTCTGGAGAGTGCGGGGATCATCGAGGCGGCGTGTCAGCTGGGCTGCCGCCTTGGACAGGGGTATGGGCTGGCGCGGCCGATGCCCGCAGCGGCGCTGGCGGGCTGGATCAGGACCCAACCATTCCGTGGCAGCGCTGGAGGTGGCCTGCGAAGCTGGATCGGCGCCCTGGCCTACCAGTGGATGATGATGCACAACGCCCTGTGCGTGCGGCTTCCGGGTGAGATCTCATCGTGTCCGATCACTGAGTTCCTTGAGGTGCGGGAAATTCACGACCCGCAGGTCTTGCAGTGGCACTGGCAGATTCATGAAGATTCGGTCGAAGCGGTTCGCCTGCAGGCCATGGGGCAAATGACGCAGTGGATGGCCGACAAGGTCCGGGCGACGTGAACGGCCGATGTCACTCGCAACACCGCCGTTGGCGATGGGCGGGCGTGGGATCCAGCGGCGCGCGCCGTCCTCAGCGCGGGGTGAGTACGCCGCTGGCATATGCGACATCCCCCTGCTGCGATGCAACATGGTGCATTGCCCTGCCGAGACGCCGCGACAGGCGCCATTCGGTCGGGGCGGCCGAGAGCCGTAGGGCAGTTCAGATCGGCGCCCCAAAACCGTCGGGAAATGCCATCGGAGATGCGCGGAAATGTGGATGACAAGCGCATCAAACGCACGCCATTACGATTATGCTCTGGTGGCATTGTCAGCCATAGTGGCCATCCTGACCACCTATACCACCGCGGACATTGTTTGGCGCGCATCGGCCAATGGCAGCCGCAAAGCACGCGCCCGGTGGTTCTGGGTCGGCGGAGTGGTCCTGAGTCTCGGCGCCTGGGCCACCCATATCATCGGGATGCTTACCACCAAGGCGCATTACTCTTTTACCTACAAACTGGACGTCACGGTCCTGTCGGTGCTCCTCGTGCTCGCGGGCAGTTTTGCAGCGCTGCAGCTCATTTATCGGCACACCGGCGGATGGTCTCATGTGCTCATCGCCGGGCTGTTCATGGGATTCGGTCTGACGGCAATGTGCATGACGGGGATGCACGCCGTTGTGATGTCCGGCATGCCGCACACTTACGACTATGTGTTGGCGGGGCTATCGTACGTCGTAGCCGCGGGTTTCTCGATACCGGCGCTAGGGATTCTTCGGCGAATCTATCGCGGCACGTCCGTGACCAGCGGCTGGGAGAAACTCGCCTTTGCGGTCCTGATGACTATCGCGATCCTCGGCATGCATTACCTCGACATGGCCGCGATGAACATGACCGCCATGCCGTCAGGCATGGGCGCGATGGGGACGCCCGTCATGGACGCGGATACGGTAGACAACGGATCGATGGCCATAGCCGTGGCCGCCGCAGTCGTGGTCATGGGGCTGATTGCGCTGTGGTCTTCCCATCAGCATCACAAGAGTTTCCTGCGGGAAAAGAGCCTGCTTCAGGAAGCGAAAGAATACACGGACTCCATTCTGAGAACTATCCTCGACGGCATCGTGATCATAGATGAACGCGGCCTGATCCAGTCCGTAAATCCGTCTGCGGGACGAGTCTTCGGCTATGCCGCCGACGAAATGGCGGGAAAGAACGTTTCGATGCTGATACCGGACCCGTTCCGCCACCAGCACGATGAATTCATCCTCCACTATTTGCAGACCGGGGAACACAAGGTGCTCGGCACCGGTTTCCGTGAAGTCGAAGGCCTGCGCCGCGACGGAACGGTATTTCCTCTGGAAATTTCGTTGAGCGAAGTCCGCTTCGGAAAACGACGGCAGTTCATGGCGCTCGTGCGTGACATCACGCAGCGCAAGGAGGTCGAAGCGCGCCTAGTGCATCTGGCCCACTACGATGGGCTCACCGGGCTGCCCAGTCGGCCATTGTTCCGCGACCGGGCCACCCAGGCGCTGCTGCATGCCGGCCGCGTCGGACGCCTGCTCGCGGTTCTGTATCTGGATCTTGATCACTTCAAACCTGTCAACGATCGCCTGGGGCATGAGACGGGCGACCAGATGCTCAAAACCGCGGCCCAGCGGATCACGGGCTGTCTGCGTGCCGCGGATACCGCTTCCCGCCTCGGGGGCGACGAGTTCGTGGTCATACTAAATGACTTGCTCAACACCAATGACGCGTTCGAAGTGGCGAAGAAGATCCTGGAGGCGCTGGCGGAACCCTTTCATCTATCCGGCAAGGAGATTCGCATGAGCGCCAGCATAGGTGTGGCCATCTATCCTGCCGACGGCAAGGACCTTGATGGTCTTCTGAAAGAAGCCGACGCTGCGATGTACCGTGCCAAGGAGCACGGCCGGAACAATTTTCAGGCTGTATCCGGCTCCGCCAAGTAGCGGTTTGCCGTGTTCTTGACCTGTTGTCGGCGGGGACGAGAAACCGCGTGATTTCCCTCGCATTGTCTCATTCAGGATGTTACCGACTGGGGTCGTTGTCGCACGTGAAATGCTACCGACAGCGAGAGCTGTGCAATGTCCTTCTCCCTCGTGACTGGCTGCCCATTCTGCAGACGACAGCCAGCTCAAAGGACAAGAGAAAGAAGTCCTCCAGCAACATCATTGATGACGCAGCCGGCAACAAAATTACGTGAGGCAATACGAGGGGTTATTTTGGGGACGCG
>JAKAWN010000618.1 GCA_021827245.1 Acidobacteriota bacterium | reverse complement strand
CCGTTCGGTTTAGGTAACATCCGTCATCCGGAACCCACTTACCGGTCGAGAACGTTCGTTTTTTACACACTCGCGGCTCTCGCTGCCCATTCATCTGACGCGCAAAGGGTCGTGATACCGGAGAACGGCCAAGGTAGCCTTGGTCCAAGTCTCACCACCTTCGGTGGGGAATGGCCACACCGTGGTTCGCACCCTGGATTCACTGAACGACTAGCCGGATTTTTACACAGCCTCGACGGCTGGAGCGTCTCCTTTGAACATCCCCATCTTTGGAGCACCAAAGGTCAGGTTCTACAAACGCTCCGAGAACACGCGTCGCTCAATGGTTGGGAGAAGACGACATCTTGTGTCCGCGATCGTCGTCACGTGAATCTCAACGGCGCTGCAATCCACTGCGGAGTCTGCACAGGTTGCTTACTCCGTCGCTTGGCTCTCTATGCTGCAGGCGTCGATTCCAGCTCGGAGCAATATCTCTGGAATGATTTAAACGCATCATCAATCGACGCCGGAATGCTGAGAAACTCTTCACGCGAAACCACTTCTAACGATCGCGACATTGCAGTGCATGCGGTCCTCGATCACGAAGCCATGGCCAGGGCACTCGACACGTCGAATGCGCAGTCACTGACGAAAGTCGCGTGTGAAACCGCCGAGGCTACCAAAGAGTCAACTGGCGTCACCCTGCAGAAGCTCAAATCACTTCTTTCCGCTCACCGCCAAGAATGGAAAGAATTCGTCGAACTGCTCCGACCGGAATCATGGGTCCGAATGATTGTCGCGAATTCCTGAGATGAGCCGCCTAGATACCTTTGACCAACGTATGCTTGCGGAGCGGCTGCGAATGGCTCGCGCCGCAGCAGGTCTCACCCAAGAGAAAGTGGCGAGGGGGCTTGGTATAGCTAGAACGACAATCGTGGCAATCGAACGCGGGCTACGTCGGCTGAATCCCCAAGAGTTTTGGGCGCTGTGTCGATTATACCATTGCCCGGCTAACGAGCTTCTCCGCTCCAGCGCGGTTCACGTCGATCTGGCTGCTCGTTTCCGGAGTTCCAAGTCTCCCCAGCAAACCGAGCAAGCAGCCGCCGCTGTACGTCTATTGAATAAGCTAGCAGCCGCGTCAGTCGAGCTCGAAAGGCTCCTCGATAAGCAGATTCAAGCCCATTACCCGAGACAACAATCAATCGTTCCGGGAGACATCCAACCACAAGCAGAAGACGCGGCGCTGGCCTTCAGACATCAACTCGGCCTCGGCCTGGCACCAATAGAAGATATTGTGTCGCTATTGGAACTTGAAGTCGGCATCCGAATCTTCATTCGCCCAATTCACTCGACGATATCTGGCTTATATGCGTATGACCCGGATGTCGGTGCTTGTATTCTCCTAAACGCAAAGCATCCGCGTGACAGGCGTGCCATGACCGCCGCCCACGAGACTGGTCATTTTGTTGGCGCCAGAGACGTTCCGGATATCTACGAGGACAATGAGGAAACCAGCGCTAAAGAAGAGCGTTTCGCAAACGCATTCGCCCTGTCGCTCCTAATGCCCGCTGCTGCAATCAGGAGACGCTTTGCAGAGATCAGCCTGGAGGCCAATCGCTTTTCGCCGCGTCAGTTGATCGTTCTTTCGCATATCTTCCATGTTTCCACGGAGGCGATGTCCCGTCGGCTTGAAGGCCTGACGTTGTTGCCACAAGGCACCTACGAGTCGCTCCGTGACCGTGGACTTTCGGCCGATACGGTTCGCCAGGTACTCGGCGATCCTCCGCTCGACGCTTCGCTCGTATTGCCGCCACGGCTGTCAATGCTGGCCGCCGAAGCTTACCGGCGCGGTCTAATCAGCGAAGGGCAGCTGTGTGAAATGCTGCAGATGAATCGCATCGAGGCGCGGCAATTGCTGGACGCCCTAGGGGTCCAGGATTCAGATGGATCCGAATCTTTCAGTACTTGACGCGGGCGCCGATGCGCTTCTCCTGGATGCCAGCGTCCTGCTCAACATCCTCGGCACTGGAATCACTTCGGAGGTTCTGAAGGCCTTGGCAATGCCAACAATTGTAGAAGAGACAACCCTTGTCGAAGCCTTGCGCGATCCTCGAGATGGTACGTCTGCCGACGACATCATCAGCGAGCTTCTGTCAACTCGCATACTTCTTCGCGAAGTAATGGATGCGCGTAGCTTGGACATCTTTTTGGATTTAGTAGGTGCAAATCCGCCCGACGATTTGAGCGACGGTGAAGCGGCCACGATCGCCTACGCAGTAATTCGCAATGCAACGGCCGCGATCGATGAGAGGAAGGCAACAAGGATCGCGCGAATGCGGTTTCCGCAACTTACGATCTGTTCAACCTTGGACATATTATCCTCACCATGTGTCATTCGTGCACTCGGGATCGAATCATTGTCCGCGGCACTCTTCGACGCCACCAAATACGCTAGGATGCACATCCCCCGTCAATTTGAGGACTGGGTTCGAGATCTGCTCGGACCCGAACGATCGACGGAGTGTCGTAGTCTGAGAAAGCGATAGCGGCGTCGCCGTTAAGCTCAATTCGCGACCCGAAGGTTAGGTAGACAAAAGGCTAATTGACCTCTTCCAAGCCTCGAATCAAGGCACATGTCATCGTCCCAGCAAATTGGCAAAGATATAGTCCTCTCCCTGGACGCTTTCGTCAGATCGATCGGGGTCCGACGGTCGCCGCCTTTCGCCATGTTCCTCGGTGCAGGTGCGTCCACGACTTCCGGCGTGCCATCTGCACAGATGTGCATCTGGGAATGGAAACGCCAGATATTTCTGACCAACAATACCGGCCTTGAAGACCAGTTTACGGAACTATCGCTTGACGGCGTCCGCCGAAAAATTCAGCAGTGGCTTAACCGGCAAGGCTGCTATCCCGCAGAAGGCTCCGCAGAAGAGTACGGCTTCTACATAAAACAATGCTTTCCGATATCAGACGACCGAAGAGCTTTCTTCCTGCAGAAAGTGCGCGATGCCCAACCGCACATCGGCTATCGCCTGCTCTGCCATCTAGCGGAAGCAGACCTTATTCGCTCCGTTTGGTCGACGAACTTCGATGGCTTGGTCGCTCGCGCAGCAGCCGGCTTCAAACTCACGCCTGTCGAGGTCGGGATCGACAGTCAAGACCGCGTATTCCGCGCCCCCAGCGCCGGAGAGCTGCTTTGCGTCTCTCTTCATGGTGATTACCGCTACGACCAGCTCAAGAACACACCCGAGGAACTCCAGGTCCAGGAAGCGACGTTACAAAAGGCCCTAATCGAGAATCTGAAAGGTACCTCGCTGATCGTCTGTGGCTATAGCGGCCATGATCAGTCATTGATGGAGACTCTTCGCGCAGCATACGCCCACAATGG
>JAKAWN010000617.1:2892-3378 GCA_021827245.1 Acidobacteriota bacterium | reverse complement strand
ATCGTTCTCGTCCATCGCGTAGAAGAGCTGGAAGCCGGCCCAGCCGTCGGCAGGAGCCTTCCGAAGCTGCCGTACGATTCCAGTTGCGCCCGCAAAGTTCGCTTTCGAAAGATAGACAGGATCCTCTTCCCAACTGCCCGCGCGGATTCTGAATCCTTCCCGCAGCACCAGCCGCTTCAGCTCTTTCTCCATGAGACTTCCGGGCTTGAGCGCGCCAAGCAACCGGTGCCAATCCCAGTCGTCCGCGAGCCGGCAAGCGGGAAAGTCGCGCGGAGCCCTTACATAGCCGCGCTCCACCTGCAGGCCGCACTTGAAAAGTCCCTCATCAGTGTCCACCGAGAGGAAGAATTTCGAGCAGCCAAAACTGACGCGGCTGGAAAGGGGCTTCGCCTCGCGGTTCGCTCGTGCCAGAAAACCAATCCATTGCCAGTAGACGCCGCGTCCCCAGCGCTCCGTTACGAACGGCTGTCGGTAACGCGATTCCAG
>JAKAWN010000617.1:0-2882 GCA_021827245.1 Acidobacteriota bacterium | reverse complement strand
TCCGCTCGTTGTCTTCCAGGTTCCCGACATGAATGCCGCGTCGGAAGTCCAGATACTCCGGCCGAAACCCGATGGCCACCGTGGGCATGGCATAAGAAGGTTCCGTAAGCACAGGATTCTGTCGCATGGGAAAGCTCTCCCCAATTCTACAGCAAACGGCAAGCTATGTGGACCACTCTTGAGGGGGCAGCGGAAAGTCAGCCTTGCAAAAGGAGCAGCGTCAGGATCGCAGAATCAGCCAGCCGGGAAACACCGCAGGAGATGGAATTATTTCAGCCCAGCAAGAGCCCGCGGTGCGGAGAGCGTCTGCGGGCCTCAGAGGATGTCTGGATGCCGCCCGCTAATGTTCGAGCGCAAGAGCCTCCGCACCGGCCCCAACGTGCACACCGATGGCAAAGACGCGCAATACCGTCGCCCACCGGTGATGTCCACTGTTTTCCAGTTTGCCGGCAAAGTAGTTGACGCTGTAAGCGCTAGCTCCGAGCGCGAGAAAGATACTGGGATTATGAGCAAAGGGCCGGACCATCGGGTTCGCCTCATAGCACCGGTTGCCGCAACTTTGAAGCACATGGTAGGTCGTGGCCGCATCGAACTCCGAGGCAAGGTAGACCCCCACGCCGAGCTTCGTCAGCTTGTGCGGCTTTTCGACTCCCAAAGCGGAAGTCGCCAGCATCAACACGGCAATTGCCGTCGTCAGACACGAATGTTTCATCATAGACACCTCCCCAGTCACGAGGAATGCCGATCAATCGAGCGTGATCTCTTCCTCGCGCGTCAATCGTCACAGGACGGAAATATTTGCTTGAATGCAGGGTGGGGACTGGAGGAGCCGGTAAGGCCCGTCGTCCCCGATTTGCTGGCGGTTGGGATCTTTCTGCCTCGCGTTGCGGACTCTTTGTCCGTCTGCGTGAACGAAGGATCAGGCAGCGAAGGCACCGTCAGCATGCATAACCTTCCACCGGCAGATCCGATCGAAGAGAGCGACCATGAAGGAGATCTTCAACAACGACCAGAACACGGTCCTCGCCTTGCTGCGGGGCAATGCGCGCCATGGTAATGTGCACGGGCCGCTCACCTGCCAGACCCACCCGGATAAATGCGTTAAAGCAGCAACTCGCCGCAGGGTCAGAACGCCCAAGAAGGCCTTTGGCCCAGTCTTCAAGACCTTCAGCCGGCATGACATCCTGGATCTTCCATCCCAGGACTTCCTCTGGCTCATGGAGCGTGCTCTGGAGATATGTCTGGTTGGCAAAGCGGATCCTCAAGTCTGGAGAGACAATCAACAATCCTGCAGGTATATCATCGCCAGACTCTGCGGCGCCCTTCACCAGTCCAGAATTGGCCTCCTGACTTTGAATTCGTTCTTCCAGATTTTTCGCGCGCCACCGTTCTTTCGCCAGCCAGCCACAGAGCAGAGGAAGCAGGACTGCCACCACGACAAACGAAGAGGTCACACCGATACCCAATTCCGATGAGAGTGAAATACAGCCCAGGATGCCGGTCACCACTGCCGTCAGTGCAAAGACCAGCACCGAGGCATGTGAAAGGTCCCGCACGTTTCGCCCGGCCTTGCCGGAAAACCCCAAACGCTCTGCCTGCCAAATGGGTTGTGGCGCATTATGAATTACAGCCATGGACTCACCTGCCTGCATTCACGGAGATGGGCCGGAACTTGCTATTCCCGTTCCCTGCCTTGCACTCTGGTTATCGGTAAGAAGAGGAGGAAGCTTTAGGCCTGCAACCTGCAGTTCGTTTTAGGAGGGATTTGCTCAATGAAATGAAGAGTAAATTGCGGAACTCGTGAGGGTCTTTTCACACCCGGCAGCGTGAATTCGTCGCGTTTCAGCCTGCAGCGCTCGAATAAAGCTGCCCAAGCGAGGGATGAGAACTCCAAGATGTATTAAGCTAATAGGATGGTTTAGTATAAATGGCTGGGCATCTGAGAGCACAAGGCTGCTCTCGTCGGGCGGGGAAAATTTGAGAAGGAAAGATCTTTAGAAGGATCGGTCACCTGCTTCGCCAGAGGCCTGCGACGCTCATTACTCGCGATGGAACCATGCAGACGCTGATTCCGAGTGTCTCGACGGCCCGGCCAGTTGAATTTGTAGCGGGAGAAAATAATCAATATGCCGCGAGAGGGTGATCGGCTTTGTCCAAGATGTGGACAACTGATTCCCGCCGGGCAGACAGCCTGCCCGGTCTGCACAGCTCCCAAGGGGTTCTTGTGGTCCCTAGAGCGGGAAACCTTGGTTCTTGTCAGCATGGTAATACTGGCTGTTTTTTTTGTCATCACGGGACTCGCCACCACAAGATATCACGCCGAACAGAAGGCACTCGGCGGCAGGTGGTATCAGAGAGGTGAATCTGCTCTCAAAGCAAATCGCCCCGAGGAAGCAGTCAATGATTTCCACACGGCCCTGATTTACTCGCGCGACAACGCTGCGTACCAGATGCGTCTTGCCGACGCGCTGGTCAAGGCCAACCGTCTGGCCGAGGCCGAGGTGTACCTTCGAACGCTCTGGGAGCGCCAGCCAGGAAGCGGGCAGGTCAATCTCGAACTGGCCCGGCTGTTCGCTAAATCGCATAACCCCAGTGAGGCAATTCGCTACTACCACGCCGCTGTTTTCGGAGCCTGGGAAACGAATCCCGGGGCCCATCGCCTGCAGGTTCGTTTTGAGTTATGTCATTTTCTGCTGAATGAAGGCGAATGGGATGCTGCGGAATCCGAGATCATCGCTCTCCAAACCGAGCTTCCACGCGACGCCAGCCTTCACGCCGAGGTAGGAGGCATGTTCGTGCGGGTGGGGGATTACCGGCGTGCGCTTGAAGAGTTCCAGCAAGCGGTGAAACTCAATCCCAAGCAGCCAGGCGCGTGGGCCGGT
>JAKAWN010000616.1 GCA_021827245.1 Acidobacteriota bacterium | reverse complement strand
TGCGCAAGGGTTGCGAATTCCTCAGCCGGAGACTGGCCGGGCAGCAACGTGATCTTGCCGCCTTCGGAGACGCCGCGCGCCGGCGCGATTTCCTCGGAATAGCCGAGTGTGATGCCCTTGTCGGCGACGAATTTCGCAAGCCGCTCCCGGTGCTCTCGCGGATCGCCGTTCACGCTGCCGATTTCCGGCAACGGCTGGCCGTCCGTTTGGCTGACGTCGAACACGTAAGCCGCGCGGAAGGCGACGACTGTTGAGGATTGATCCTGTTCGTTTTCGGCGCCGTTTTCGGCCTTCTTCCGAACGACCGGGGCGAGAATCAGAATCCCTTTTTCGCCTTTCTTCACCAAGCGGCCCAGCCTGTGCCATGCCTGGAAGCCCGCAACATGCGTCGCGCTGGGCTTCTGCGAAGCGATAAGCATCACGTTGTGCCACGAGTAGCGCCGGAAGCGCGCCATTGCAGCGAGATATTCCTTGAGCGCCCCGCTCTGGCCGGCTTCGAGGGCCTGCCGGAGCTGCTCGATTGCGTTGCTTGCGATCTGTTGTGCTTGTTCGACTTTCATTTTTCCTGTCCTCCTGTTTCGGGGAGTCTTTGCTCCCCTCACCCACAGCCGGGGGAGCAAGGACGCGAAACAGGGGACAGAAGCGGAGAGATTGGCGCGTTGAGGTCGGAACGGGCCGCACGATTGAGTGACACCGGATTCGGGTGGCGCGAAAGCTGCTAGTGAAGACCGAAGGCAGACGAATCAAACGCCGGGACGCGACGGTCTCGTAGCAGAGGCGAGAAGCGAGAAGGTCAGGTAGTGGTGCCAGAGCGGCAAGAAAGGACGAATGGGGATAGCAATACCGTCTTGCGATGAGGCATGTTCGGCGATATTATTCGGCGGGCGAAACCAAATCGAATGTCACAAAGGTTCTGGTACTTGCGAGGTTTGTTCTGACGAATGGCTTCGTCGCCGTCACGGGTTTACTCTGGTCGGTGGCCCCGCACAGGCCCGCGCGAATCCTGGGTCGGGAGCCTCGCCCGGGATAACTCGAAGGTAAGGCCCGAGAGGCCCAAACGTGATTCTATCACCGCGCATGACTGGCAATCGCCCTCTAGAGACCTAGGGCACAGCACCCTCCGACGGAGTTTGGTTGCGATCTCTCTTGAAGGGCGGTTGCAGGCACGCGAGGCAGGCTCACCGGATCAATCGGAGTCCTGGGCTACGCGGTTGCCCATGACATACCTCTTATAGTTTGGTGGGGAGAGGAGCGGTGAGCGGCGCGCCCCTTTCGAACTTGCGAGGGATTGCGCTGCCAAAAACTCTATGAACTACGGCCAGAATGCCGGTTCAAGTTATGTTCGGAAGAGCGTGGTCGTCCTTGCGGATGCTTGGGGACCTGGACGGGGCGGAATCAGCGCTTTTAACGTCGACCTCCTTGAATCACTGGCTCAAGTGGCGCCGGAGGTGGATGTTATTTCAATTGTCCCATCTGTTAGCGCTGATGAGGTGTCGAAAGCGAAGTCACATCGCGTCGAGTTGATTATTGCACCAAGTTCTCAAGGCAATGGGCTGACTGAGGAGGCTATTTCGGCGGCTCATTCACAGCTTAAGAGCCGACTTGGTTATCCGCAGTCATTCTTCTGGGTAGGCCATGACGTCATTAC
Source organism: Acidobacteriota bacterium (assembly GCA_021827245.1). The sequence continues at coordinate 1,742 of JAKAWN010000616.1, read as the reverse complement.
GGGGCCGCAGGCCATCGCTCTACGCGCGATTGCGGGAGGCGGTACTGCGGTACTTTTCATGCATGCAAGCTACGCCGACTACAGTGCGATCAAGCATCGCGATCCAATCTACGCCACGAAGAAGTGGCACAAGCAGCGAGAGCTGTTCCAGGCGGCGGACGCCTTGTTCGCCATCGGTCCTCTCCTTAGGGACCGCCTGCGTGATCTTCAGCCGTCACGCACCGTACACATGCTCGTCCCCGGCTTGTCGCGGCTCACTCTTACACACGCCACAAGCCGACTTACTGCGATTGCCTTTGGCCGCCTTGACCTCGAAAATGACCCAATCAAGCAAGGGCGTCTAGTTGCCGAGTCCTTCGCTGCCGCGATCGCTCATGCAAAGCGGACTCCGGGGCTGGGCCAACCCATTTTCGAAAACGCCGTCCTCAAGCTGGTCGGGTTGGATGAGAACGATCCGGCCCGAGAAGGAATCCTCGCGGCAGTAGAGAAGAAGGCTGGAAGGGCGCTCGATATACGGCTCCTTTCCTATCTAGATCGGGACGCACTTCTGCAGGAGCTGGACGGTGTAAACCTTTCACTCTTTCTCTCATGGCACGAAGGGTTCGGTCTCTCTGCATGGGAAGCAATCGGAGCGGGGATACCGCTTATCGTCAGCAAATCAACCGGAGTATTCAAACTACTCAATGAATTCTATGGTTTTGCCAGGGGTTGCGTGACGCCAGTCGAGATTCGTGGGTCGTATGGTCTACAGGACCATCAAAACTTTCGCCCCGAGGACGTACGCACCGTCCGTGACGCAATAATTGACGTGGGAACAAAAATCAACGCAAAGCTCAAGGACGCTGACGACCTAAGTCGACTCCTCCATCAACAGGGAGGCCTGACTTGGGCCTCCATGGCCCGGGAGTTTGCCAAGGCTCTTGGCTTGACCTTGGCGCCAGGGCCAGAACTTGTAGCGGCCCTTCCAACCGATGTTGCTGCCCAAGTGGGAAAGATGATCCGGGGTTTCGATCCGGCTGCCTTCCAGAGGGCACTGGGCGTGGCGAGGACGCTTTTGGAAACCGGCCGTTACGATAGCGCACTAGGCGAGTTAAAGGTACTACCGCTTGATGGCGCTCCCGACTCATTATCCGCAGATTACAAACTCCTTCGCAGTCTCGTGCATCTTCGCCTTAACGAATACGGCGAGGCGGAGAACTTTGCCCACGACTCGATTAAGTATTTTGAATTCACCCAGAACTGGGGTGCCCTTCTCAAGGCCCAGGGAGTTCTAAACACCATAAATAGGGACCTCGGTCGATACAGCCGAGCTGTCGAGATTGCAGAATCCATGCTGCGGCTCGCGGAAATCCGAGCCCCGAGCCAACTTGGGAGCGTGTACCGGAAACTCGCTCGTGCGCTGGCGCTAGACCGACAGTGGAAGCGCGCCCTTGACGCGGGCAATGAGGCTATCCGCCTGGCGCGCGAAGTCCAGAATATCGACGAGCAAGCAAAGGCGCACCTAGCTTGTGGGGAAGCCCACAGGCATGGATTTGTCCAAGCCAGTGCGGTTGATGAGTATCGGGCAGCAATTTCATTCGCAAGCACACACGGCGACTGGGATTGCTTTCTATGGGCGGCTTTAGGTCTGGCCGACAGCTATACCCTCCTTGGTGGGTACTCCGAAGCTGGAAATGTCCTTGACCAAGTTGACCAACTCCTAGGGCAGCCAGGTAGGCGGTTTCCGATAGAAGCGCTCCACC
>JAKAWN010000082.1 GCA_021827245.1 Acidobacteriota bacterium | reverse complement strand
TGCAAACTCCCTGAAGCTCACCCACCTTGCTGGTTTCCATCACTCCCACCTGCGAGAACATTCGTCCCTCAACGCGTCAAGGCGAGACTGTTTTCCCAGGTCAACTTCGCCAAGACTCGGAATGCCGCCGCCTGGAAACTTTTCTTGGCGACCCGTTAAAAGAAGGAAATTCCAATGCGCTCCCTGATAGAATGGCTGCCAGTTCGTGCTGGCAACTTTTTCGATGCGTCAACCGGAGGGCTGAGAATGGAAAAACTGGGCGTGGGAATTATAGGAACGGGGTGGGTCTCAGGCGAATATATTCGGGCTTTTGAAGCCGACCCTCGCACCCAGGTCCGGGCGATCGTGAGCCGCGAAAAAGACCGGGCGCATGCAAAGACCGAAGAATTTAAATTAGAAAGCGCTCGGGCCTACGAACATTTGGAGAAGATGCTTGATGACCCCGGCATTCAGATCGTCGTCCTCGCCACGCCTCACCCTCTCCACGTTCCACAGGGCATTGCCGCCGCTCAGGCCGGCAAGCACTTGGTGATTGAAAAGCCGGCGGCGCTGAATCTCGAAAGTCTACGGCAGCTTCAGACCGCCGTCCACGCCGCCAAAGTCAAGACGGTGGTCAGCTTTGTGTTGCGATGGAATCCGTTGTTCAAGACCATTCGAACGCTGCTGGCCGACGGGCTCATCGGAAAAGTCTTCTTCGCTGAACTCGATTATCTGCATGGCATCGGTCCCTGGTACCACCAGTACCACTGGAACATCAAGAAGGAAATGGGAGGCAGCAGCTTGCTCACGGCAGGTTGCCATGCGGTCGACGGGCTGCGGTGGTTCATAGGCAAGAAGGCTGTGGAGGTTTTTGCCTATGCCAACACCAGTCCGGATAATCCGCTGCAATACGACTACGAGCCCAACAGCGTGACGCTGGTTCGCTTTGAGGATGGCGCCATTGGCAAGGTGGCTTCTTCGATCGAGTGCGTGATGCCTTATTCTTTTCGCATTCAGTTGCTCGGAGATCAGGGTACCATTCGCAACAACCAGATCTTCACCAGACACTGGCCGGGCCAGAACAACTGGGCGTCCATTCCCACCGTTCTTCCTGACAGCGGCGATGTAGCCCACCATCCTTTCCAGGATGAGGTCAGCGACTTTGTTGATTGCATTCTGGAAGATCGCGAGTCCCACGCCAATCTCGATGATGCCGCTGCCACCCACAAAATCTGCTTCGCTTCCGAGATTTCGGTCCGCGAACACCGCCCCGTTTCGCTGCCGCTGTAGAGGCGTTCCGGTGGAACGTCGCGTTCGCTTAGCGCTGGCAGCCGCGACACTGTCCTTTGTCTCGCGGGCTCTGGTCATGAAAAACTGCGCTTTTACAGCAAGATTCGGATTGCGACCAAATAGTTTCCAGCCGAAGATGGTTTCGAGGAGAATCAAGAAATGCAATCGATGTCGGAAGATTATTTGCGGATCGAGAAAGCCATCCATTATCTGGATCAGCGTTTCCCCGCGCAGCCCGATCTCAACGAGGTCGCGAAAAGCGTCAATCTCAGCCCATTCCATTTCCAGCGGCTTTTCAAACGCTGGGCGGGCATCAGCCCCAAGCGCTTTCTGCAATTTCTGACGCTCGACTACGCCAAGCACGCGCTCGAGCGCTCTGGAAACGTTCTCGACGCCGCGTACGCCGCCGGCCTGTCCAGTCCCAGCCGCCTGCACGACCTGTTTGTCAGCGTGGAAGCCGTCACGCCGGGCGAATTCAGGAAGCGGGGAGCCGGACTACGGATCGCTTACGGATTTCATCCAAGCCCTTTCGGCGAGTGCCTGCTGGCCGCCACCAATCGCGGCATCTGCGCCATGTACTTTGTCACCAGCAGCCGCGAAGCCGTCCTGAATGAGGTACGCCGCCGGTGGCCGGAAGCCGAATTTGCAGAGGACACCAAAACCACTGGGCAATATCTTGGCCGGATCTTCCCCGGGAGGAATCGTCAGGGCAAGTTGCCGCTCCATCTGCGCGGAACCAATTTTCAAATCAAAGTCTGGCAGGCCCTGCTGGAGATTCCTCCGGGCGCCGTCGTCCCTTATGAAGAATTGGCTGCGCACGTCGGCAATCCCAAAGCCTCGCGCGCCGTAGGCAGCGCCGTCGGACAGAATCCCATCGCCTTCATCATTCCCTGTCACCGCGTCATCCGAAAGGTAGGATCAATCGGCGGCTATCACGGGGGGACGGATCGCAAACGAGCCATGCTCGCCTGGGAAGCCGCCCGAACACAGATAAGCGAATGACGGCTTCCGTGGCGGCTTTTATTCGTTGCGAGCTCTGTATCATCAAAGACGCCCGACACACGAATATGTTCCGTGCATGCCAACGCGGCGGCCAAACTTGCTCTTCAAAGTGGAATCTGCGATGATTCTTGATTCAGCTTCGAATTCATTCTATTGTCTGGAGGACTCATGCCAGTTGATCCCAAATTGCCCAGCCGCGTGATTCTTGAAGGCCGCGACCGTGCCGGCGCGCGATCGATGCTGAAAGCCATCGGCTTCACCGACGCCGACCTCGCCAAGCCCATTGTGGGCGTTGCGAACACTTGGATTGAGACCATGCCTTGCAACTATCACCTGCGGCGGCTGTCCGCCAAGGTGAAGGAGGGAATTCGCGCCGCCGGTGGCACTCCCATGGAGTTGAACACGATTTCGGTTTCTGACGGGGTCACCATGGGCACCGAGGGCATGAAGGCTTGCCTCATCAGCCGTGAAGTGATCGCTGATTCCATCGAACTAGTGGGCCGCGGCCACATGTTTGACGCCATGGTTGCGCTGGTGGGCTGCGACAAAACGATTCCCGGCGGAGCCATGGCCCTGGTGCGGCTGAACATTCCGAGCGTTTTGCTTTATGGAGGCTCCATCGCCCCGGGCCATTACAAAGGACGCGACGTCACCATTCAGGACGTTTATGAAGCCGTCGGCGCAAACGCCGCCGGGAAAATGTCGGACGCCGACTTCAAAGAACTTGAAAACGCCGCGTGCCCGGGAGCAGGTGCCTGCGGAGGCCAATTTACGGCCAACACCATGTCAACCGTGATGGAATTCATCGGCCTCTCACCCATGGGTGCGAACGGCATCCCGGCCATGGACCCGGCCAAAGACGAAATCGCCTTCAAGACCGGCCAACTGGTGATGGACATCCTGAATCGCGGCGTCCGGCCTCGCGACATCCTGACGCGCAAAGCGTTTGAGAATGCCATCACCTGCGTGGCCGCCACGGGCGGTTCAACCAATTCCGTGTTGCACCTGCTGGCTTTGGCGCGTGAGGCAGGTGTTCCTCTTAAGATTGACGACTTCGACGTGATCAGCAAACGGACTCCGCTGATTGCCGATCTGAAGCCGGCAGGCCAATACGTGGCCGTCGATGTCTACAAAGCCGGCGGAATTCCGGTGGTCGCCAAGAAGCTGATCGAGGGTCGGCCGGGCCTGCTGCACGAGGATGAGCTGACACCGAGCGGCAAGACGCTGGGCGAAGAAGCTCGTGCCGTGAAAGAAACCGCAGGCCAGGACGTGATCAAATCCGTCGAGAAAGCGCGCAAGTCCACCGGCGGATTGGTCATTCTGAAAGGCAATCTTGCCCCGGAAGGTTGTGTGGTGAAGATTTCCGGCCATGAGCCGACCAAGTTCCGCGGCCCGGCCCGCGTCTTCAATAATGAAGAAGACGCGATGAAGGCCGTGGACAGCAGGGGCATCAAGGCGGGTGAAGTGGTTGTAATCCGCTACGAAGGCCCGCGCGGAGGGCCCGGCATGCGCGAAATGCTGGGCGTGACCGCGGCGCTGGTGGGCCAGGGGCTGGGCGAATCCGTGGCTCTGCTGACCGATGGCCGCTTCAGCGGTGCGACACGCGGCCTGATGGTGGGCCACGTTGCTCCGGAAGCCGCTCGCCGCGGCCCGATTGCCGCACTCAAGGATGGTGACACCGTGGTGTTTGACGTCAACGCGCGCCGCCTGGATGTAGAGCTGTCGGACGCGGAAATCGCCAAGCGTCTGGAAAACTGGAAGGAACCCGAGCCACGCTACAAGTCGGGCGTTTTCGCCAAATACGCCGCACTGGTCTCTTCCGCCTCCGAAGGCGCCGTGACGGCAGCAAAGTTGTAGCCTGCGACAGCTTTAGAGCGAAGATCTCTATCAACAACCTTCAATACGAAGGGGCGGGAGCGCCTCGCTGATTCCGACGTTGAGGCCTGTTCAGCCACGGAGGGTATGGCAACAAATCTCTCTGCGGTAATGCCTTCCAAATCGTATTGCCTGCTCTTTGTGTTCAACGGTGAAGACTGTCCACACGGGAATTTCTGAGCAGAACGAAGGACGTGTTCGGGCGGCGATTGCAGCCCTATGACTTGAAGGTGCAGTACGATTGTGCCAAAATAAACAAAAAGCGGGAGCACGACCGAAAATATGGCAATAATGCGCGGATTATATGTACCGGTCGAAAAGTCAAACAGACATCAGGAGACGAAGTGTACTCCGATCTTAAAACACTGATTGATTTACAGCGAATAGATACGGAAATCGCCGAACTTTCATCCCAGATTGAAACCTTCCCCAGCCAAATCCAAGCCATCGAAAAACAACTGAATGATTTCATCCATGCTCATGAAGAACGCCAACAACGTCTGAACGCAAACCAGAAAGAGCGGCGCGCGATGGAAGGCGAAATTCAGTTGATCCGCCAGACAATCTCCAAGCACAAAGACCAGCTCTACCAGGTCAAGACCAATGAACAGTACAGGGCGATGCTGAAGGAAATTGAAGGCGAAGAGGACAACATCAGGCGAATCGAAGACGGCATCCTGGAAAAAATGATCGAATCCGAGGAGCTTCAGGAGCAGGTGAAGGAAGCGGCCGGGCGGCTGGACGCGGAGAAGGCGCGCGTAGCGGCAGAAAAAGGACAACTGGAAGCAGCCGCCAAGGCTGCCAGGGAACAACGCGACCAGTCAGCACGGAAACGCCAGGAGCTTGCGGCAAGGCTGGACGAAGGCATTCTCGTTCGTTACGAGCGCGTCCGCAAGGGACGGGGCGGCTTGGCGCTGGCGGAGGTTCGCCAGGGGAAGTGCATGGGATGCAACGTGCTGTTGCGCCCGCAACTCTATTATGACGTTCGTGCGGGCGAGGGCCTTTACGAGTGCGAAAACTGCGCCCGCATCCTTTACTCCGTCGAGCGCTTTCAGACTCCGGCTGAGGCCGACGGCCAGCAGGCGCTGGCCCCGAATTAGCGCGTGAAATCCGTATATCTCTGGCGCTGACTCTTAAGGCTGCACGGCGTGCGTCAAACCCGGCACTACACAGGCGCTGCGCCCCGCCTTCTGATATGTGTGCGGCGCAAGATTCCAACCCATGCCCAACCCATCAACTGACATCCAGGGGATCATCGCCCACATTGACGGCGGCTCCCGCGGCAATCCGGGACCGGCGGCTTACGCGGTGGTAGTCGACACGATTGATGGAATCCGCCTCGCCTCTCTTTCCAAATACCTTGGGCACACCACCAACAACGTTGCTGAATATGAGGGGCTGCTGGCAGCGCTCGACTACGCGCTGGAGCACAACTTCCGGCGTCTGAAAGTCATTTCTGACTCGGAACTGCTGGCGCGGCAGATCAACGGCCAGTACAAGGTCAGGAACCCCAATCTCAAGATCCTGCACGAACGCGCCCTTGCGCTGATCGCGCAATTCGATGGATTTCGCATTGAACACGTTCGCCGCGAACATAACCGCGATGCGGATCGCCTGGCGAATGAAGCCATGGACGCCGCCGAAGGCAAGAAAAGGCCGCCCCACACTCACGCCGCAGGACAAACCCACCATCAACCCGAAACTGAGCCGGCCGCGGCTGCTCAATCGGAACCCCTCCACGCAACCGCAACTTACCATCAGGGAGTACTAAGGCTGGACAAACCACTCCCTCTCGCCGATGGCGAAGAAGTTGGTCTGGAAATCCGCCGCAAACAATAGCCGCCATTTGCAGTCCAGGTGGCATCCCCGAGACACGGCACAGGTTCTGTGCCATGTTTCTTGACGCAGGCCAAGCCCATCCTCAATTGCAAAACCAAATGAGCAGCGGTCCGTTTCCGATCTTTTCTTGCCGCCAGCAAAGTCCGCATGCGCGGTTGCACGGCCTCAACGGAGTGGGTAAGATGGTGGCTTTCACTGGAGGTCAATCCCTATGCCCGATCCTGCGTCTTCGCCTTCCGTTCAGCCCTTAACCGTGCTCACCGAAGAGGAACAAATGTTCCGGTCGGCGGCGCGCGAGTTTGCCGAAAAAGAAATCGGTCCGCACGTTGAAGCGATGGACCGCGAGGGCGCCTTCCGGCCGGAGCTGGTTGAAAAGTTTTTCGAACAGGGATTCATGAGCATCGGTGTTCCCGAAGCTTACGGCGGCAGCGGCGGAACGTTCTTCATGGCGGTTCTGGCCATTGAAGAATTTTCGCGCGTCGACGCTTCCGCCGGCGTGATGATCGACGTTCAGAACACCCTGATCTCAAACGCCATCCTCCGCTGGGGCACCGACCATCAGAAGACGCAGTTCCTGCCCCGCCTCGCGCGGGACACGGTGGGCGCCTACGCCCTTTCGGAAGCGGGTTCGGGAAGCGATGCATTCGCCCTTGAAACCCGGGCACGCGAGGAGGGTGATGGTTACATTCTGAATGGACGCAAGCTCTGGACGACCAACGCCAAAGAGGCCGGAATCTTCATCGTTTTCGCCACCGTCAGCCGTGAGCTGGGCCACAAAGGCATTACCGCCTTTCTGGTGGACCGGTCATCGCCGGGATTCACCGTCGGGAAAAAGGAAGACAAGCTGGGCATCCGGGCGTCCTCCACCTGCGAGCTGATCCTGGAAAACTGCCGCGTTCCCCGCCAGAACGTTCTGGGCGATGTGGGCGCAGGCTACAAGGTGGCCATTGAAACTCTCAACGAAGGGCGCATCGGCATTGCCGCCCAGATGACCGGACTGGCGGGCGGCGCCTTCGACCACGCTCTCCGTTACGCGCAGGAGCGGAAGCAGTTCGGCAAGCCGATCAGCGAATTCCAGGCCGTCCAGTTTCAGCTTGCGCGGCTGGCCATCCGCATCGAGGCCGCCCGCCTGCTGGCCTACAATACTGCGCGGCTCAGAGACGCGCGGCAGCCCTTCCTCAAGGAGGCCGCCATGGCTAAATATTTCTGCTCTGAAGTGGCCGAGCAGGTAGCCTCAGAAGCCGTCGAGATTTACGGCGGCTACGGATTCACCAAAGACTATCCTGCCGAAAAATACCTGCGCGACTCGAAAATCGGGAAGATTTACGAGGGCACGTCCTTCATGCAGCTCCAAACCATCGCCAAGCTGCTGCTGGCGCGATAGGAATTCACAGCATGAATCGTCAGGACTTTGTGCCCCTCTCGGTCTGGTGGGAGCTCGTCAGGGTTCGGGTCGCCGTCACCCACGCGTCTGCGCCTTTGCCAGCCTCCTGAGATGCGAACGTACGGCTTCGGCATTGGGAGCGTTGGGTTCCAGCCGCAGGTAGGTTTCGTACTCCCGGCGGGCGGCGGCCGCCTTACCAGCCTTTTCCAGGTTGATCGCCAGGTCGTAATGGGCCTTGGCGTAATCGGGCTTCAGCCGGATCGCATCCTCGCACTGCTCGATGGCGCCATTGTAATTCTTATTGGCGTTCAGAGCACCGGCCAGATCCAGGTGAACCCCGGCATCCCCAGGCTTGTCGCGCAGGTACTGCTGGTAATGGCCGATAGCCTCGTAGAGTTGCCCTTCCTGCTTCAGGGCATTGGCCAGCGCCAGCCGCGCATCATCGTAATTTGCGTTGTTGAGCAGCGCTTGACGCAGTTCTTTGATTCCCTCAGCCGTTTTGCCCTGTCCGATTAGAGCCGTACCCAGGATGTAGTGCCCCTGGGGAGAATTGGGCGTGGTTTTCAGCGCAGCTCGGGCTTCCTCGGCCGCGGCCTCGAAGTCCTTGCTGCGCACCAGAATACTTGCCAGTTCCAGGCGCGCCTTGGCTGAATTTGGCTGGTCCTTGATCGCCTGACGAAAAGCCTCCGCGGCGCCTTTCGCGTCACCCATTTGGAGCAGCGCCTCCCCCAGCTTGGTCGCAAGCTCAGGGTTTGAAGGCTTCATGGCAAGCGCCTTTCGATATACTTCGGCCGCCGACTTGTAATCCTTCTTTGCCGCCAGCGCATCGGCAAGCTGCAGCTCATACTCTGTGGACGTCGGACTCACGTTAACCGCCTGCTGCAGTACTTCCACTGCGCCCTGCGGGTCGCCGTTCTTTTCCAGAACATGGGCCAGCCGCATCCGCAGGTTCAAGTCGCTCGGCAGCATGCGCAAGGCGTCACGGTAGGTTGGGACTGCAAGCTGGTAATTCTTCTGGGCCACCAGCAGGTCTCCCAGCTCTACCAGCGCCTCGGGATAGTCCGGCCGCAAATGGAGAGCGCGCTCCAACTCCGCCTGTTCCTGCTTGGTTTCCCCCGCGGCTTTATAGGCCATAGCCAGCCGGTAATGGAGTTCAGGACTTTTCGGGGCCAGTTGCGCAGCCACTTTGTACTCGTCCAAGGCGTCTTTCACCTTGTTGACTGAGAGATAAGCGTTCGCCAGATCGAAGTGGGCGGCAGCATCGCTGGGCCGCGACCGCACCGCCTCCTGATACTCAAGAATCAAACGGGGAACATCCCCCGAGGCGTTGAGGGATTCGGCCAGATTCTCGTGATAGGCAGCCGTCTTCGGAGAGAGACGCTCCGCGACGCGCAATTCCTGGACCGCGCCGGTCAGGTCTCCCGTCTTCCGCAGCACCAGGCCGAGTCTTTCGTGCAGTTCCGCATCGTCAGGCTTCAGCCGCAGAGCTTGCCGATATTGCGTGATGGCAGCCGGAAGATTTCCCACCGAGAGGTACGTCGCGGCCAGTTCCTCGTGCGCAGCGGCATCGTCCGGACGCTGCCGAACGATCATTTTCAGCTCCTTTTCAGCACCGGCATTATCGCCTGAATCACGATAGGCCAGCGCGAGGCTAAAGCGGTAGTCCCTGCCGTCCGGATTCAAAGAAACCGCCTGCCGATATTCGTAAATGGCTGGAATCAGGTTGCCAGTCGCCTGGAGTTCCATTGCAAGTTTGTAATGGTAGTCAGCATGATCGGGGCCCAAGCGGATGGCCGCCTGATACTCCTTGATGCTGTCCGCAAATCTTCCTGCCTGGCTCAGTGCGCGGGCCAGCCCCGCATGGATGCTGGCATCCTGGGGCGCGAGATTCACCGCCTTCTGATAGGCCTCGACAGCCTGGCGGATGTCGCCCGCATTCAACAGCGTTTCCGCAAATGATGCCTCGACCCGGGCGTTCTTTGGCTGCTGGCCAATCGCCTTTTGATATTCCTGGCGCGATTCCTCATACTTTCCGCTGGCTGCCAGAATGCGCGCGATGCTGGCGCGGGCGTCGGCGTCGTTCGGGTGCAGTTGCAGTTCCGCGCGGTACTCTTTGAGAGCCTCCGGAAGCTGCCCGATGCTCTCAAACAGCGCGCCCAGGCTGCGGTGAATACCCGCCAGGCGCGGGTTCAACTGCAGCGCGCGATGGTATTCGTGAATGGCTTGGTTGACATCCTGCTGGGCGGCCAGCGCGTTCCCCAGCCCGTAATAGGCCGGCGCGGAATTGGGCGCGAGACTGATCGCCTTGCGGTAGGCGCTTTCAGCCTTCTTCCATTGTTGTTGTTGCGAAAGCTGGTTGCCCTGCTTGATGTAATCGGTGGCGTCCGGACCCGCTGTCTGGGCCGCAAGCGGAGAGCAAGCCATGGCAGCCAAGATCAGTAGAAGCCACCATTTTGTCACGAAGACACGGCTCCCCATTGCCCGACGCCTCTTCTACTAGGATACACCAGCGCGTTGGAAAAAGGACCTGTACGCCACGGCTGAATCGGTCCGCTTGTTCGCGTCTAAGATGACCGCCGCGTGACTTCGCAAACGACATGGACGGTAAATACCGCCAATTCCGCAGCGAAGGTGAGTTCCACAGATGGAGGAAAACGCAGCGGAAGGACATTGCGGCGGGCCGGCGTACACGGACGCCCCCGCGTGCCCTATTCATAAACGTGTTTCTCAGATCTTGAATTTAGTGGCTTGATTCCGGAACCGGCGATGTCTGGCTTGTCTTGCCCTCCACCGGCTGCCCCATATACATGGAACCGGCTGTGCCCCCGTGCATGCCGCTCATCCCCTGGCCACCCGCAGGTTCACTTGAGACGACCTTCCACATCGTGCCGTCAAGCTTCAGTTGATATCGCACCTCAACCGTGGCATTCGGGTCCGTCTTGGACACAAATTTGGCCAGCGCATCCGCACTGTTGTCCTTGAACTTGACGTTCTCGACATAGGTGTCAAAATTCTTCAGCGACAGGTGCGGATTGCCCCTCAGGTGCGTCTCGATGGCGCCCTGTATGGCCGACTTGGATTTCAACGAACCCGTCATGCTGCACGCAGACATGAGCACTGTTCCGACAATCACAGCAATCGAAAATTTGCGCACTAATCTTTCTCCTTGGTTTAATCAAACTACAATATTCGCCCAAGAATTGTCAAAAGATCGCGCAGGCAGGTAGTGACTCAATTTGATTGTGGCACGGGCTTCCTCGCCCGTGCTGCGCTCAAAACACACGGCCAAGATGCCCGTGCCACAGAATAGAAAACGAACTGAGTCACCAACTACGGGCAGTCCTGTTCGCCGTTGGCAGCGCCCCGCGGCTGTCGACCTCGGCGCATCAGATCAGCCTCCGAACACTCGCCTTTTGCCGCAAAAAAACCTCTCGCTAGGCAAGATTGCAGACGCTACAATGCCAGCATCTGCTGGAGTGGCGCTCAATGCGGCGGCTGTCATTGTTTCACAGCAACCCGCTTTAGCGCCTTGGCATCGAGGTTTCAAATTGTACATACCTGAATTCAACCGTCTGAAGGACCGTAGGCTTGCGCTCGAATTCATGAAGGCAAACCCTTTTGCGATTCTGGTTTCCGCCGCCGAGGGTTCGCCGTTCGCGACGCACATTCCTGTGCTGTCGAGCGAAGCAGAGGGCCGAATCCTCTTGCGCGCCCACGTCGCCCGGGCCAACCCGCACTGGAAAATGCTGGAGGGCGGGCGGGAGACGCTGGTCATCTTCCACGGGCCGCACGCTTACATTTCGCCCCGCCTCTACGAATCGCGGCAAAGTGTGCCGACCTGGAATTACGCTGCCGTTCATGCTTACGGCCATGCTCGCCTCTTTGACCACGCGGAAGCGCTGACGGAAGTCCTGCTGGAAACGATCAGGGCCTTCGAACCGGCGTATCTCGAGCAGTGGCGGGAGCTGAATGAGAAGTTCCGGGCCACAATGCTGAGCGAGATCGTGGGCTTTGAAATCTCGGTCGAAAGGCTGGAGGCGAAATTCAAGCTCAGCCAGAACCGCCCGCGCTCCGACCAGGCGCGCGTCATCCAGTCGCTCGAGACCAGCGATGATTCTGCCATCTCCAGCATCGCAAAGCTCATGAAGGACCGGGGCCTGGGCTTGTAGCCCCGCCGCCACCGACATCCCCCACGTTAAATGGGAACTGCTTCGGGATTTGGATTCCACGGCCATTTCCGAGGCGAGAAGACGTCCCGACTTGCCGGGACGGGCAGGGGGTCACTTCCACGATGCGAGTTACTGCAATCTCCTGCTGGAACGTTTCCTGCTTTCTGACTGGTGCGAACCATGGTATAATTGTTTTGCGCTTAACACCGCGGTTGTGTGGTGCGGTTGCTCCGATTGATCGCGTATCTGATCTGAGAATTCCCGCCTTCAGTTTCCTCCGTATGTTTTTAGCGTAAATCAATGAACTCTGGCGTTGCCGGTTCATGCGTGCGTGGAAGTTTATGTGCGCCGCGACGGCCCAAGCCAGAAAGAGAAAAGAGAGAAGATAAGACTCGTGCAGAATTTTTCAGAACTATCGATTTCACCTTACACAAAAGAGAGCCTCGCGCGCGCCGGCTATTCAACGCCGACTCCTGTGCAGGCTGCGGCCATACCGCAGGCGCTGGAGGGTAAGGATGTGCTTGGGACCGCGCAGACCGGAACCGGCAAAACGTTGGCGTTCCTGATCCCCATCATGGAGGATCTGCTGAAGCGGAAGACGCCAGGCGTCGCGGCGCTCGTCCTGGTCCCCACGCGCGAACTTGCCATGCAGGTGGCCACTCAGTATGACCGCTTGCGCGGCAAGCAACTTCCCGGCGCGGCCGTCGTGGTGGGCGGCCTGTCTGAAGCCCAGCAGCTCGGCGCCCTGCGCAAGGGAGCGCGGCTGGTCGTTGCTACGCCCGGCCGCCTGGAAGACTTTCTTGACCGCAAGCTCATCCACTTCCGCGCGCTGCGCATGCTGGTATTGGATGAAGCCGATCGCATGCTGGACATGGGATTCCTTCCCGCCATTCGCAGGGTTGTGGCCATGCTGCCCACGGAGCGCCAGACCCTCTGCTTTTCCGCGACGCTTGAATCATCCGCCGCGCGCATCATCGATCAATACATGAAGAATCCGGTTAGGGTGGCCTTTGGGTCCATCCTGAAGCCATCGGAAAACGTGCGCGTGCAGGCGCTGGAAGTTTCACCGCACGGCAAGCAGCAGGCGCTGCAGCAGTTGCTCGCAAGGGAAACAGGACGCTGCCTGGTTTTTGCCCGCACCAAGCGCGGGACGGAACGCTTGGCCAGGACTTTGAGCCGCAACGGATTCACCACTGCCATGATCCACGGCGACCGCTCCCAATCGCAGCGCAATGCCGCTCTGGCCGGATTCCAGAAGGGCCGCTACCGCGTTCTGGTGGCCACAGACTTGGCTGCTCGCGGCATTCATGTACAAGACATTGCCCATGTGATCAACTATGATTTACCGGATATTGCCGAAAACTTTATCCATCGCGTGGGACGCACCGGCCGCGCAGGCCATGAGGGCGTCGCGTCCACGCTCTTTTCAAGCGACGAGCGGGCGGACCTGTTTTTATTGGAGCGCGCCCTGGGCATTCGCATGGAGCGCGTGCAGGCACATGCAACCCCGCCGCAAACACAGAAATGCGCCCGCTCTGGCGATGAGAGGATGACGCCGCGTCCCAAATTCACCATTACCCCTCTGGCTGGGGAAATCCTCCAGGCTCAAATGTAGCTTGCGCTACAGTGGTTTCTATGATGAAGGACAATGCAGCGCCTGGCTTTCGTCCAGCACTTTGCCCCAGCTTGCAGCGCCCTGAAAGGCCAGTGACTATCGGTTGTCGCAACTGCGGTTTTGCTTGCCGGCTTATCTTCTTTCGCCTGCGCATCGAGAAAGGCAAGCACGATTGCTGGAACGACGAAAACAATGATGGCAATCCAAAGGACGAACGGCCTCATATACACATCTCCATTGATGGGACAAGCGGGCGGGTTCTTCTCAGAAAAGTGAAAACCAATCTGCCACGTTTTTGGCTCTTATAAAGGATGGCAAACGCCACCAGCGCTACGGCGCATTGAAGCGTGGCACGAATTCCTCGGTAACAAACGCTTCAATGGACGTCGGCGTCGTATTGCTCTCCGATCGCGGCTCAAGCGCCGTCATATATCCGCTGTTCAACGACTCCGCCATTTCCAGCAGCAGGTCAGCCATGCTTCCCGACATTCCCAATTGCATCAGAGCGGGCCGAAGCTGCGCGGCGGGAAGCTGCGTATACACGAGGCCGGGCTTTCCGATGGCTTTGCCCACGATGGAAGCGATTTCGGCATAGGTCACGTCGCGCTGGCCCAGCAGTTCGCGCGGCTGCTTTCCGGTGAAGTCAGCTTTCAGCAGAAGTTCCGCGGCCGCGGCGCCAATATCGCGCGTCGCGATGAACGGCAGCGGCAGGTCCGCCCGCACCGGCCCGGCCATTATGCCAAAATTCCGGATCACACCCACCTGAGGCAGAAGATTCTCCATAAAGTAGCCCGCGCGCAGATAAACCGCGTCGAGGCCGGCGACACCTTTCAGTTTCTGTTCCAGATGATAGAGCCCCGTGACCGGGCCGGTCCTTTCAGGCTTGTCCGCGCCAATGCTGCTGAGCACCACCGCTTTCGGAACCGAAGCCCTCGCAATAGCCGCCGTCAAGGCATCTGAAACCTGCCGCTGATAGGCCGGCACGTCCGGCGCAGAGATATTCGGCGGTATCATGGCATAAACGGCGGATGCTCCCTCAAACGCCTTCGGCATCGCTGCCGCGTCTGTAACTCCGGCAATGAAGGCTTCGGCGCCCCTGCTCGTCAAACGCTCCAAGTGGCCGGCGTTTCGGCCGATCACCCGAACCTTTTCGCCGCGCGCCAGGAGTTTTTCCGCAACAACACTTCCGGTATTCCCACTCGCCCCAACAATCGCATACATACGTCAGACCTCCTTCATAGATTGCTCTCTTAGCAGGTTGCTGAAAAACGTGTAGCGGCGGCTTTACGCCGCCACACACCGGCTGAAAAGTCTGAAGTTATGGCAACTTAAAGTCGCCGCTACGGCTCAGGCACTGGGTTTTTCAGCAACCTGTTAGATGCCGAGTCCGGCAAGATCGGTTCAAAGCATCCGAACGCTTCCCTGATGAGATACCTGCTGTCTTCTCGCTTACTATTGGTAGGCAAAGGGGATCTGTTGGTCGGATGTTGCTTTATAATAGCTCCGGCGGCGGAAAGGTTTTGTCGCCGAGGCAATTGAGTTGCTTCCATTCATCAGAGGATGGTCAGGCAAATGAATTCCAGAAGAATTGGCCGCCGCACTTTCATGCTGCTGAGCGGGGCCGGGCTGGCGGCTCCGTTGGCAGGAGTACAATTTGCACCGTCGGGCGCTCACGACCGTGTTCCCGTCATTCGAGTGAAAACGGACCCTGAAAAGCCGCTGGTTTCTTTCCTGAGCTGGGATACGGAAGGCGGCGCGCGCGCGGAGCGAAACCTGCTTCGGGATAATTCCTCGGTTTCGTTGCGCATTCGGACTGCCGAAACCTGGAAGCAGGCGGAGCGCTTTCCTGTTCGGCGAAACGAAGGCCGTTACGAGATTGAAATCCGGCCGGATGCGAAGCTCAATTTGCGCGTCGTGCAGGAAGGCGGCCAACTGAGCTTCAACCTGTCCGCCAGCGGCTCCCGGATGGGAGCGGTCACGGGGATCGAGATGCAATTCCCATTCAATCCTCGCGTGACGCCCGTAACGCTCCTGCCGAGCGCCCGCCACAAGGATGGAAGCTGCACTTTGCCGGGCATTCTGAGCGCACCGGATTTTGGCCAGATGCTGATGGCGTTGCCCGCCGGCGCCCAGGTCAAGGCACAGCTTCTGGGAAGCCGGAAGCAGGGTACGACAGATCTGCTTCTGGAACTTCCGCTGGTTACTGAAGCGCGTCCCTTGCGCCTCACTCTCCAACCGATTCGCCTCGATCCTCCCGAGGGTTTGCAGGACCAGGCGCTTTGGCGGGAAATCCGCCGCGGGTGGTTCAACTCCTGGCAACCGAGCGCACGCTGGGGTGAACAGAATCGTCCTTTCAGCGCCCCGGCCGGCATATTCGCCAACAACGTGATCAGCGACCCGGTAAGTTTCTCCCTGCCCTTTTATGCCGATCCCGCCCTTTGGATTCCCAAGGTGGCTGGCATTTCCGTAATCGGCCTGGTGCGCCAGACGGCAGAGTGGTGGATGGACGCTCGTACTTCCCCGGACGGCGTGGTGACCGGTTACTGGAATTATAAGACCTTCCTCGACGCCAACGCGGGACCGTTGATTGCCGCCTGGGACTACGTGGAGGCAACGGCCGACCTTGATTGGCTTGGCCGACGGATCACGCAACTCGAGCATGTTGCCGACTACTACCTCCGGCGCGACGTGGATGGCGACGGGATGGTCGAAGCGGTCCAGAGCGGCAACGCCAACACGCTGTTCCAGCCTGCGCGCTCCTGCAATTGGTTTGACGCCATCAACTGCGGTTACAAGGACGGCTATTCGAACGCCATGATTTACCGCGCCTGGCGTTGCCTCGCCGATCTGGAATCCAGGCTTGGGCGAAAACAACAGCAGGCCCGTTACAATCAGGCTGCCAATCGGCTTCGAGCCGCCTACGCCAAGGCGCTGTACAACCCTGACACAGGCTGGCTGGGCTGGTGGAGAAGCAAGGACGGAAAGCTTCACGATTACGCGACCCCCATCGTGAACGGCATGGCCATCGAGTACGGCCTTGTCAAGCCGGAGCTGGCGAAGCAGATTCTCAGCCGCCTTTGGAACAAGATGAGGGCAGCCGGGTTCAAGCGTTTTGATTTGGGCGTGCCCTGCACGCTGATTCCGGTTCGCCGCGAGGACTACCTGCTTCCGGACTCGTTGGGCCTTCCCAAGCGCGCGGATGGCAGCGACACTTTTCAGCAGTACGAAAACGGCGGCATTACGGCTGGCCACGTCTTGCACTTTCTGGCCGCGCATTATGTCGCCGGTGAGCCTGAAAGGGGGGATATGCTGCTGAAGGCCATGGCGCGGCGGCAGGCCAGCGTGGGGTTCCAGGATGGTGTGCAGAACAAATATCCTCTGGGCATTGACTGGACAACGTGGGACGGCAGCCCTTGCGGCTACGAAGGTTACCTTGCCGATGTCTATTTCTTTCAACAGGCGGTCCTGCTGCGCGAGCCCGCATTTCGCCGCCGCTATTATCGCCCGCTCGCCGGCGTCTGAACCGAATAGCGGCACACGCGGGTGGCGCAGACGCTTGCCTTGTAGCGTCTGCGATTTCGCGAAGCGAAAGTTTCGTATTGCCATTCATACGCATCGCGGGTGGCGCGGACATCGCGATTTTTGCGATGTGTGCGCTTGCGGCTCCCCACTCGCCTCTCTCCAGGTGTGCTCCAAAACTCTTTCCTCCCTACAGGCTCTTTTCTTGAGAACTCAGCAGCTCCGGAGGAGCGCTAGAATTTAGCCCACGGCGCCAGCCGTGGGAAAATGGGCGCCGCCTCCTTAGACGAATCGTTTCTCAGTGGGTGTCTCTTCGGAAACTGCGGTTCTTGCGCTGTAGGCACGCTCTATGAGCTCCGGTCTTTACGTTCAAATGGCCTCTGTAGCGGCGGGTTTATCCCGCCACGGGGTCGGATGTAGCGGCGGGTCTATCCCGCCACGGGGTCGGATGTAGCGGCGGGTTTATCCCGCCACGGGGTCAGATGTGGCAAGGTAATTTCAGTCGCGTGGCGCAGCCGCCGGAAACCGAGGTTTATGGTAAGGGATTGATCAAACTCTCAGTTCTGTTGTGGTCCCCAAAGAGGATTTCCGCCACGACTGCAATGGGCAAGAAGCGCCCGCACGACATCATCCTGGAAGGCCGGCCGATCCAGGTAGCCCGCAACTCCAAGGTCCAGCGCCTGGCGTCGCGACTCCGCGTCGGAGCCCTGGCCAACTACCAGAACGGGAACGCTCGGTCCGTCATCCCCGGCACGTGTCAAAACTGTCTGATTCTCCAGAGCCCCGGCCTCCGCGTCGACAATTACGAGTTCTATGGCCATTACGCGGAGAACGGCAAGCGCCGCTTCGAGCGTGGCGGCCGTGATGGGGACGAATCCTATGGAGAGCAGGATCGCCCGGTGGTGGTCGATAAACCGCTTGTCGTTGCTGAAGATCAGGACGTCTGAGCCGGGCGTGTACGGCTCGGGAATTGGAAATTTCGTCGTCGTTTCGCTCATTTCATCACCCCGTTTGCAGTCATTATCCTTCATCTGCCGCATTGTGCGCAATCTGATCAGGTGCGGAGCGGGCCGGTCATGCGGCGCCTCTCACAGCCAGAGCTTCCCGGCGGCGGACATCTGCTGCCGCCACCCGCACGACATTAGCCTGTAAGTTCAAATTCGAAGGGGGGAAAGAATGAAATCAAACGCCCCGGATTCCCTTGCTGCAGTATAGAGCCTGATTATTTTCCGCGTGCCGCCGTGAAGGCTGGCGGCGCAGGTCTCACCCCAATCGCCAAAACATCGAGGAGCTATCTGTGACTCCAGGTTTGTGCTTCTGTCTGCTCTTTTCGTAGTCGCGGTGCAGCTTTTTTCAATCGTATCATCGCCTTTTGCTTCTTCTTCACGGCTGTCATCCATGAATGGCATTCGTTCATGGACTTTTTGACGTTTGTACGAACAGAATAAAGGTAATTAAAAATGATGTGGCGGCTGGCGTTCATAGCCAGCAGCGTCAGATGCCACGGGCCAGCGGTCGTCTGGCTGATACGGCAACGAAGCGTGGCTGCCTTATTGACGGAAAAATTCAGAGATGCCTTGGAAACTCCCTGGGCCCACAACACCGAAGAGAATGCTAAAACCATAATAACCACTGCTGCCTTGCAAACCTTCATGCTATCCTCCGTGCTGGTTTCTGAAAATCGTCGGAGCGGGCTCCCGCCGAACGTCTGGAACCTTCTGCTCCGCGCCCTCTAAGGTTTGGACACTTCCGGCGAAGAAGCGGTGTGCCCTGCAAGTGCGCCCGTTCTGCGCCGTCCGGCCGCCGGCATCAGCGCATCCACGTACTCAAAGGAGGCTCCCGCCTGGCAAGCCCGACTCTGGGGGTCGAGTAACTCCCGGAGCCGTCGCCGCGCCCTCGTCAACTGGGATTTCGAATTGCCGATTGAGCGGCCTGTCAGTTCCGCAATTTCATTGTGTCCGTAACCCTGAATGTCGTGCAGGATGAACACCTTCCTGAAACCCTCCGGAAGCCGCTCAAGCGCGCGGACGCAAACTCAATCTGACCACCAAACCCCTTGTTGGATCCGCGTAACTGATGGACTTGAGCATCCGGGAGAAGCCTCCATTGGGTGCGGTGATTTCCTCGAAAGAAACTTCCGGGCGCGGCTTCCTTCGAAGCCGCATCAACACCAGGTTGGTTGCAATCCGGTAGATCCAGGTGGAAAAAGCCGCCTCGCCCCGAAAGGTTCTAAGCTTTCGGAACGCCTGCAGAAAGACCTCCTGCGTCAGATCCTCGGCTTCCGCCTGGTTGGATGTCATCCTCAGGCACACGCTGTAAACCCGCCGGCTGTGCAGATAGTACAGACGTTCTATGGCAGCTTCATCGCCGGTCTTGGCTCGTTCAACCAATTCCGCTATTGTTCCATCTTCCATTTGCGCCTGCCCCTCTACGATTGGGAATGGCCTAAGTCGAGGTGCTTATAACCCGATGGAAAGCCGCACGAGGAGTTCAGCTTAGCTGAATTCGCTGGCTGCCATCCGAGTCTGCGCGTGCGGCCCCTCGCAGCCCGGATAGGCTCAGCAGGATCGCGGTGAATATCAAAATATGACTTCGAGATCGG
>JAKAWN010000615.1 GCA_021827245.1 Acidobacteriota bacterium | reverse complement strand
GCACGGTGGCGTCGTACCTGGTTGGGAATAGCAGCAGCGGTTTCAATGCGCCTTTCTCATCGAGCGCGCTTTTACGCGAGCGCCTGGCCGGGAACGTCGCCATCGCTGGCCAGAATGAACTCAACGGTATGACGCTCGACCAGAACGTCATCGTGACCTTGCCCGGAGGCACCCGGTTCTACCTGGTGCTTGAAAAGGGGGCGGCGACGGACTCGAGTCCGGCCGAGGAAACACGGACATCGGCGCGACCACGGACAACCAGCGCCAGTGTCCCGAACCTCGAGGAGCTGCGCGAGTTGGTTGAACTCAGGCGAGAGCTGAGCGAAATGTACGATCAGCCAGGGACGCCAGCTACGAACACGTCGCAACAATAGCCCATTTTTGGCCGAATGTCGGCTGGCGAACTTGCAGCCTCGGGGATTACACTTCCGGTCAGGAGGCTGCCCGGGTGTTTTACCTTTTCGAGCTCGCCATCAGGGCGTACATCGCCCTCCTGAAGTGGGCGGTGCGAAGTGTTGCAGCAGTCTGCCTTGGGATACGGGACTCCTTCCTCTGGGGATACCAAAGCCTCCGAGAGAGACCGATCAGACTTGTGAGGCTTCTAGCGATACTTATTCCAATTGGCATCCTCGCAAAAGTGGGGCGTCCTGATTGGTTCCTGAACTGGCCTGCGATGTTTTTCGCGGCCCTGGCTTTTTGGGGGGTGCTCAAGTCGCCCTTTTCGACGGCGCCGTCGTTTTTGAGAAAGATCGTAAAACTTGGCATTGCCGCTTGCCTCCTGGCTGGGTGGACGATCTTACTTCAACGGCAGCCTCTAGTTTCAGGTCTCGGGCTCTCGCGGCGCGATACTTTCTGGCTGTGGCTTGTCGGAAATCTCTCGTTTGCGGCGGCAGCCGTGTGGATTGTCTTCAAGGAAGCAATCGTTTCGCTTACAGGTCATCGTTCGCAAGCCTTGGTCCCGCGGCAGAGCGGCTCTCGCAAAGTTCGATTCGCCGACGTGGGCGGGATGGAGCAGGCGAAACAGCAAATTCGGGGACTCGTCGAGAGCAGGCTTCATCCTGAAAAGTATCGAAAATACGGCGCGGTGCGAAATGGCATTCTCCTTTACGGGCCGCAAGGCAGCGGGAAGACATTTCTTGCCGAAGCGACGGCAGGAGAGTTCAAATTGCGCTTTCATTACGTCTCGTGCCCTGAGCTTCAGAGTATTTGGAAAGGAGAGACCTCCCGGAACATCAGGGACGAGTTCGTCGAGGCGGTCCAGCAGAGGCCCGTGCTTTTCTTCGTGGATGAACTCGATTCGCTCGGCGGCTCGCGGCAAACGGCCGCGGGGCGTGGCGACCCCACAGGATCCGGGAGAGAGTTCAATACGATCGTCACCCAGCTCATGCAGTCGATTGATCAATACCGCGCCATGGATGGGTTTGTGCTGATGGCGGCTTCGAACCTCCTGGACGGGCTTGACCCGGCGCTCATTCGCGAGGGACGATTTGACGTGAAGATTCGTGTGGGACTCCCGGATGAAACGAGCCGGCTCAAGATCCTCGAATCGCAGCTTTCGAAAAGGCCATGCCGGCAGTTCGATTTGCGGGAGTTTGCCAGGCGCACACCAGGCGCAAGCGCAGCGAGATTGAAAGCTCTGGTAGACAGGGCCGCAGCAAGCGCTGCAACGGAGGGGCGCAAGATCGAAGAAGGTGACCTGCGCCAGGCGATTGAAGAGATGGGCGGGAAAGACCGGCCCCTTGTCCATCCCGTCCATTGGAATGATCTTGTGATTGAAGAGGATGTTGCGCGCGACCTTCGCACTCTGATTCAGCTTCTCAACGACCCAGAAGAGGCCCAAAGAATGCACTTGCCGGTACCCAGCGGCTTGTTGCTGCTCGGGCCGCCAGGTACGGGCAAGACGATGATCGCGCGGCTTATCGCCAGCGAGACGCGGCGAAGTTTTTATCCTCTGACTGCGGCAGACGTGCTTGGCTCGAACGTCGGAGATTCAGTCAAACGCGTCTCGCAAATATTTGCTCGGGCAAAGGAAAACAACCCATCTCTGATTTTCCTTGATGAGATGGACGGCTTGCTGCCGTGCGCCACAGAGCTCACGAGCCAGCATGACACCCAGGTGACTGAGCAATTTCTGATCGAAATCAGTAACTTGCACCCTGAGCAGAACGTTTTTCTGGTAGGCACAACAAACCATCCTGACCGCATTGACCCTCGCGTACTGCGCGGTGGGAGGTTTTCTGAAAAGATCGAGATCGGCATGCCGGGCCGCCAGAATCGCGAGCGACTCCTTCAGAAGTACCTTGACGGCATAGCCCTCGGCCCGGATGCGGCCATTTCCACACTCGCCGACCGGCTCGACAACCTCTCCCCGGCCGACGTTGAAGCGATTTCGAAGACAGCCCGGCGGTTCGCCTTTAACCGCGCACCCGACGGCTCCGAGCTTCCTCCGCTCATCTGGGAGGACTTCGAAAAGGCTGCAAAGCGGGTCCGAGGCACAGTCTTCGGACAGTAATTTCACTTCCTTCCCCAATTCCATCCCAACCCTTTTCCGAGTGCGCGCGAATTTTTGACAGATTTCGAGTTCGGCCTTATTAGTCGAGACACTTGGTTGCGCGTCCGGCTGGTTTGCGGCTTCGCACCAAGGCAGAAAGGAGGAATTCTCGATGCGTATCAAGTTGGCCGAACGATCGAAGCGGGCGCTGGCGCTTACGGCAATCGGGTTTCTGCTGGGCAGCACATACGCCGCAGCACAGAACCTGGGCTCGGCGCCTCAGACCAACGTAGCCGTGCAAGGTGAAACCGCGGCCCAGCCGGAAGGCGCTTTTCTGAACTTCATCAATTGGGTGGGCAACGTCATCGCGCCGGTAGGAGCGGCAGGGGCCGTGGTGGGAGCCATCGCCGCCTGGCTTACGGGCCGGGGATTTGGGCGGTGGCTTTTTGCCGCAGGGGCTCTGCTGGCTGTTTCCGGCGTCACCCGCCTGATCGAGTTCTGGATCGCAAACGGCACAGGAGGTGTTACTTAACCAAAAAACAAGACGAGTACGAGAAACCCCGGCAGGCTGCCGGGAAGCCCCAAGGCAAGATTCCGGCGGCCTGCCAAAGTCAAAATCCAACTGGATTGAGAAACCTATGACGACGCCACAACTGCTGAACGACATCATCAACGTGCTGCTTCTGCTTGCGCCAGCGGCGGCGGTGGTTTGTCTCGTACTGGGCGGGATCAGCCTGCGGAGAGAAGGCGGCGGAATCTCGTTCATGCTGGGAGGCGGGTTTTCGAAATGGATGTTCTGGTGCATCGTCTTTCTGACTCTCGAACCGCTCCTTTCCTGGTTTAGCTCGTCGGGCGTTGGCGTGCCCTTGCCGGGCGGAGGAATCAGCACGGCGTGGCTTGCG
>JAKAWN010000614.1 GCA_021827245.1 Acidobacteriota bacterium | reverse complement strand
GGGGTTCCTGGTATTACGATCCGCTTTTTCTGCAATTCACCGATCGAACAATTGCAAGATCAGAATCGCAACACGGGGAAGATGGAAGGGATCCTTGACTGGAAGCGCTATGACTTCGGTGGTAGGCTGGCCCTCCCGGGTCAAACGCTGCCGCCACTCTCCGACCCCGGGCATGGGAAAATGCGAGAACGCCCACGAGTGGACTTTGTCGTACCATTCCGCGCACCACGCCTCGCCGGTCAGGTGATGCGCCAGCAGTAATGCGTAAAGCGCCTCGGTGTGCGGCCACCAAAGCTTCTTATCCGCATGCGGCAGGAAAGGTTGATTCCCCTCGGCGTCGATTCCCAGGAAGATGCCGCCGTACTCTTTATCCCAGCCCGCCTCAAGGTGCCACCGGATCACTTCTGCAGCCCGCCGGGCCAGCGCGCGATCACCCCGGCGTTGCGCCCGATGCAGTACAAACCACATGGATTCGATGGCGTGGCCGGGCATCACAAACGTTCCGGCATTGGGCGGCAGCTCTTCGTAGGCGTCGGTAAGGAACTCGAGCAGAAGCCTGCGCTCCGGCCGCACAAAGTGGTCCATGACTCGCGCCGCATAGCCATCGGCCAGTGCTTCAAGGTCGCTCGCTGCGGTTGTCTGCGCCAGCTCGCCCGTGGTTTCTGTCATGATCATCGGGATGCCGTGGTTCTTCCAGCCCGACGGCAAAGGGTACGGCGCTGTCTCATGAAAGTCCGGCTCTTCGATTCTTCGCCGGACACGCTCAAAGGTTGCGCGCGCAACCGAGAGGATATCCGCATCTCTCACGGCCCGGTAGTATTCACTGAAGCCATAGACCACAAAGCAGTCCGTATAAATGCTCGTGGCCCCTTCGATCACTTTTCCTGACCGGTCCGTGTGATAGACCCACCGGCCCTGCTCATCCCGCCCGTGCGCCAGGAGGAATCGAATGGAATTCTCAGCAACCTTCAGAAATTCCGGCCGCTTTTCGATCCGGTTGTAGAGCGCTGAAAAGGTCCACACAGAGCGCGCCTGGGACCACATGAATTTGTCGCCAGAGACCGGCGAACCGTCCTCGTTCATGCAGGACAACACGCCGCCCTCTTCCCAGTCGATTCCATGCTTCAGCCAGAAAGGAGCAACACCGTCCAGCAGAAGGCTGCGATATTGATCGTAGAGTTTCCTGGAGTCCATATCGAGCGCTGCCTTCTACCAGCGGGAATCTACTCCGGGAGACACAATGCCGGCGAGAGCGCGGGCCGTAAGGCTTGTCGCTGTATTGAACGCATTGGGTTCGCCCTTGGTTCGGGGGACGGCGCCGTCGTTCAGGAGGCCATATGACTTGCCGTTCTCAGGATTAATGATGAAAGCGTCAAAACGCCGCACTGCTTGCGCGACCCGCGGGTCCCGATCAACATGCTCGTAATACCAGATCAGGTAGTCAACGATTCCAGGGCTGCGAGTCCTGTCCCAGCTATCTTGATTCTCTTTTGACCATGTGCCATTGGCGAGTTGTGTCCGCAGCAGGAATTCGATATTCGGCTTGACGGCCTTGCCGATCCACTCTCGCCAGGCCGGGTCGCCGCAATGCAGGGCGAACGACAGGATGCCTTCGCCGACATACGCCGCGGTCCCATAGGTCTGTTTCTGCCACAGGTTGTAATCGACCTGGGGATTACCACGATTATTCCACGCAGCGTTGTCCATAGCCAGAATATGAGGGATGTTGCCGTCACTCCTCATCGTACTTAAGATCCACTTCAATGCGTGATAGGAGACTTCCCGATACTGATCCTGTTTCGTGATGTGATACATCCAGGTGAAAACCTCGCCGCCTGTGAGCGCGGAGGAGAGCGTGTACTGGTCGCGGATGGGATCGGTCATCACATCGTCATTGACGTGGCGCCAGCCCGTACCAAGCGCGCCGTTCTTGTGGATCATTCCGTCTTTTTCGATTGAATTAACGTAGCGCTGTACGGCGTCGAAATACTCCTTCTGGCGCCGGTGATCCACGTGATTGTAAAGCGCGATCAAAAGCCCCAGCGCGCTGCCGGTATCGGCCAGATAAACCGTACCGTAACCTGAGGCCCAGAAGCCGTTTGGCATCTGCTTCTTCAACAGGTAATCACCATAAGCAATAGCGGTGTTGAGATAGCGGCGATTGCCGAAGATCTCGTACCCATCCACCAGATCACGCATGTAGTAACCGCCGACATAAATCGTCGGGTAGGTGCTCTTGTTCTTGACGATATAGTCGCAAAGATTTTTCAGAAGCTCGCGTGTCTGAACGCAATTTGTCTGGGCACAGAAAGGGTCGAGTTGCTTCGCCGGTGCAGCTGATAGAAGCATGGGAAATGCAAAGATCACAATGACAAACGCACACAAACGCGCGGCGTATTCTCTAAGCATCGATGTTTCTCCTTCGAAAAGAGCTTTAGCCTATTAACACCCCGGGGATGCCCCTGAATATTTCCACCCCTCAGCTCAGCGCGGCCGACCAGCCCAAGACGCCGATGGCAGCCAGCAACACGACTAAGCCGGCGCCCATCCAAATCCTCTCGCGGGGGCCGGAGTTTTTCCATTCGCCGGCTATGATGCCGCACGCGTTGGCCGTCAATAGACCCACTACGAGAGTCAGCGGCCAGCCGATCGCCGGCCCCAGCTTGCCCAGCTTGGGGGCCGAGGCGCCGTAAACGAAGATGTTGCCGCCCCAGAGCAGGCCCATCAGGATGGTCAGTCCATAGAGCGAAGCTGAGTTTGACTGTTTATATTTTGGCCAGCTCTGGTTTTGCTTGAAAAGGTACGCGCAGAAAACCAGGTTGGCCACTGCGCCGCCCGTCAGCATGAGCAGCCAGACCAGGTTGGACCCTGCAAACGCGCTATTGCCCAGGCGAACTGCGGAATGGATAATCCCCTGGGCTGAGCTATAGCCGATGTTGAACACTGCCGAAAGGATACCCGAACCTGCGCAGAGCAAAAGGCCGATCCAGAAAGGTCGCGCTTTGCCCACCATTTCCCGCCGCACGTTTTCGTTCTTCTGGCCCCGCTCTTTCAGCTTCCCCGCGTAACCGCAAAAAACAATGCCGACAAGCGCGATAGCCGTCCCCGCCATAATCGCTTCGCCCTGTTGCTGAAAGAGCTTGCCGGGAGCCAGCACAAAAATGGGCAGGAGCGAACCGAGCGAAGAACTGATCGCCAGAACAAAAGTGTTGCCCAGGGAGATGCCAATGGCGCTCACGCCCTGGCCAAACATGATGGCGCCAAAGCCCCAGGCAAAACCGCACACGGTGGCCATGACGATGGCATGAGTTGGAGCTTCGTGAAGCGCTTCGCCCAGATGGGAAACCGTTGCGACCCCGATGACGACGGGCATCAGCAGACAGGAAACTAGAATGAAGA
>JAKAWN010000081.1 GCA_021827245.1 Acidobacteriota bacterium | reverse complement strand
CTGGACGCCGGTGCATGACCCGAGCTGTCCTTACGTCCTGTTTCGAAAGGAAGTGGCCCACAAACTGGCAGGAGAACTAGGAGATATGCAGGAAGGCTTTTGGTGGGAGTTCGTCGCTTGTGCTCATCGCCGCGGATTCAGGATCATGGAACTCCCTGTGCAGCACCGGAAGCGCTTTGCAGGCGCGACCCAAGTATATAAATGGCATAAGATGCCCGGCATTTTTCTTCGTCACGTGGCTGCTTTGGTGAAGGTGTGGAGGAAAACGAGGTCTGCGACTTGAGCAATGGTACGGCGTATGCGCCTGCTCAAACATCGAACTTGCCGGTTGGCTTAGACGCTCACGTGGTCCGGTCAATTTCGCGGCATGAGCGCGTGTACATGCTGCTTACGATAGCGGTGTTTGTGCTGTCCGCCGCCTACAAGTCCTATACTACCCCTCTCTGGTTCGATGAGTTCTTCACACTTTTCCTCTCCCGGCTCTCCTCAATCTCGGAGTTGATGAAGGCCATTCCCGCCGATGGCCAGCCGCCCCTGCAGTACCTTATTACCCATCTATCGCTGGTATGGCTGGGTGAATCGGCGCTTAGCGTTCGACTCCCGGAACTCCTGGCCTATATGGCTGTTGGCTTGCTGACCTACCGTATCGTCCGCCGCCACGGTACGGCCATTCAGGCACTGTTTGCCCTGACATGTGTAATGGGGGCTGAAGTTAGTGCTTACCAAGCCTACACGGCTCGGCCTTACGAACTGCTCCTTGCCTTTACTGCGCTCGTTTTCTTCTGCTGGCAGGTGGCGGCAAGCAGGTGTCAGAGCCGCATTCTACCTCTTTGTGGTGTTGCATTCGGAATCGCGGGCGCAATATTGAGCCACCATTTTGGAGTCGTTAATATCGGCGTGATGTTGGGAGCCGGAGAGGCGGCACGACTCATCCAGCGCCGCAGAGTAGACGGGATGATGTTGGCTGCAATTGCGACAGGGCTTTTGCCGCTGGCAATTACAATACCCCTAGCCGAGCAGTCTCATCGGCTGCTTGGCGAGCCGATTCTGCTCTCGAAGATTTTCTGGGCTAAGCCCTCGGCGGCGGACCTACTTAGTTACCTGGGTATGTTTCCCGTGCTCTTGTTATTTCTCACTGTGCCACTTGTTTTTGTGCGCTGGTCGGAACAACCCGGTGCCGACGGTTCCATGAGTGTGAATTCTGTTCCCGCCTATGAGTGGGCCGCAGTTGGAGCGCTGTGCATGTTGGTGGCAGTGCAGCTCGGAATTGCGGCAATAGCCACAAACTACTTTCAAGCTAAGTACGCTATCGGCACGGCTTTGGGACTCGCCTTGCTCGGGGGATGGGGGGTTCCTCGCATTGGCCGTTTACGTCGTGGGGCACAGGCCGCGCTGGCACTGGGTGCGCTTTACTTCTTGATTGTGGTGACAGTGCAGCTGGTGGGGGGGCCGGTTAGCCACCGGGCTCAAGCCGCTCAGCCGGGCGAGAATGCGGTCTCCAGCCTGCTGCCTGAAGCCCCCGGAAGCCTACCGATCGTTGTCGCTAATGCATTCGATTATGCACCTGATTGGTGGTACTCACCCCCAAACCTAAGAAAGCGGCTCGTCTACCTTTCGGACCCACAATATGCTGTGTCGCAGAAGGATTTTCTGCCGGAATTATCTTTGGACCTTGACAAGCGTTACACGCCGCTTCCGACCTCGGATTACAATTCCTTCGTTCAAAGCCATTCTCGATTTTTACTGTTGCGCAGCGGGAAGGACCGCCTCGACTGGCTACCGGCGCGGCTTTCCAGCGCTGGATGGCATCTGAAACCTATCGCTAAGTCCGGCAACAATGTGCTTTATCAAGTGGTTCGGAGGCAGTGAACCATTTGCTTGAGAAAGTGAGCACACACTGAGGTGTGATCCACGGCCTGAATTTCGGCCCGATCGCTGAGCGATGGATTGGCGAGGACCTACAACTGGATAGCCGCACAAGTTGAATCCAGAAGTGCCTATGTGGGTGAAAACGAGATTCGCTAAGAATCCGTAAGAGTAAATCCAGTGTGTCAGCATCAAAAATCGATACTGAGATTCATGGCGCTTCCTTTCTGCCTGATGACGGCAAAAGGGAAATCGCCTCGGAGTACGGTACCAACCTGGGAGGCTGGTCGTCGGCGTAAAGCAGCCAGACGTGCCGTTGCTTGAAATGACGAATAAGTTCCTGGTTCTTTGCCGGTCCCATATCTTGCGCCCATATGACCCGTTGGTCCCGAATGTCCGCACTATTGTACACCCATTCCCAAACGCCCGAGGGCGGCCAGATACCGGTCTTGTGGAGGTCCAGGTCGTATAGGCCGGGCGCATAGTGCACCAGGACAAGCTGGCGCCCAGGCTTCTTCCGCAGTTCAGAAAGGATGTGTGATCGTCCGACCGGTGATGTCCTCTTACTAACAGGAAACCACGGGGTCCAGGCCGTCTCCGCATGGAGGTGAAAAGGAGAAACACCTACCCGTAGGAACAAGAGAAGGAAGGTGAATGCCGTCACGGATCGGACCAGGAACACCCCAGCAGGCCTGCCGCGCACACGCCATTGTCGCAGCCGGCGCATGGCCAGCAGCACCAGCGCAAACAACAGGCATGTCATTGGCGCTGCGTAATGAGGATAAATATAAACTTCCAATCCAATACCCGCGATTGATACTGCGAGGACAGCCAAAAGGAATCTGGAGGGTGGGCTGATGTCGTTCCACGAAAAGCCGTACGGCAAGGTCACAAAGGCGAGGACGACGACTAGAGTGAACAGCGGACCCCCAAAAAACAGCCAAATTGCCAATAGTTTCTCAACCTCGTCGATAATTAGGCCAGCGGAAGAACGTGTGGAGACGAACTGGCGAAGGTCAACGTCTACCTCCCACTCTTTCATCTCCGGATGACGGTACTTGGGCAGGGGTTTTGCGGACTGCCACAGGAAATAGGGCGTAGGGTCGTATTGAGCCTGGTACACCTGATATGGCATCCTCAATGGATTCCCGGTGACGCGCCAGTTGTAGTAGCCCATTCCTGCTGCTGTAAGGCCCATCAGCAGGCAGAGCGGTAAAACGACCTGGGGCAGCGAGACAGAAAAGGCCGGCCGATGCTTGCCCATCATCCACGCGAAGAGGGCCACGGCAACCGGCAGGCTGAGGACAAGCCCCTCATACGGCCGGCTGTTGGCCAGGATGGCCAGACCGAGGCCCATCAGCACGGCATTCCGCGCGCGATGCTCCTGCTTGAGGCGAGGCAGCGCCCCCAACACCAGCGCTCCTCCCAAGGCCGCCACCGCTCCGCCCCAATAACTGTCCGCCCAGTAGCTGAAAGCTGCAATGCGCGCGACGGCAAGGAATCCGCCAAGCAATGCCCAACCTTCGCCGACCCAGGGCTGCAGCATCCAGCAGATGGCAGCGCACATTAGACCCAGACTCAGCCACACGCCCCAGAACGGATGGCCCATGAGCACCTGCCCCGCAGCCATGAAAAGGCTCGGCGCTGGCGGGTACTTGGAGTTGTAGGTGGGCTTCATGATGATCATCAGGCTTTCGAAGTGCATCCACATCGGCGGAGTTGGGTTGGTGAGGCGCCCGTGAGCAAATGTATCTGCGCCGAGCAGTTGAGCAAACTCGTCCTGAATCAGCGGATGAGGGATGGGCAGGATGGGCAGCAGGGCGGCGCGGAGCGCGAGCGCGGTCAACCCGACAACGAGGACTGAAAGCATGCGGCGATGCGCCAGCCTGCCAAAGCTCCGCTCGATGGCCTCAAACCAGTGCGAGCCAAGATTCGGAACTGTGAAGGCCAGGGCGACAGCGAGAACAGACAGTCCGGCTTCGATTTCAAGGAACATTCGCCGCTCCCATCAACGGGGGAATGTCCCATACTTCCGGCTTGGTGTCAAATCTCTTTGGGAAATCTGTCAGAAGTGGAAGCGGTAACGCATCTCGACGTAAACCTCCCGGGGATTCACGTAATGCGTTCCGCCGAAGGTGTTGCTGTTGTCGAGCAGGTAGCGCCGATTCGCGACGTTGAGGGCGTTCACGGCCAGCGACCAGTCTTCGCCGAACGTCTTGCCAAGGGAAAGGCCCACGGTGGTGTGCGGCGGCAGATGCGCCGGGCCGTCGCCGTTCAGGAAGCCCGAGCCGTATTCGACGGTGGTGGTGGCCCACGCGCTGCCGGGCAGCGTGCTGGTGATCACGGTGCTCAGCGTATTGCGCTGGTCGTGGTCGAGATAAAAGAAACCGACCGGCGGCGGGGCGAAATCGGTGAGGCCGCCCGTGACGGCGCCAAACCCCTGGACGAACTGGTGCGACCACGCCAGGTGGATTCGTGCGTGGCGCAGGACCTGGGGCGAACGTAGCGTAGCCTCCCAGCCCTGAATCCGAACTCCCTGAATGGTGAGCGGCAAAAAGATGTTCGAGTTGCCAATCTCATCGTGATCAAAAAAGTTGCGGGCATGCGTGCGAAAGACGTCCGAATTGAGCACCCACCTGTGATACGGAATTGCGATGCCCACCTGGTACTGCTCATCGCGCTCGGCGTGGAGAGGAAGGAATGTCACCCCCTGCTGGAGTGCGAACTGTTCCAGGGGCCCGGAAAACGTGTCGAGGGGCGGCGGCTGAAAGTATCGCCCGTAAAAACCGCGAAGAACCCACCCCAGCCGGGGCAGGCGGATGGCAGCTCCGATGCGCGGATCGACTCCATTTTCCTGGAGCAGCCCGTCATAGCGCGTGAGCCGCAGGCCACCGTTGAGCGACAGCCAGGAAGTCACCTGGTATTGGTCCTGGAAAAATCCTGCTTCCAGGTTGCCGGAAGGCTTGTAACGCTGCTGGATGGGCGGCTGGCCGGCAAGCTCGGCGGATCTGAGGCCAAAGAAAGTGTCATCATTCTGATTGAAGGCTTCCAATCCAAACTGCGCATTGTGTTTTCCCTTCACCACGCCCAGAGTCACCTGCCCGCCGAGGTAACGCGAGCCGCGATTGTCGTTAAGAATGAAAGGAGTGTCATTGGGACCGCCCACAAAATTTGCCCGGTTCAAATGATAGAAGGGAGAAACAGTCAGCAGCATTCCGGGGCCGAAAGTGTGAACCCAGGAAAAGTTTACAAAGCGGTCCTGCTCGAGGTCGAGATCACGGATGCCCGCAGCCTGCTGGTCAGGCGTGTTGGGAATCTGGAAATGGTCGCCGCGCGCGGAAGCCACCAGCCGTAACTGATCGTTTGGCGTAGCGTTGAAAATCAGCGTGCCGAATCCGCCCAGGCCGCTGTCCATGTCGTGGATCACCTGAGGGACGGGGGTCATCAGGCCAAGATCGGAACGGTTGCCTTCAAAGCTGCCGAAATAAGCGAAGCGGTCGGTGTGGCTGCCAAAACTCAACTGATCGTTCGTCTGGTTGAAGCTGCCGTAGCTTGCTACCAGCTCTCCCTGGTTGTTGTACTCGAAGCCCGTGCGCGGAATCACATTGAAAACGCCGTAGGTGCGGTCACCGTATTCGGAGGAATAGCCGCCTGTCTTCATCTCGATGTAATCCACGTTTTGGGGATCAAACTGCGGGCCCACGTTGCTGGCAATGTTCGTGTTGGGAACAGGAACTCCGTCCACTTCCCAGGTCACCTGATGTCCCCCGCGCACATGGAGCTGGTCATGGACCATGTACGCTCCAGGAACGTAATCGGTGATCATCGCCAGGCTATTCGCACGGTCGGCGCCGGGAGTTCGGGCGATCTGCTGGCTGTCAACCGTGGTTTCGGCGGAGGAAGCCTGGGTGTTGATGATTCCGGGCGCGGCCGACACGCGGACGCTCTGCTTTGCTGCCGCGATCTCGAGCGCAAAATGAAGAATCGGAGCGCTACCCGAGCTCACCGCGATGGATTCCTCGGCCGACTGGAATCCGGCCACCCTCACCGTCAGCGTATAGCTGCCCGCGGGAACTGCGTTGAATTCGAATTCGCCGTTGGCATTCGTACGAAGGGTCTTGAACAATGCAGAGCCTCTGGCGTAAAGCGTCACTTCAGCGCTCTGAATCGGCCGGTGTTGCGGATCGTGGACGATGCCTCGCACGTTGCCGAAAATGGTTGCGAATGTCACCCCGACAATAGAAAGGGCCAGGACAGGCAACAATAAAATCCGGGCGAACTTCATGAAAGCCCTCCTCCGAAAAAGCAAAGACAAATCCACCCCGCGCGTACCGCGCGGTGGCACGAGAGGGCAGGCACGTATGGTTGCAGACCCTCGTGCCTTACAGCCGTACCGCCGGGCGAGGAGATTTGAAATTCATGATTAGCTGGAGAAGGCTTTCGGAGGCGGATCAGGGAGACTAGCGTCGATGACGGGCGCCGTCACAGAGTCCTTGCTGGCATGGTATATCGACAAGGAAGGTTTGGAAAATGGCCGATAGGCCGGTCGGCCAAAAATAAGATCCGTGTGTGTAAACGTGAGAGCACCGCTAGGCTGAGACACTGAACACGTGCAGACAACGCGGGACTTGGATTGCCCAGTTCTGGATGGTTGTGAGGAGCACGATTTCCCGCGGGCGACCTTTCCCATCATCGTCGGGCACGTCCCACCATGCATGCAGCAACCGCAGGTGCATGTAGAGCGGCACCCGGACATCCCTCCCCTAGCCAACACGGACGTGTGGAAAGGAATCCAAAGGCAGAACGCCAATAGTAATGTCCAGAAACAGCCCCTGATCACGATTTAATGAGTATAACACGCACGAAATCGTCAATACGGGCCTGAACACGGAATACCAACTTCAGCGCCACGAGAATTCCTGGGACATCGTCCCGCTCGAGTTTCACGTCAGGGCGTGATAAACCTCTCCCGTACCCCCTGCCCCCAGGCGCGGGATGACCGCATAAGCGCGGAGTCGCGCCTCCTCTTGAAGCGCCATGGTTTGCAGGCATTATGCACCCCACGGGGCGGCGTCAATGCCGGTTTTGCGTGAGGGAGCAAAGGTGGAACTGGGCGGGCAGTTGAATTTATGGCGCAATCCGCCGCGAAAATTGGGATGCTCGAAAATAGATCTCAAAATTGTTCGGGCAGATCGCCCACTCAGTTTGGCGTAACGTGGGGAATGGTGCCCTGGGATGCTGGTGGAACGGAGGGTTCAGCCGGTTCTTCAAAAACCTCGGCGGTAAAAGCCTCGATCCGGGCGCCGTGCAACCATGCGTCTCTAGGCAAACCTGCTTTGAGGCAGGTTTCTTCCAGAAATTGTTCGCGGTCCCAGTTCCATGTGGTTGGAACCTGAGGCAAAAGCAACCCACGGCGTCGGCCCTGGGTTATGATCAGGCCATGCTCGCCGATGATGATCTGCTCGGGAGCAATCTCCGCGGGCTGGCCGAGCACTGAAATTTCGATATGCAGCTCGGGAACTTCTTCGGCGGTAACGGGAACGAATCGGGGATCGGAAAGCGCCGCAGCCACTGCGCATTCCTGAACTGTCTTGTACAGAGGTTCCGAGGTTTGCACATACCCAATGCAGCCCCGGAGCTGGCCGTGTCTGCGCAGAGTAACAAAAGCTCCCCGTGCCTCCAAGAGGGCGGATGGTGGTTCCTCAACTTGCTTTGGGCGACCTGACCCCGAAACGCCTTCTTCCAGTGCGTGCCGCGCCAACGCAAGCAGAGTCTTACGTTCCTCTTCAGTGAGCAGCGGCATCTTTCTCGCCCTCTTTATCCTTTCCGCCCTGGATCACGACGAGGTGGCCGGGGATCTCGTGTTTGATACGATCTTCCATTTTCCTGCGGAAATCCCAGAAATATTGCGTGCCTGAAACGATGGCAAACACTACCACCGCCCAAAGCAGCAGCATGCCGCCAAACAGGACGGACGGAAACCGCGGCTCAAGCGTAATCACGCTGATGGCCGCCACCTGCAAGACCATCTTCGTCTTGCCGAGTTCGGATGCCTGAAGCAAAAATCCCTGCGCCGAGGCGATGGACCGGAGCCCCGTGACTGCCAGTTCGCGCCCTACGATGATGACCACCATCCACGCCGGAACCAGGTGCAGCCAGACCAAAGAAATGAAGGCTGAAGCCGTCAGCAGCTTATCGGCAAGCGGGTCCAGCAGGATTCCCAGCGCCGTCACCTGGCCACGTTTCCGCGCCAGGTATCCGTCCAGCAGGTCAGTTGCCGATGCCAGCAGAAAAACTGCGACGGCCAGCAGATCCATGTTGTTTCCCTTCGTCAGCATCAGTACAACGATGAGGGGAACAAAAAAGATCCGAAGGACCGTCAGTGAAAGGGGAAGATTCATATCAATTGGAGTTTTCATCCCCAGCGCAATTTCGCGGAAGAAAGACGCACTCGCCGGCGCGCTTCGCGGCTTTCAGCAGGGAGCCCTACCGACACACACCACTATAGCCAACGCGATGCGGGGTGTCAACGCAACTCCACCGAATCTTGCGAAAGTTTTTTCGGACTTCCTCCCCGTGGGATTTAAATTCAAAGAAATCTCACTGAACGGCAGATCTTAATCCGTGATTGATTCCCGAAAGTAGCACGTCATGATCGCCCACGAGCACCAGGAATCAACATAGTGAATTAACATTCCGGCTCAGCAAAAGAGCCGCATCGCGAGGTGCAGCGGGGACTCGCACCACTGCACCGGAAAGGCGCCGAACATTGCCGTCGCTCAGTCTGGGCACGATTCCCGCATCATGGGCCGCTGGAACCTGCCAGAACGGCAAGCAGGCTACGGCTATGGAACGAGCCTATACTCTGAACAGATTGACTTAACGAGCAAACGCCAAGGGTGGCAGGCTACAACTCCATAGAAGGCATGAGCCCCATATTTGTGCAAAACTCCAGAGACCGCTGCTGACTCTTCCAAGCCGTGAAACTTCGAGATCAATCAAGAAATTCCTCATTAGCCGTTACTTAAGTTATTGAAAAAACAGGAGAAGCAAAATACCGTGAAAAACAATCCTATCGGGAGCCTGTTGAGAACAAAGGGAGTTGCAGTCAAGGATGAGCAGTTTTCCACAGTTTTTTCCACAGGTTTCAAACCCACGCAAAATAAAGGAACTTATTGGCGCACCAGTAGATTTGGTCGGACATTGTTCTCCTCTTCCAGCCGTTGCTGGAGTGATTTTGCCAGCCGTGCCCGAACAGTAACACGGTTATCTTTGTATTGAGTGGAAAGGACGTTGCCGGCCCGATGAAGAAGCGCTAAGCGTTCACCATCGCCGGCTGAGAACTCAAACTCCCTTTCGACGATGGGGTCTTCCTCCAGTGCCCGGTCAACAGCTTCGAGCAAAGCCGGGAAGCCTTCTCCTGTAACGGCGGAAGTGGCCAGATGTGTGGGGCCACTGGGCAGCCGCGCCCGAGAAGCGGCGTCCAGCAGGTCGATCTTGTTCCAAACGAGGAGACGGGGTGTCCCGATGAGCCCCATGGTTTCAAGCAGGCGCTCGACTGTGGCTTCATGTTGGTGCCATTGCGAATGAGAGGCGTCCATCACCTGAAGCAGCAAACTGGCTCCCTCGAGTTCTTCGAGTGTGGCCTGGAAGGCGGCCACAAGGTGCGGCGGCAGCTTGCGAATGAATCCCACCGTATCGGACAGAAGCACTTGCCGGTGAGAGGGAAGCTGTATGGCGCGCACGGTGGGATCGAGCGTCGCGAAAAGGCGGTTCGAAGTTGAGACCTGGGCACGAGCCAGCGCATTGAACAGGGTTGATTTCCCGGCGTTGGTATAACCCACCAAGGCTACGGTAAACAATCCCTGCTCGCGGCGGTGGGCGCGATGGAGGGAACGCTCAGAGCGCACCTTATCAATTCCCCGCTCCAGCCGTTGAATCCGAGCACGAATCCGCCGCCGGTCAAATTCCAGTTGTTGTTCGCCGGGTCCCCTTGTTCCAATGCCGCCGCCCAGCCGCGAAAGGTGCGTGCCGTGGCCGGAGAGGCGGGGCAAGAGATAGGTCAACTGGGCGAGTTCCACCTGCAACTGTCCTTCGCGGCTGCGCGCGCGCCGGGCAAAAATGTCGAGGATCAGTTGAGTGCGGTCAATAACCTTGGAATGAAGCGCCGATTCCAGGTTGCGAAGTTGTGTCGGGGTCAGGTCGTGATCGAAGATAATGACGTCGGCGTGAGCGGCGCGGGCCTCGGCGCAAATCTCATGGGTCTTTCCGCGCCCCACCAGGGTGGCCGCGTCACCTTCCGGCGACCGCTGCAGCACCGATCCAACCACCCTGGCTCCCGCGCTGGTAGCCAGTTCGTGCAATTCTTCCAGACTTTCCTCGGGATCGTAGTCAGCGATGA
The DNA here is from genome assembly GCA_021827245.1 of Acidobacteriota bacterium. The sequence goes on along the minus strand of JAKAWN010000081.1, from coordinate 9,079 downwards.
TTCTCCCTCGTTGTGTCTGGACCCATCCCACCAGATAGGCTTTCTCAGAAACTTGCTGCAGGCGAGTATCCAACTAACCTCCCGGTGATGCCGATGAAGAAGCGACATGGTTTGCCCGATTTAGAAGTACAGTCGAAATGGCGTGCTTGAAAATCAGTTGCTCCATGCCGTTGCTGTCCAGGATAACAGCGAATTTATCGAAGCTGCGAATTCGCCCCGTCAATTTAACGCCACTCATCAGATAGATGGTGACAAGCGCTTTTTCCTTGCGCAAAGAATTCAAGAAACCATCCTGTATGTTTTGTTGTTTTTCCATAGCAATCCTGTTTACCATCGGTGCAGTCTGACCCATACTGCCTCCTACCTACAAGCATACAGTCTTTGTCGAGGAGGAAGCTCGACTTAATTTGGATGCCAGCCAACCCCTGGTCGCGTCAAAAACTTCATGTTGAAGCTTTGGATCGTCGCCAAATCCTGAAAACCAGTTCATGCCCGGTTCTTTCCGGAACCAGGTCATTTGCCGCTTGGCATAATGCCGCGTGGCCGTCTGGGTGTCGCGAACCGCTTCTTCCCGCGTGATCTCCCCCCTCAAGGCAGCCGCAGCTTGCCGGTAGCCCAGCGAGCCCAAAGCCTTGATTGCCGGAGCGTCGGACCGCATCAGCATGCGGCGTGTTTCTTCCTCAATCCCTGTGTCAAACATCTGCTCCGTCCGGCGGTTGATCCGGGCGTAAAGTTCATCGCGGGCAGGGTCAAGCCCGATCTTGAAGCATCGGTATCCAAGCAACCCCTCGCGTCCCCTTGCCTGCAATTCCGAAATCGCCTGCCTGGAAAGCACGCAGACTTCAACCGCCCGGATCACCTTCTGCAGGTCGTGCGGATCAACGCGCCCGGCCGAAGCAGGGTCAAGGCGCGCGAGCAGCCGGTGGACAAACTCGCGGCCACGGCGTTCCGCAAGGGAACGCAACTCCGCCCGCAATACTTCCGAACGGGGTGGCCCCTCGAACAACCCCAGCAGAAGCGCTCGCAGGTAAAGTCCCGTTCCTCCTGCGAGAATAGGCAGATTTTCGCGATCGCGAATCCCCTCGATCACTTTCACCGCTTCCCGGCGGAAATCGCCTGCCGTAAAGGGCTGAGCGGGGTCGAGGCAGTCCAGAAGATGGTGCGGAATACCTTTGCGACTGTCGAGTAGAAGTTTACCCGTGCCGATATCAAAGCCGCGATAGAACTGCACCGAATCGTAATTGACCACCTCGCCGCCCAGGCGCTCAGCCAGGCGGAGGGCCAGGGCCGACTTACCGGCGGCCGTTGGTCCGGCGATGATAATCAGAGGATAATCTCCGCCTATCGCATCAACCATACCAGGTGCAGATAACTGCCGAGTAAAATGCACAGAATTAGGGCGAGCAACAGGAAAGCACCAAGCAATTGCAGCCTTGAAGGACGCTCCATTAGGCGATGATAGGCCCGCTCCGCTCAAACGTCGCGAGAAATCCGAGGGCCGTTTCGCAAGAGATTGCCGCTCGATCCTGCGAATTGCCCAGATTCGATTTTATCCGACCCATTTGAACCGTTCAATAGTTCTGGCTCACACCCATGTTGTAGAAATAGATGAATTCCAGCACCAGATGATTGCCGGTAAACTGCCGAGGGAGAGGCGGGAAGGGATTAGAAGCGCGAATGGAAGCCATCGCAGCCTGGTCCAGAGCTGGAGCCCCTGAGGATGCCAGCAGGCGAAGCTCGGGCACCGAACCATTCTTGATGATCTCAAATACCAGGGCCACACGTCCTTTTTCTCCCAACCGCGCCGATTCCGGAATCATTGCGTACCAATTTTGCCTGACAATGTAGACAACGCGCGCCAGGTAGGGTCCGAAATTCACTCCCCGCGTGTTGGAAAGGATGATGGGGCCAGCGGTCGAGAAATTTGGATTGATATTCTGGAACTGGTCGAGTGAATTGCCCGGCCCATAAGAACCCGGGCCGTTCGGGTTCTGGATGACAGCCTGAAGTGATTGCTGGATGGCCTGGCCGGGAGTAGAAACCGGAACTCTTATGTTCGGGACGCCACTCAGGTTAGGAGGCTTGACGTTGTTTAATCGAAGCTGAGCCTCCTCCTGAGTTTCCTTCTTCGGCGGCGGAGGGGTCGGAGGTGTGGGTTTGGCAGCCTGGGCCATCTCCTTGGGGCCCGGCTTGGGAGCAGGCGGCCTGGGTGGCGGCGCTGGAGCGTGGTGACCACCGGCAATATCAGGGAATCGGCTATTTCCGCGGATATAGGGCATGCTCAACCCATTCTTATTAACCTTGGGAGACTTGCCTTGCGCGATGCGGTTCTTGTTTGAAAGAATGTTCGTCTTCGGAGGGGTCTTTCGGGAGCGCAAGAGGTCCGGAGGAAAATAGAGCAGCGTTTCCTCCTGTTTGGGCTTGGGCTGAACCACAACTGCTGTTTCGCCTATTAACCGCTCGAAAAGATGAGGCGTAAACATCAGGAGAAGAATACCCAGGACCTGGAGAAAGACTGCAGCCAGGAAGTAGGTTCGGCGGCGCCAGCGCGCGACTTCCGTCTCAAGGTCGACCAGGAGCCGAAACTCGGGTTGGATGCTCATAACTGAAAATCTGAACCTTGAGGTCCGGCAAAAACCGGGCCGGAATTACAATTCGCCGCTGTGACCTGCCGGGCGTGTCAAAGACACGTTTACATGGCTTGCATGTTCTTCGATGCAAAACATGACCTTCTCGGCTAATGCCAATGCCCGGCGTCCTTCCCGCCCGCCAACCAGGGGAGGGCGTCTTGTTTTGACACAATCTACAAAGGAATCGAGTTCGGCTTCCAGCGGATCCGTGTTTTGAACATCCAGCTTGCGGAAAGCGATGCTGGGATGGGCGCCTCCATGATCGACGTTCAGCAGCAGAGCGTCACGCCTGGAGAAATCGATGGAAATGTATTCATGAGGCTGAAAGTAGCGAAATTTCCTGACCTTTTCAGTACTCACGCGGCTCGCCGTAAAATTTGCCACCGCCCCGTTTTCAAATTCGACGCGAGCATTGGCAATGTCAACCCGATCGGTCAGCACCGGCAAGCCCACGGCGCGCACCTCGCGAGTCTCAGCGCCTGTCATCCAGAGGACCAGGTCGAGATCATGGATCATGAGATCAAATACCACGTCCACGTCCAGGCTGCGGGGGCTGAACACTCCCAACCGATGGATCTCAAAGAAAAGGGGCTGGCGCGTTATAGCCTTGGCGGCGACCACTCCCGGGTTGAAACGTTCAAGATGACCTACCTGAAGAATGCGCCCAGTACGGTCTGCAAGATCGATCAAATCATCGGCTTCATTTAGTGTACGCGCAATTGGCTTTTCAAGCAAAACGTCATTTCCCGCCTTCAGCGCCAGCCGCGCCACGGCCGCATGGTCCGTTGTGGGGATCACGATGCTGACAGCCTGCACCCCGCCAAGTGTCTCTTCCAGGCTTTTGAACGACTTGACCCCGAGTTCGGCGGCCAGCATGGCAGCCCGTTCCCTGTTCTGGTCGTATACACCTACAAGTTCCGCGCCTCTATTGCGCTTGAGCGCGTGTGCATGCCGCTTGCCGTGTTCACCAACGCCAATAACGGCGACGGGCACTTTATGCAGCTCAGAAATACGCCCCCCGGTCTCCCGCAGGTCTAAACCTCGCCTGCGAGCTGCCAATGATTAATCCTTCATTCCGATAACGGCGATGCCGGCCTCATTCGCCTCCTTGATCAACTGCTCCCGCTCGAATAATAAGGTCCTTCCGGCGTCAACCGCCAGCGCCTGGACATTCGACCGCCTCATCACGCGGATCGTTTTGACGCCCACCACCGGCACGTCAAACCGCATATCCTGCTGCGGCTTACTGACTTTGACGACAACCAGGCGCTTCCCGTTACACAGTGTTGCCGCCCGTTCGATGACTGCGTCAGTGCCTTCCATTGCCTCAATCGCCACGCAGGCGCGATCAGCCACGACAATCGTCTGCCCGATGTCGAGCCCTGCAATCTTCTTGGCGATTTCCCTTCCGTAAACGATATCAGCGAGTTCCCCGGAGTCCGGCGCGCGTTCGGTCATCTGGCCCGCGTCAGCCAGCAAAGGTTTCAGAAACAGCGTCGAATCCACTACCCGGATGTCCCGGCTTTCCAGCATGCGAACAAAGGCTCCGATCAGCGCATCCGTATTCTTACGTTCCATCCCGTTCAGGGTCTGCTCAACGACGCCGTCGGGCTTGATGGAGCTGAAAAGCTGCACATGCTTCACCTGCCCCGCCAGCACCACCTTGTTGATACCCCGGGCACTGAGCAGTTCCAGCAGCCGCGCAACCTCGCCCAGGCTCAGCCATTCAATTTCGCCGGCGTTCCTGGCAAGCTCGGGGAGAGCCTCTTCCTTGATCGCCACCACCAGCGGCTCGATCCCCCTGTCGCGAGCCGCCTCAAGCACCAGGAAAGGGAAACGCCCGTTGCCCGCGATAATTGCAAAACGCTCACCCGCAGGGCGGGTGGGCAGACTTTCGCCGGCGGCAAGAGATCCGTTCTTGATGGCCTCGTCTTTCACTTTACAACCCCGCGCGCGGAGGTCTTGATAAAGTCAACCAGCGCCTTGACGTGGGCGGATTTAATCCCTTCGGTTTCCAGCTTCTCGATGGCCTGGGTCGTATTCAATTTGGACCGGCACAGCGTCCGGAAAGCTGCCTGCAGTTCGTCGATGTCTTCTTTTGGCAGACCCACGCGTTCGAGTCCCAGCCGGTTTGCCCCATACACGCCCATGGGCCGGTCGGCGGATGTCTTTGAGTAAGGCAGAATGTCCTTGTTCACAATCGTGTAGCTGCCCAGGAAGCTGTAAGCTCCAATGCGGCAAAACTGGTGAATGCCGCAGAAGGCCCCGACAATCGCATAGTCTCCGATCTCGACATGCCCCGCCAGCGAGGCCCCATTGGACATGATGATGTGATCACCGAGGTGGCAGTCATGAGCGATGTGAACGTAAGCCATCAGCAGGTTGTGGCTCCCGATGCGCGTTGCCCCGTCAGTCGAGGTGCTCCGGTGAACGGTAACGAATTCCCTGAATGTATTGCCATCGCCGATTTCCAGATGCGTCCGCGCGCCATTGTACTTGACGTCCTGCGGGTCCTGGCCAATCGAGGCGCCCGGGAAAATCCTGTTTCCATTGCCGAATTTTGCCGGCCCTTTCAAAACAACGTGCGACATCAACTCGCAATCCTCGCCGAGTTCCACGTCTTCCCCGATCACCGCGTAAGGGCCGGCAGTGACGCTGCAGGCAAGCCGGGCTTTGGGATGAATGATCGCTGTGGGGTGGGCTTTCATGAACCGGGTCTCTCCACGATCGCGAACAGAACTACAGCCTCCGCCGCCACTTTGCCGTCCACCGTGGCGCGGCCCTGCATTTTGCCGAAATTGTTGCGGCGGGTCAAAAGCTGCATTTCCACGTGGAGTTGGTCGCCGGGCAGCACAGGGCGCCTGAATTTGGCGTTCTCGATGCCGGTAAAATAGATCAATTTCTTTTCCTTGTCCGGCAGGTCACGATAGATCAGGACGCCGGCCACCTGCGCCATCGACTCGATAATCAGCACGCCGGGCATGACCGGCGCGCCGGGAAAATGCCCCTGGAAAAACTGCTCGTTGATCGTGACGTTCTTCAACCCCACGATTCGCTTGTCGGACTCGAGTTCAATGATTCGGTCCACGAGGAGGAACGGGTAGCGGTGCGGCAGAAACTTCATGATTTCCGCAATCCCGTACACGGGCTTAGCTGCTTCCATGGAACGCTTTTCCATTTCTGAAGTCACAGTTGGGTTGTCCACAATGCACCATCCGATGGATGTCCCTTTGGATTTGCGCACCGGATTCTCGACCATCCGGAAGCACACAAGCGGGCAATGAAGCGCACCGCAAGAGCATTATAGTCCAAAGGTTAGCGCGTTCCAAATCGGCCGCGCTTGGGGCCAGGCACGGCTGCAGCCACCAACGGTCTCCGCCGATCCCAGCCCGAGACGGGTGCTTCCGGCCGATTGTGTTAAACTGGCACCTTGTTCCGCGTCAGGGAGGCGCCGAAGTGGCCGCGCGCATTCTCGATGGCAACAAAATCCGTGACGAAATCATGCGGGAACTGGGAGCGCAGATCCGCGAGTTGAAAGCAACCGGCGTTACACCCGGGCTGGCAGCAGTGCTGGTGGGTGAGAATCCCGCCTCACAGATTTACGTTCGGAACAAAGTGAAGACCTGCGAATCGATGGGACTTTACAGCGAAAAGATCGAATGGCCGGCGGACACCACCACCGAACGACTGCTGGGACTGGTAAACGACCTCAACGCGCGTGACGAGATTGATGGCATTCTTGTTCAGCTTCCATTGCCGCCGCAGGTTGATTCCAAGGTGGTGCTTGAAGCGGTCACCCCCGCCAAAGATGTTGACGGTTTTCATCCGATGAACGTCGGCAATCTAGTTCGAGGCCGTCCGGGCCTGGTTCCATGTACGCCCGCGGGAATCATTGAGATTCTTCGCCGCAGCGGCATCGTGATGAAGGGCTCGCGCGCGGTGGTGATCGGGCACAGCGACATTGTCGGCAAGCCCGTCGCCATGCTGCTGCTCCACAACCACGCCACCGTCACCATTTGCCACCTGGAAACACAAAACTTACCTGCAGTGGCGTGCGAAGGCGACATCCTGGTGACCGCCATGGGCAAACCGGCTTTCATCACGGGCGATTTCATCAAGCCTGGTGCCACGGTCATCGACGTGGGCATCAACCGCCTGACCAAGGAAGAAGAGGTGCGGCGGATTTATCACGACCCAACGGCGGCTCTGGAAAAGCTGAAGGCAAAAGGCTGGGTGCTGGTAGGCGACGTTCAACCGGAAGACGCTCGCGAAAAAGCCGGGGCTTTTACACCGGTTCCTGGAGGCGTCGGTCCACTGACCATCGCCATGCTGATGGCCAACACCGTTCTGGCCGCGAGGCTTCGCCGGGGAATGCGCGCCACAGCCAAGGCATAGTCGAACTGAATCACCCGCTCTTATCGGGATTCACCTTACCTAGAAACTCATGACTCTTTCCGCGCGCTACTTTGGACTGACAGGCGGCATCGCCTCCGGCAAAAGCACCGTTGCGGCGGTGTTCCAGGAACTCGGAGCGTACATCATCGATGCTGACAAGATCGGCCACGAGTTGCTGCTCCCATCCTCTCCCGCCTTTTCCGAGATTGTTGCTGCCTTCGGCCGTGAAATTCTCGACTCTGCCGGCCGGATAGATCGGAGGAGGCTTGGAGCCCTGGTTTTCACCGATCCTGCAAAGCTCCAGCAACTGAACCGCATCACCCACCGCCGCATCATTGACCGCGTCGAGCAGCTTGCCCTGGAATACAGCGCTCGGGATCCCCAGGCTGTTGTCATCGTGGATGCCGCGCTCATTTATGAGTCGGGTATTGGCGGCCGTTTCACGAAGATGATTGTGGCCTGGTGCCGGCCCGAGCAGCAGATCGAGCGGCTCACGGCCAAGGCCGGCATCAGCCGTCAGGAAGCTGAGCAGCGCATCGCCAGCCAGCTACGGGCAGAAGAAAAGCGCCGCCGGGCCGATTTTGTGATCGATTGCACCGGCAGCCTCGAAGAAACCCGCCACCAGGTGGAATTGCTTTATCCCAAGCTCCAGGAGTTGGCCCGCGACCGGTAGCTAAGCCTTAGGGCAGCGCTGTTTTCCGGCCAGTGATTCTCGGAAGATCCTGCTTTTCGCCAATCATTCAAAACAACACCTGATTTTCTTCGCCAATCGTGGTAAAAATACCTCGCGTAGTCATCGCAACCCACAACTATAAGGAGCGTTCAACGATGAAGAAGAACCCGATCATCCTCCTCGCGTTTTTTGTCGCCATTGCCGTTGCGGGACTGATTGGTTGTCAGAGCCACACCAACGTCCAGCCTCAGAAACAATCCAGCGCACAGGAAAGCGTACCGATGTTGCCGGGTGGCAAGTGGCGTGTGCACCAAATGAACCGTCCGCAGCCGCCCATCGTTACTCCCGGCACATTCAGCACCCAGCAGGTTCCCGGCAAGCCGCCCTCAGACGCCGTCGTCTTATTCGATGGCAAAGACCTTTCGAAGTGGCAGTCGACGAAAGGCGGACCTGCCCCATGGAAAGTTGAAAACGGCTATTTCCAGGTGGTTCCTGGTACCGGTGACATCGAAACCAAAGAAAAATTCGGCCCCATCCAGCTTCATCTCGAGTGGAGTGAGCCGACCCCGCCGCACGGAACCAGCCAGGGACGTGGCAACAGCGGCGTCTTCCTGCAAAACTTCTATGAAATCCAGGTGCTCGACAGCTTCCACAACATCACCTATCCCGACGGCCAGGCCGGCGCCGTGTATGGAGAACATCCGCCTCTGGTAAACGCGTGCCGCCCGCCCGGAGAGTGGCAGACCTACGACATCGTCTTCACCCCGGCCGTCTGGCAGGGGGGCAAGGTTCAGATACCCCCTTACGTCACGGTTTTCCAGAACGGCGTGCTGGTGCAGGACCACTCGGAAATCTACGGTGGGACGGAGCACGACATTCCGCGCTATAACCCGGACTTAGGTAGCGTTGGACCACTGCGCCTTCAGGACCATCACAATGCGGTCCGGTATCGCAACATCTGGGTTCGCGAAATCAAGCCAGTGTCTTAAAATGGAATTTCTGGATGGATACAAGGAGGCTGGTCAGCACCACCAGCCTCCTCGCAGTTGTGGAAGAGCGTTCAATGAAGGCGTTTGGCCTGACCCTGCGCATTGCGGGCGCCACGCTGGCCTTGCTGGCGTTGCAGGCTTTGTGGGGGCACGTTTGGGCTGTTGCGCCGTTTTCCCGCGAATTGGGGCTCTCGGCTCTGTCAGGACTTCTGGTTATCCTGGCACTTTCACTTGTTGTTGCAAGTTCCAGCCAGCAGGGATGGGCGCTCTCCGGCACACTCTTCATTCTCTATTTCGGTATCAATTGTCTCGGCCCCTTGGACGAAACGCTGATATTCAAGATCGGACCGAAAGCCCATGAGGTCTTTCGGCTGATGGGGTCCGGGTTTTGC